>JBEKNT010000083.1:0-19485 GCA_049522565.1 Acetobacteraceae bacterium
AGGGCTGGGGTGGGGGAGCCATACCGCAACGGCCCGTGCGGTATGAACCCCCCTCCCCAACCCTCCCCCACAAGGGGGGAGGGAGCAACACCAGCACCACCACCAATACCCGCGTCGTGCGCCTGCTGCACCTCCGTGTAGGTCAGCCGCGCGGCGCTGCGCATCAGTCCGCGGCCGAAGCGGTGCGCCAGCTTGTTGCCGCCGGCATCGATCCGCAGTTCGACGAACAGGCAGCCGCGATCTTCCTGGGGGCGCAGGCTGCACCAGCCGTTCGACAACGCCTCGGGCAGCATCGGCACGACGCGGTCGGGGAAGTACACCGAGTTGCCGCGGGTGCGCGCGGCGTGGTCCAGCGGCGAACCGGGCCGGACGTAATGCGCCACGTCGGCAATGGCGACGACCAGCCGGAAGCCGCCGGGCGCAACTGAATCGTCCGGCTCGGCGAACACCGCGTCGTCGAAATCGCGGGCGTCCTCGCCGTCGATCGTCACCAGCGGGACGTCGCGCAGGTCGGTACGGCGACCGAGCGGCGTGGCCTGGGCGCGTTCCGCCTCTTCGACGGCCGGCTGCGGAAACGCGACCGGGATGTCGTGGGTGTGGATCGCGATCAGGCTGACCGAGCGCGCATCGCCCATGGTGCCCAGGCGTTCGATCACTCGTACGGGCTTCAACCCAAACCGCTGGTGGTGCGGCAACGGCTCCGCCAGGACGATTTCGCCCGGTGCGGCGCCGCCATCCTGGCCCGGTGGTACGATCCATTCCGCCTTGGCGCGGCGGTCGGTGGGGACCAATCGGTTCTCGCCATGGCCGGTGCGGAAGACGCCGAGAACGCGGGTCGGTGCCTCGGTGAGGCGTCGCATGGTGCGACCCTCGTAACGCCCGCCGCCAACCGGTTTGAGCCGGGCGAGCACCCGTTCGCCCGGTGCCAGCGCGGCCCGCCCCGGCGGCTCGGGCTGCATGAAAATCAGCGGCGGCGGGCCGTCGTTGGGGTTCCAGGCGACGGGTCGCGCCAGCGCGTCGCCGTCGGGATCGGTGCCGGTGACCAGGACGACCGTGGTTTCGGGCAACCGCTCGGGCGCCCGGCCCGGTCGTGCTGACCGCGGCTGCTGCCGCATCGCCGCGCGCTGCGCTGGGTGCTTCGCCACGATTGGTCTGCTGCTGTATTCGCCTGAGGGAGAAGCGGATCATGCCAGTGGCGCCGGGGATGCGCCATGAAAACCTCTTCCGCGGCGCGGGAGAGGTCGAAGGCGCGAAGCGCCGAGGGCGATCGGTCGGCACACGGTTGATGCAGCGGGGCAACCCGCTGCACCCTCACCTTCGCCGCTGACGCGTCTTGACCTCTCCGCTACGCGGGAGAGGGCTTGGGAGCGATCGGCATCGCCGCGTCGGGCGAGATCGCCAGGAACGTGAAGCTTTCCTCGATATACAGCCGCACTTGCTCCGCATCGTGCGCCAGGTAGCCGATCGAGAAATCCTGGCCAACCGTCAAGGCGAAATCGCCGCCGCGTTGCGACAGCACCAGCGCCCCGTCGAGACCCGGCGCCCAGATCAGCGGTCCGCTCACCAGACGGCGCACGTGCTCCAGCACCGGGTAGCCGTTCTGCGTCGCCTCGATCAGGTCGGTATAGGCCCGCTCGCTCAACGCCACGGCGTACGGGCCGTCCACGCCGCGGTCGCGCAGCCGGTTCAGTGCGGTGGCGATCAGCGTCGGATAGCCGGCCACATCGTCACCGAGCCGCAGCGCCACCTCGGCGCGCGGCTGGCACAGCCCGCGTATTCCGGCGTCAGGATGGCCGTGGAAGATCGCCCGGTCCTCGGCGATCGCGATCTTCCGCGCCGCGGTTACCACCGGTTCGAAATCGGGATCTTCGGCGCCGCGATCCACCACGTCGATTTCGCTTCGGCGCAGCGCGAACGGCACGCGCAGCTCCACCAGCGGCAAGACCTTCCGCAGCCGTGCGTCTGCGTCGGAACCCGGTGGAGGCGCCGCGGTCTCGCTCCGCCCGGTCCCCACACAGGAGGTGTCCCATCCCAGCGGGCCGCGGAAGTCGACCAGCTTGCGGCCAGCCAGCGTGGTCTTCAGGGTGCGCCGCGCCTCCTCCTCGATCACCGCCCAGGCGGCGGTGGAGATCGGTGCCAGCTCACGAAACAGATGGTCCATCGCTCACTTCCCTCCGCGCAGGCTGCCGATGCCCAGGCTGCCGTCGCTCGCCGCCGCTGCGGGAGCCTCGCCTTCGATCGCCGCGGTCTCGCGGATGGCTCCCTGGTTGAAGAGCTGGGCGCTCATGTGCCGCGCAAAGGCGGGATCGTGCCGCCGCACCCATTCCAGCAGCATCGACGCGTGTTCCTTCTCCTCGTCGCGGTTATGCGTGAGAACGGCGCGGAGTTCGGCGTTGTCGCTGGCCGCGATCCGCTGGTCGTACCAATCGATCGCCTCCAGTTCCTCCATGATGGTGGACAGGGCGCGGTGCCGGTCGAGGATCTCCTTGGTCAGCACGGCCCGGTCTTCGTGCAGCGTCTCTCCCGCCATCTTGCTTGCTCCATTGGTTGCAGGGAGAGCATTGGGGCGCGCAGGCGGCCAGCCAAGCGGCGGGGCGGTCAGGTTTGCGTTAACGGGCTACCGGCTGGAGGCGGGTTGCCGCCAGGAAGGCGGCGAACAGCAGGACGAAGAACCAGAGCAGACCCTGGGGGTTCCACAAATCCATCGCCGCACCGCCCAGTCCTGGCCCGACCAGCGCGCCCAGCCCGTACGCGATAATCATCGCGGCATTCACCGTCACCAGTTCGCTGCCGCGGAAACGATCGCCGGCCATGCTCAGCGCGACCGGATAGATTCCCGTGACGATGCCGCCCCAGAGGGCGATCACCCCGAGCATTGCCGGCGATGGCGCAGCCCATGCTGCCATGCCGATCGCCCCGAGCAGGCCGGTGGCGCCGCACACGCGCAGCATGGTGAGGCGTGCCGTCTTATCGGACAGCCAGCCGATCGGCAGTTGCAGCGCCACCGAGCCGATATACACCGCGGACAAGGTCGCCGCGGCGAGGTCGGGTGAAAAACCCAGGCGAATACCCCAGATCGGCAGCAGGGCGAGCAAGGTCGCTTCGTAGAGGCCGAACGACGCCACCGAGAGCAGAATCAGCGGCGCCCTGGCAAACATGGTGAATGGGTGCGCGCCGCGCTCGCGGCCGAAATCCTGCGTGATGTCGGCCACACGGAACAGCGGCAGGGTGGCGGCGGCGACGATGGCGGCGTTGACGATGAACGGCGGCCAGCCGGCGATGCCGGTGAGCGACAGCAGCAGCGGGCCGATGCCGATGCCGGCGGACAGTGCGGCGGCGTACAGCCCGACAATGCGACCACGGCCGGTGTCGCCGGCCAGGCGGTTGATCCAGGCCTCGCTCGACGTGAAGATGCTGGAGCCGAGCATGCCGGAGAACGCGCGCAGGGCGAACCATGCGCCCAGCCCCGGGAATAGCTTCAGCAGTGGGCAGACGACGATTTCCAGCGCGAAGCAGAGCAACAGGAAACTCCGCATGCCAAACGCCCGGACGCCGCGGGGCGCCAGCAATGGTCCGACAATGACGCCGGCGAACACCGCGGCGGCGTTGAGGCCGTTGAGGGTGGCGTCGATGCCGCGGGCTTCCAGCAACAGCGACAATAGCGGCGTGCCTTGCCCGATGCTGACGCCGAATACGGTGACCGAGGCGATGGCCGCCGCCAGGCTCCAGCGTCGTTGCCTCGCGGTGGGCGGCACCGGCGCGGTGCTGGGGTTTGCCATGGCGCGGGTTTCTGGGCGCGCGAGGCCACGCCGGCAATCCCCGGTCAAGGCGGCCGCGTTACGACCCGCCGAGATGCCCGTGGTAGAGCTGGCCCAGGAGCGGCTGCAACAGATACGCCACGACCATCAACAGCGCGGTTGTCACCAGCCAAGCACCGGACAGCTTGGTTTTCAGGTCCAGCAAACCCTGTAGCGGGACGCGCATCCTCTCAAACGCCTGCAACGTGTCGGTGGAAATCGTCCGCAGCGCGTCGAAATCGTGCGAGAGCCCGGCGATGAGTTGCCGCAGCTCGGCAATGCTGTCACCCATCGCCCGCATCGCCGCCGCATTGGTGGCGGCCTGCTGCTCCACCGTGGCGAGCCGATCGGACAGACGCAGCAGGATTGCCTCGCTCAGCCCGGATTGGTCGGTCACCGCCAGGTCTCTCGCGGGTCGCGCTTCTGCGCGAGCTGGAAGGCGGCTGCCACGCCGAGGCCGGTCAAGGCGACGGGGGTGATGCTGTGCGGGAAATCCACCACGCGGGATATCCCGACGATCATCCAGAATACGATCGACATGAACAGGCCGGACGCCAGCAGGCCGTCGGAATATTCCTGCCACCTGGGGCTCAACCGGCTGGCCAGGCCGGCGAGTTTAAGCAGCGCCGTGATGGCGCCGAAAATGGCCCAGACCTGCTCGTGGCCGCGCAGGCCGATTTCGAGCGTGATCAGCGCGTTTGCCGCCGAGAACTCGTTCGGCCAGATCCACATCTGCATGGCGCACCAGAGGGAGCTGAAGGCGAGGAACGCCTCGGGCTGGCGGGGATCGAAGAGATTGAGCCAGGACGGCGTTCGGGCATGCGGCCGGGCGCCGGACGGTGTGGCTACAGCGGCTCCGGGCGGTGCGGGAAGGTTGGGTGGCGGGTCGTGTCGGTCGACCTTGCTGGGGTCGTCGGGTTTGGGCCTGGTGGGGCTTAGATGCGGTGTTCGATGCAAAACGGCTTGCTCCAAGAGCGAGATAGCGAGGCTGCTATACTAACACATAAATGGTAGAATAACAAACAAAATAACAGCAGTCGCGGTTTCACCCATCCGCGGGTGAGAAAGCTGCGTGCCGACCCTATCACCCTAATCTTCGGTGCTCTCGCACCGCGACCTCTACCGCGCACAGCGCGGGAGAGGTCGCGGTGCGAGAGAATTGCTTGACTTCGGCACGGCTCCGAGAGAAAGCCGGGCAGGGCGCGACGTCGGTACCGGATGGGGTGGCGATGCGCTATCGGCGGCGTCCCGCGCGTTGCCTCATCCCGCAGGATCATAGTTCGATGCCGCCTCCGTCGCAGCCGCCCGACCAGCCGAACTTTGCGGCGCTCGGACAGATCCTGAGCGGCTTTTTCGATGCCGCATGGTATCGGTCACGCTATTCCGACGTGATCTCGACCGGCGTCGATCCGATGACGCATTTCCTGACCTGGGGCGCCGCGGAAGGGCGCGACCCGAATCGCTGGTTCGACAGCAAGTGGTACCTGGAGCGCTATCCCGACCTTGCCGTCAGCGGGACGCTGCCGCTGTTGCATTACATGGTGTCGGGCGCGGCCGAGCTGCGCAATCCGCATCCGCGGTTCGATGCCGCCTGGTATGCCGACCAGCACCCGGAGGCAGCCGCCAACCCGCTGCTGCATCATCTGCTGTTCGGCGAAGCCCGCGGCTGGCGCACCGAGCAACCGATCGACATCGCCGACTATCTGCCGTCCGCCGCCCCGCCGCTCAGCTGTCCGGCGGAGGTGAGGGTGGATGTGATCGTCCCCGTCTATCGCGGCCTGGCCGAGACGCAGCGCTGCCTGGAGAGCGTGCTGGCTGATCCGGACCGGCCGGCCGGCCGGGTGATCGTGGTGGACGACCGCTCGCCGGAGGCCGCCCTGTCCGCCTGGCTCGACACGCTGGCAGCGTCCGGCCGTATCACCCTGCTGCGCAACCGCCGCAACCTTGGGTTTGTTGCCTCGGTGAATCGCGGCATCGCGGCTGCCGGCACCGCCGACGTGGCGCTGCTGAACAGCGACACCGAGGTGCCGCACGGCTGGCTGCGGCGGCTCGCCGCGCAGGCCTATGCGGAGCCACGCATCGCCTCGGTCTCGCCGTTCTCCAACAACGCGACGATCTGCGGCTATCCGAGTGACGAGGGTGGGCCGCTGCCGCTCGGCCAGGATCTCGGCACGGTCGATGCCGTGTGCCGCGCGGTCAACGCCGGCCGCAGCGTTGCGGTGCCGACCACGGTCGGCTTCTGCATGTACATCCGGCGTGCCGCGCTGAACGAGATCGGCGGTTTCGATGCCGAGGCGTTCGGCCGGGGCTACGGGGAAGAAAACGACTTCTGCATGCGCGCCGCCCAGCGCGGCTGGACGCATCGGCTGGCCTGCGACACGTTCGTCTATCACGCGGGCGCGGTGAGCTTCGGCTCCGGCAAAAGCAAGCTGCTGGCGGAAGCGATGGATGTGCTCGCCGGCCGCTATCCGCAATACGCCCGCATCGTCGCGCAGCATGTCAGGGCCAACCTGGTGGCGCCGTACCGCTTCGCGGTGAGCGCCGCGTTGTTTCGCCGCATGGGCTTGCCGGTCGTGCTGATGCTGTCGCACCAGATGGGCGGGGGCGTGCGGCGGCACATCGGCGAACTCGTCGCGCGGCTCGCCGGCCGCGCCAATGTGCTGCTGCTCCAGGCCAGTCCGCGCGGCACCGCCTTGTGCGTCCCGGCCCTGCACAGTGGTCCGCTGCTGACACTGCCGGAGGAGCGGCTGAAGGACCTTGCCGACGTGCTGCGTTCCGCCGTGGTGTCGCGCGCGCATGTGCATCACCTGATGGGCATCGATCTTGATGTGCGCGGGCTGATCCATCGCCTCGGGGTGCCGTTCGATGTGACGCTGCACGACTATTTCGCGATCTGCCCGCAGGTGAACCTGCTGCCCTGGCGGGAATGGCACTATTGCGGCGAGCCAGGCCCGGCCGGGTGCAATGCCTGCATTGCCGACCGGCCATCCCATGGTGCGAAAGACATCCTGTCCTGGCGGCGGCAGTTCGGCTGGCTGTTTCTGGAGGCCGATCGGGTGATCTGCCCGAGCGAGGATGCACGGGCCCGGCTGCAACGCCACGGCCTCGCCGATCGGGCGATCGTCGTGCCGCACGAGCCGGTGGCCGCCGGGCCCTGGGTTCTGATCCCACCACCGCTCAAGGGCCGCAAGCTGCGGGTGGCGATGCTCGGGGTGCTGGCGGATCAGAAGGGCGCGCAAAGCGTCATTGCGGTGGCCGAGGCGGCGGATCCCGCGGCGATCGAGCTGCACCTGATCGGGTATGCGGAAGACCCGCTCCCCGAAACCGCCCGGCAGCGCATTGCGGTGAGCGGCCGGTACGAGGAAGCCGACCTGCCGGCGTTGCTGGCGCGGGTGAAGCCGCATGTCGTGTGGTTTCCGGCGCAATGGCCGGAAACCTACAGCTACACCTTGAGTGCGGCGATCACGGCGGGGCTGCCGGTCGTGGCGGCGCGCATCGGGTCCTTCGTCGAGCGGCTGCAAGGGCGTCCGCTGTCCTGGCTGGTCGATCCGCGCGCGTCCGCCGAGGAATGGCTGCGCAGTTTCGATCTCGTCCGCCAGGCGCTCGCGGGGGCGGCAGCGAAAGCCGTGCCGCCGCCGCGGCCGGGGGTGGCGGATTTCTACGCCGGGCAATACCTGGCGCCTCCCGCCGCGCCGCGCGTCCGGGGGGTGAGCGGCGGGCCGAAGCAGGGGCGTGCGCCGGGGCTGGTGGACCTGCGACGACCGGGGCGTACCAGTATCGTCGTCGTGGCGGAACTCCTGGATAACGATCAGTTCAGTCCCTGCGCCTATATCCGGCTATTGCAGCCACTGGACCATCCGGCGATCGGTGCCGGTTTCGACATCGTGCTGGCCGATGCGCAGGAGGCGCTGCGCTATCGCGCCGACATCGTCGCCACCCAGCGCTACGCCGTGCCGGACGTCGGCACCGCGGACGCCTTGGCCGCCCATTGCCGCCGGACCGGCGCGATCCTGGCCTACGATATCGATGACGATCTGCTGCACATCCCGCGCGACCACCCGGACGCGCCGGCCCTGCGGCCGAAGGCCAAGGTGGTGCAGCGCCTGCTGCGCGACGCCGGGGTGGTGTTCGTCTCCACGCCGGCGCTCGCGGCGGGCCTGGCGCCGCTGCGGCGCGATGCCGTGGTGGTGCCGAACGGGCTGGACGAGCGGCTCTGGGCGGATCTGCCGGAGGGTGCACTGCCGGGACGGCGGGTGCGTGGCGGTCCGGTGCGCCTGCTGTGCATGGGCACGGCGACGCACGGGGCGGACTTCGGCTTGATCGAACCAGCCTTGGCGCGGCTGACGGATACCTTCGGCAGCCGGGTGACGATCGACATGCTGGGTGTCAGCACGCGGACCGATCTGCCGGAGTGGGTGAATCGGCCGGCGATGCCGCCCAATGCGACCGCGACTTATCCCGGGTTCGTCAACTGGATCACGCAGCAGGCGGGCTGGGACATCGGCTTGGCACCGCTGGCCGATACCGCGTTCAATCGCTGCAAGTCGGCGATCAAGACGCTGGACTATGCAGCGCTCGGGCTGGCGGTGGTGGCTTCGGACGTGGCGGCATATCGCGGTTCGCTGGCGGATGGACCGGGTGGGTTGCTGGCGGCGAACCAGCCGGACGCCTGGTTTGCGGCACTCAGCAGGCTGGTGCGCGATGCAGAGCTGCGGCACCGGCTGGCACGGGGGGCCGTGGAGGCGTTCATGGCGCAGGGCACGCTGGCACGGCAGGCCGAGCCACGGCGGGTGGCGTGGCTGACGACTATCCCCTCTCCCGCGCAGCGGGAGAGGAGAGGGTGAGGGTGTCGCGGGGCGCACGCTCGACCCTCACGCTACCCTCTCGCGGGCAGCGGGAGAGGGGGGCTTCAGCGTCCTACAGCAGTCCTTCCTGGCGGAAGCTGAGCCAGCGCGTGCGGGCGACGATGACGTGGTCGTGCAGTGTGATCCGCAGCGCTCCGGCCGCGGCCTTGATCTCGCGGGTCGTGGCGATGTCCTCGCGTGACGGTGTGGGATCGCCGCTCGGGTGGTTGTGCGCCAGGACCAAGGCGGTGGCGTGCAGCTCCAGCGCGCGCTTGACTACCTCGCGCGGGTAGAGCGGCGTGTGGTTGACGGTGCCGCGGCCCTGCGTTTCGTCCGCCAGCAGCCGATTTCGGCCGTCCAGAAACAGCACCCGCGCTTGCTCCACCTGCTCGTGCGCCAGCGCCGCGGTGAGGTAGGCGAGCAGTTTCGGCCAGTTGCTCAGCACGGGCAGGTCTGTCACCTCAGCCCGGACCAGCCGCAGGGCGGCGGCCTGCACCGTCTTCAGGGCGGCGGCACCGGCCTCGCCGATGCCGTCGATGGCGAGCAAATCCGGCACCGGTGCGGCGATCGTGGCGGCGAAACTGCGGAAGCGGGCGAGCAAGGCGCGGGCGAGCGACTTGGTGTCGCGGCGGGGGAGGGCGAGGAACAGCACCATTTCCAGCATTTCGTGGTCGGCCAGTGCCTCCGGACCGGCTTTCAGCAGGCGCGCGCGCATGCGGTCGCGGTGTCCCTCGGCGCCGGACACGGCGGTTGCCGCCTCTGGCGTCAGCGGCGCCAGCAGGTCGAAGCTATCGCCGAGTGCCGGGGGAGGGCGCCGAGTCCGCGTCATGTCGACGCAGGCTGGCACAGGAGGGTTAACGGAGTGCTGTACGCCTGACCTCTCCCGCGCGTAGCGCGGGAGACGTTTGCTCACTCACGGTGCGGCGCAGGGTTCGGTGCCCATGTCGGCGGGCACCGAAATCTCCAGCAATTCGAACGTGTCGGAGGTGCCGGTCTCGTTGTGCGGCGTGTCGCCCGGGATCAGCATCGAATCGCCGGCGCCCAGCCGCACCTTGCGGTCGGCGAACTCCAGGTCGATCCAGCCGCTCAGCATGTAGACGAACTGCGCCTCGCACTTGTGGACATGCCAGCCGGTCGGCTGCGACATGCCTTGCTCCGCCGAGGTCACCTGCGCCCGCATGCGACGGTGTGTCGCCGCGGTGACGCCAAGGTCGCGGTATTTGAAGAAGGCGCGCCGCCCGGCGACGTACTGCGCGTTGTCCTTGGTGGCGACCGCCACTGCCATTGGCTCGATGTCCATGTCTGGGGCTCCTCCTGGGCGTTGCGGCGGACTGTGCTTTTCCGCCCTGTGTTGTTGTTGTCGTGCCCCGCGCGGCAGGGCGTTGGGCTATCCCGCGTGGTAGGGTGGCTTGTCGAGGTGGGCGGGAGACAGGGTGAAGATTTCCACACCGGTCTCGGTCACCCCGATCATGTGCTCGAACTGGGCGGACAGGCTGCGGTCACGGGTGACCGCGGTCCAGCCGTCGTCCAGCACCTTCACCTCGGGGCGGCCGGCGTTCACCATCGGCTCGATGGTGAAGAACATGCCGGGCTGCAACACCGGGCCTTCGCCGGGGCGGCCGAAATGCAGCACGTTGGGCGGTTCGTGGAAGCGCCGGCCGATGCCGTGGCCGCAGAAATCGCGCACCACGGAGAATCGGTGGCCTTCCACGAAGGCCTGGATCGCATGGCCGATATCGCCGAGCGTGACCCCCGGCTTGACCGCCCGCACCCCGCGCAGCATCGCCTCGTAGGTGACATCGATCAGATTGCGCGCGCGGGTGGAGGGCATGCCGGCGGCATACATGCGCGACGTATCGCCATGCCAGCCGTCCAGGATCACCGTCACGTCGATGTTCAGCACGTCACCCGACTCGAGCTTCCGGTCGCCGGGGATGCCGTGGCAGACGACGTGGTTGATCGAGGTGCAGATCGACTTGGGATAGCCGCGGTAGTTCAGCGGTGCCGGGACCGCGCCGTGGGCGGTGATGAACTCGTGGCAGAGCAGGTCGAGGGCGGCGGTGGTGACGCCGGGGCGGACATGCCCGGCGATCATGTCCAGGGTTTCGGCGGCAAGGCGGCCGGCCGCGCGCATCCCGGCGAAATCCTCCGGCGCATGGATCGTGATGCGTCTCGCGTCGGTGCCGCCGTCCATCGATGTCTGCTCCATCCTCACTGCGCTGGTTGGGTGCTGGCAACATGCGCAACCGGGGCGCGCGGCGCAAGGCCGATCGGCACAGAAGGCGACGGGGAGGGGGGATGGCCCCCATAGGCGTCAGGATAAGGTCGCGCGGGGTCACTACTCCCCCTCCCCTTGTGGGAGGGAGTTGGGGGGAGGGGTGCGTACACCCGAAGACCACGGCTGTTTGCACCCCTCCCCCCAACCCCCCTCCCACAAGGGGAGGGGGAGAATCTTGCGTGCGTCCAGCCTATCCTGACGCCTATGGGGGATGGCCCGCAGATGGCGGGGAACGCGGCTGGTAGATTGGTGCCGGGGCTGGGTGCCGGCCTCACCCGGGTCGCGCCGGGCGGACCGCCGCGGCGGAGGCCGGGACGAAGGGCAGGCGGACATCCGGCGAGGCGGCGCCACGCGAGACCTTTACCGGCCGGGAGCGCGCGGTTGGTCAGCGCGAAATCGCTTCGAGCCGCAGACCGGTCGTGCGCGGCCCGAGCACCGCGATGATCAGGAACACCAGGAACATGGCGCCGGCGACGAAGGTGAAGACGCCGAGAGTTCCGTAGTTTCTGAGGCACCAGGCGATGATGAAACCGACGAAGACCGTGCTGACCCGGCTCCAGGAATAGGTGAAGCCGACGGCGCGGGCGCGAATTCGGGTCGGATAGAGTTCGGACTGATAGGCATGGAAGGAGTAGGCCAGCACGGTGTTCGAAAACGCGATCGCGGCGCCGGCGGCCATGACACCCGTGGCGCTGGTCTGCTGCGAAAAGATCAGACCGAAGACCGCGATGCCCAGCGAGGAAAAAGCGAGCTGCCATTTACGTTCGCAGCGATCGGCGAATTGCGTCGCGCATAGCGCCCCGAGCGGATTGGCGGCGGCGATGATGACGGTGTAGGCGAGCGATCGGGTGACGGTGATCCCTTGCGCGAGCAACAGCGTCGGCACCCAACTGGTGAAGCCGTAATAGCCGACCACCTGCAACACCTGAAAGACGATCAGCATCACCGTGCGCTGGAGATAGGGGGGGCGGAAAACCTCACGGTAGGAACCGGAGCTGCGCTCGATCTCGTTGTCGAGCGTACGGGGCGGCGGCAGCACGCGGCCGGACTGCGTCTCGACCCGCGTCTCGATCATCCGCGTGACGCGTTCGGCCTCGGCGGTACGGCCGTTCTGCGCGAGCCAGCGGGGTGATTCGGGCAGCGCGAGGCGCAGGAACCAGGCGACGATCGCCCCGCTCGCACCGATGATCGCGACCCAGCGCCAGCCGTCGAGACCGAACACCGTGGTGGGGACCAGCGCCCAGGCGAGAAACGCCGTGATCGGGTAGGCCGATGTGCCGATCAATGATACGGAAGCGAAAGCCTTGCCGCGCCGCTCCTTCGGTACCAATTCGGACAGATAGGTGTCGATGGTGACGAACTCGACGCCGATGCCGATGCCGGCGATGAAGCGCCAGATGACCAGGCCGACATCGCTCGACTGCAGCGCCATGACGAAGGTGGCGACGCAGTACCAGACCAGGGCGTAGGTGAAGACCGTCCGGCGGCCGAAATAATCCGACAGCGGTGCCAGCCATTGGGTGCCGATGAACATGCCGGCGAAGGTCGCCGCGACCAGGCTCGCATAGCCGTGGATGTCGAAGAAACCCGCGGTCGTCGGCACCATCAGCCCGGCTTTGTAGAGGCCGGGTGCGATAAACGAGATCAGCCCGTTGTCGAAGACATCGAAGAATGCCCCGAGCGCCAGCAGCACGATGAAACGGCGCACATAGGGCGACGGCGGCAGCCGATCCATGCGTGCGGCGATCGTTGGCGATGCGCTCGTCATCGGGGACGCGCCCCCGATCGGTATGGCGATGTTATCGGCCACAGCTTTTCCTCCCAGTCGTCGCCACGGATACCGCAGTGCAGCACGGGATCGTTTTTTATCGGCCGGCAAATTTTGCCGCGAACTATCGGGGCATGACGGGCGATTGTCCAGGGTTTCGCGGGATCGGCGCAATCGGGCAGACGGCGGCTGCAATGGCGCGGCAGCCAGGCGTGGCCTGCACCGAGGCTGGCGCGCGCAGCCGTTATGTTGCAACCTCGCTTCGGCGTTGGTTGCATCGCCCAACTGCAACAGATGTTCGTGACACTGCGGCCTGTGATTGGAAGGCGGCCATGCGCGTAAGCACAACGATCCGTTTCAGCCCCGGGAAGGAACCGCATGACCGGTTGCTGAGCCGGGTGGCCGACTATGCCCGCCGGATCGAAGCCAGCGGGTTTCCCGGCATTTGGGTCGGGGACTCGCTTGGCCGGGGGCGGCCGACCTTGGATCCGCTCATCGAACTATCGGTGCTTGCCGCGGTGACCGATCGCGTCGAGTTAGGGATCTCGGTGCTGCAGCTTCCGCTGCGACACCCGATCGAACTTGCCCATCGCGTGCAGTCGGTGCAGGCATTGTCGGGCAACCGCTTGCGGCTCGGGGTTGGCAGCGGCTCGACGCGGGCGGATTTCGAACTTCTCGGCTACGATTACGACCACCGTTTCGGCATCATGAAGCGCTCGCTCGAAACCATGCGGCGTGCATGGCGCGGCGAACCTGTCAATGCCGGCGGCGCATTATCGCTGTGGCCGGGATGCGAGGGTGGTCCGCCGATCCTTATGGGCGCCTGGCGCAGTCCGCGCTGGATCACCTTTGCGGCGCAAGAGTGCCAAGGCTGGACTCCCTCGGGCCGCTTCAGCAGTTGGAACGACCTTGAACACGGCATGCGCATTTATCGCGAAGCCGGCGGCGGCAACGCCGTCCTTGCCAACGTCGCCATCGATCTCGCCAATCGGCCCGAATCCGCCGGCCTCACCGAGGTCGCGACGTCATTGGTTTGCCCGCCGGACGAGGCGCGCCGGCGATTGAAGCGGATCGAGCAATTGGGCTTCGACGAGGTTCTCCTCGTGTCGCCTGCCAACAGGCTCGAGGATATCGAGCGGGCGCGCGACTTTCTCTGATCGCACGCGGTGCAGCCAACGACGTCGGCGGAAGCATTCTTCCGGAATTTTTTGGAGATGTCGTAGCGTAGCTGCATTGCGAACTCGAAGCCGCCGGTCCATGCACCGAAGCTCATCGGCACTTTGGCATTCCGGGTCGGTCCGGGGATAATGGCTCCTCTATGTCGATCTCGCGGGCGCTGCTACGAGTTCAATCGTTCCAGCGAAGTCACCGCATTTCGCCATGCGCTACAAGCAAGCATCTATGTTCTGATATCGGTCTGATATTCTACCTGGTCCGTGCCGCAGGTGATTCGTCCGGGGGCACTTGCCGGTCATCGCCACATCCTGGTTCGCGCCAAGCTGCGCGGCCGATACCGGCCCGACCGGCATTCACCCCGCCGAGGCATCCACGAATGCCGGCAGCCCCGCCTCGACTGTTGCGCGCGGCAGATCGCGCGTGATGAACATCAGCCGCGAGCAGCGCGGATTGCCGTCCTGCCAGGCGGCCAGCGGCATCGGCGGATGCAGCAGATGCCCCACGCTGTGGATTGTCACCGGCCGGTCCTGCGCTTGCAGATGCAGGATGCCCTTCATGCGTAGCATTGCGGCGCCGTGGGTAAGGATCAGCCGCTCCAGCCATGCCACCACCTCTGCCCGGGGCAGCGGCCCGTCGAGGGTCAGGCAGAACGCCTCGATGCGTGCGTCGCGCCCGGCGGGGTCGAGCGAATGCCCGGCGCGATCTGCCGCGGCAAAGGCTTCGGCATCCAGCCAGGCCCGCATGTCGGGGGCCTGGCCCGTTGGATCGAACAGCCCGCCGCCCAGAACAAGCGCGGGATCCGCCACGCCATGCCGCACCGCAACGATCGAAGCGCTCGGGTTGAGCCGCCGCAATCGCGCGCGAAGGTCGGGCGGATCGGCCTGGTCGGTCTGGCTCAGTACGATCCGGTCGGCCACCGCGACCTGCTGCACCGCCTTGTCCCGCTCGTCCAGCGCCGCAACGCCGTTGACCGCGTCCACCACGGTGACGATGCTGTCCAGCCGATAGGCGCTGGCGGCAACCATGTCGCTCAGCAGCGTCGCCAGGATCGGTCCGGGATCGGCCAGGCCGGTGGTTTCGATCACCACACGCCGGACCTCGTCGCGCCGCACCCGAGGCAGCATCGCCCGCAGGGCTCGCGCCACGTCGTCGCGCGGGGCGCAACACGGGCAGCCGGCGTTCCACCAGATGGGGGGATCGGGTTGTGCCGCCACCACCGCCGTGTCGGCCATGCCCGGCTGGCGCAGCAGGTGGTGCAGCAGCGTGGTCTTGCCGGCGCCGGGGAGGCCGATCAACACGGTGATCGGGGTGATCTCAGCCATGCGTGTGGCCGGGCCCGTAGAGTTGCTCGGGCGAGACCAGCGGTGCGGCGATCTCCACCAGCGCGCCGTCGCGCACTGCGCGGAAGAAGCAGGAGCGCCGGCCTGTGTGGCACGCCACGCCTTCCTGCGCGACCATCAGCAACAGGGTATCGCCGTCGCAATCGACGCGGAGTTCGCGCAGTTGCTGCACCTGACCCGACGTCTCACCTTTACGCCACAACGCGTTGCGACTGCGGCTGAAATAGCAGACCCGGCCGGTCGCGAGCGTCTCCGTCACCGCCGCGCGGTTCATCCAGGCGAGCATCAGAACCTCGCCGGTATCGTGCTGCTGGGCGATGGCGGGCACCAGGCCCTGCGCATCGAACCGGATCGCCGCCAGGACGGCATCTGTGGCATCTGCGTTCATGGATGCTAACATGCGACTTCGTCGCCGTCCCGCAAAGGAGGCCGCATGGGGTTCTCGCCCCGCACCGAGACATTGCTGCACCGCGCGGGGGAGATCTGTGCCGCGCGCGGCGCCCGGCTGACCGATTTGCGGCGCGAAGTGCTGGGGCTGATCCTGGACGCCGAGGGTCCCACCGGCGCCTACGACTTGCTCGACCGGTTGCGCGGCTCGCGCGGCGGTGCGGCACCGCCCACGGTGTATCGCGCGTTGGATTTCCTGTTGGAGCAGGGGCTGGTGCACAAGCTGGAGCGGTTGTCCGCGTTCGTCGGCTGCGTGGCGCACGAGCAAGAGCATGCGGCGCAGTTCCTGATCTGCCGCACCTGCGGCCGGGTGACGGAGCTGGAGGACCACGAATTGGCGCACGCGCTGGCCGACGCGGCGGAGCGGCTGGGCTTCACCGTCGGCAAGGCGACGATCGAGGCCGAGGGTCAGTGCGCCGCCTGTGCCTCGGGTGGCGGGAGTGCGCGCGCATGACGCTGCTCGCCACCGCCGAGGCGGCTCGGGCCACCCGCCGGCGTGCCACGGCGGGCGACGGCATGGGCTTTTGGCACACGCTGTATCTCGGCACGACGCGCTACAACATGGCGGCCGGCGAGGCCGATCCGCCGCCCGACGCGGTGTTCCCGATGGCCTTCCTGGTAGAGCAAGACCCGGGCGAGGTGGCGAACGCGCATTTCCACCAGGCGGACCAGTTCCAGGTTGTGGTTGCCGGCGAGGGGACGCTGGGGACGCATCGGGTGCGGCCGGTCTCGGTGCATTTCGCCGGGGCATTCACCTCGTATGGGCCGATCCGCGCAGGCGCGGCGGGGCTGACCTATTTCACCTTGCGCAACGGCTTCGACCCCGGCGCACGCTACATGATGCGCAGCGAGAACCGGGCGGCGCTGCGAACGGTGCCCGGGCGGAAGCATCGCGAGGCGGTGGCCGGACCTTTGGGCGCCGGCGACAGCGCGATGCTGCTGGGACCGGAGGCGGACGGCATGGCCGCCTGGTGCTATCGGGTGGGGCCGGGCGAAGCCTTGCGCGGTTCGGCGCCGGTTGACGGGCGCGGTCAATACTGGCTGGTCGTTGACGGCGCGTTGCGGCGGGACGGGGTGACGCTCGGGCCGCTGTCCTGCGCCTTCGTTCATCCGGAGGATGCGCCGTTCGGGGCCACCGGCGGGCCGGCGGGAGCCACCGTGCTGGCGATGCAGTTTCCCCGGCGGGGAGGGGGCTGACGCGGCATTGTCGTTGCGCGGCGTGCAGCGGTCCCTGGGCTTGACCCGGGGAAACAATCCTTCTCCCGGGAGCGGCGCGCGCTTATCAGGCGGGCTTCGTCGCTGCGGGCCGCGCAATGACGGACGGCAACGCCAAAGCCAGTCGCTCCCCCCTCCGGCAGAACTCGCAGCACGCATGACTCGCATCCACGTCCTCGGCGCCTCCGGTTCCGGCACCACCACCCTGGGCGCCGCGCTGGCGGCAAGGCTCGGCTGTCCGCACGAGGACACCGACGACCATTTCTGGCTGCCGACCGACCCACTGTTCACCACACGCCGCCCGGCGGAGGCCCGACTGGCCCGGCTGCTGCCGCGGCTTGCCGGTGCGACCTGGGTCTTGTCGGGCTCCGCGCTCAAATGGGGGGCATCGTTGGAACCGCTCTACGACCTGGTGGTTTTCCTGCGGCTCGATCCCGCGCTGCGCATGGCGCGTCTGTGCCGGCGCGAGGCCGAGCGTTACGGCGCCCGCATCGCACCGGGCGGCGACATGGTGGTGGCGAGCCACGCGTTTCTCGACTGGGCGGAAAGCTACGATACCGCGGGGCCGGAGCACCGCAGCCTAGCGGCGCATGAGCGATGGCTCGCCGAGCGGACCTGCCCGGTGCTTCGGCTGACCTCCACGTCTCCGGTCGAGGACCTGGTGGCCGCGGTGCTGGGTCACCTTTCGGCCGGCGCCCGACTGGTGTAGACGCCCGCGCATTCTGCCGCCGGAGATTGCATGACCGCACCCTATCCTGCCTCGGCGCTGGAACCGGAACTGACCGGGCCGTTGGTGATGGCACTGCCGAAAGGGCGGATCCTGGCCGAGGCCGGCCAGGTGCTGGCCCGCGCCGGTGTGCATCCGTCGCCCGACTACGCCGACGAGGAGAGCCGCCGCCTGCGGTTTCCCACCGACGACCCCGGTCTCGACGTGATCCGCGTCCGGCCGTTCGATGTCGCCACCTTCGTCGCGTTCGGCGCGGCGCAGCTTGGCATCTGCGGTGCCGACGTGCTGATGGAGTTCGACTATCCGGAAATCTACGCCCCGCTGGACCTGGGCATCGGCCGCTGCCGGGTCTCGGTCGCCGAGCCGGCGGCAACCGCCGGCAGCGACGATCCGTCGCGCTGGTCGCGGGTGCGGGTGGCGACGAAATACCCGAACATCGCCCGGCGGCATTTCGCCGGCCGCGGCGTGCATGCCGAGGTGGTGCACCTGAACGGCGCGATGGAGTTGGCGCCGGGGCTGGGGCTGGCGCGGCTGATCGTCGATCTGGTGCAGACCGGTTCGACGCTGAAGGCCAACGGCCTGGTGGAGACCGAGGTGATCGCGCCGATCACCAGCCGGCTGATCGTCAACCGCACCGCGCTGAAGACCCAGCCGGAGGCGATCGGCGCCTGGATCGCGCGCTTCCGCGCCGCGCTGGGGCAGGGTTAGGGCTGCGAGCGCCACAACCGCCGCAGAGCACCACGCCGGGGAAACGGTGGATCTGCTTCAGAATTTCGCTCGACCCGTCGCCCCGCACATCGTGGCGCCTCGACGCGGGTGGCCCTTCGTGGCCCTCGGTCGGTTCCCTGCCGGGCAGGTGTTGCAGTGCCGCGGACAGGCCGCGACGATCGTGCGAGTCCGGGAGCCTTTGCTCCGGGCCGTCTCACCCGGTGCATCCGTGTCGCGCATCCTGCAAAGCGAGACGCCAGTGAGACGATCCCGCGGCGACACGGCCGCCGCGCCCCGGCTGCGTCGTGCTGGGGACCGGGTGGGGTGGCCGATCGCAGGTGCCGCCGTTAAGTTCCGTCCGCAGCGTCAGCCGGGCCGCCGCCCGCCCGTTATGTGGCACCCGGACGGTCACGGATGCTCCCGGATCGTGGCCCGTCCGCGGGGCGATGCCGGCAAGAGACCTGCATTCATCGGGTGATTCCATGGTCCGACTCTCCACCACCACCGCCGATTTTCCCTCCGCCTTCGCCGCCCTGCTCGCGCAGGCCCGGGACACCACCGAGGACGTCGGCCGGCCGGTTGCCGCCATCATCGCCGACATCCGCATCCGCGGCGATGCCGCCCTGCTCGACTACACCGCCCGCTTCGACCGCCTGACCCTCACGCCCGATCGTCTGCGCGTCGCGGCGGACGAGATCGACACCGCCGTCGCCGCCATCCCGACCGACCTCGCCGCCGCGCTGGATCTGGCCGCCACGCGGATCGAGGCGTTTCATCGCGCCCAGCTTCCCGCCGACCTGCGCGTCACCGACGCCGCTGGCCTGACGCTGGGCATGCGTTGGAATCCGTTGGACGCGGTGGGTCTCTATGTGCCGGGCGGCAAGGCGGCCTACCCGTCTTCCGTGCTGATGAACGCCATCCCGGCCCGGGTCGCCGGCGTCACGCGTATCGCCATGTGTGTGCCGACCCCCGACGGCGCGCTGCATCCTCTGGTGTTGGCGGCCGCGCGCCGCGCCGGGGTGACGGAAATCTACCGCGTCGGCGGCGCCCAGGCGGTGGCCGCGCTGGCCTACGGCACCGCCAGCATCGCCCCGGTGGATCGGATCGTCGGCCCCGGCAACGCCTATGTCGCCGAGGCGAAGCGCCAGGTATTCGGCCATGTCGGCATCGACTCCATCGCCGGCC
>JBEKNT010000084.1:0-19382 GCA_049522565.1 Acetobacteraceae bacterium
ACATCCATGCGCGGGTGCAGGATTCGCACGATCTCGACGCCGCCGCGGTTGCGAGCGCGATAGAACAACACGTGCGAGCCGACGGATTGCCGGAAATAGCCGGGCCGAATGGCCTCGGCGCTGCGGCCCTTGGTGCGCCCGGTCGCAAGCTCGGTGCAGGCCGACGCGATCAGCCGGATGTAGCGGTCCGCCTGCGCCGTGCCCCATTGTTCCGCGCTGTAGTCCCAGATCTCGCTCAGGTCGCGACGGGCGCGTGGCGTCAGCACATAGCCGGCCAACGTCGGCTACCCGGCCCGCGCCGATCGTCCGCCGCCCTTGAGGAATGCCTCGACGTCCAGCGGACGCGCCCGGCCGCTGGTCTCACCTTCGATCAAGGCCGCGCGCAATGCTGCAAGCTGGGCCTCCTGCTGTTCCAGCAGACGCAGGCCGGCGCGCACCACCTCGCTGGCCGAACCATACCGGCCGCTGCCGACCTGTTGGTCGACAAAATCGGCGAAGTGATCTCCGAGGGTGAGCGAAGTATTGCGGGACATTCGTTCGACCTTATGTGCAGTTTAGGCGTACAGGGATATTGGTACCACAAATGGGTACCCTGTCCAGCAAGGCAGGCGCGAGGCGGTTCTGCGAGCGTATGATTCCGTCGGCGGATCGTCTGTATGACGAGTATCTGGATGAGATCAGGAAGGAGGGGTTGATCGCATGGCCGGGCATCGGCCGATTGCCTCGCTGCGAGACAGGATGTCGCCGGAGCGGCGGGCACGCAACGCCGAAGCGGCGCGATCCACGCTGCGCGACATCGAGCGCGCGGCATGTGCCCTCCACGAACTCCGGCAGGCACGCCAGGCACGCCAGCGCAGCCAGGAGGATTTGGCGCGCGCGTTGAAGATGCAGCAGCCGGCCATCGCCAAGCTGGAACACCGGGCGGACATGTATGTCAGCAATCTGCGGCGATACATCGAGGCGCTGGGTGGCACGCTGGAGATCACCGCACGGTTTCCCGACGGCGAGGTGACGATCACCAACTTTCGCGATGTCGGGGAGGAGGCCGCCACACCCGCCTGCTCCAGCTAGTATTGGAGCCAATTTCCCATCGTCTGTCGCGCAATGGACCTAGACGAATACACGTCCAGCACGACTAGTTCTAAGCGCGTGGAGGGGCTAAGAATGATCTGTTGCGCCAACTTGACGTAGAACAAAAGCGTCCCGCGAACCGGTATCGATCCGATAGGAGCGGTTCCAGTCTTGACGTCGAGAGCATCCGCGGCATGCAAGACCTTGCTGTTGATGTCGCCGGCAAGTTGGAGATGTTCGGGTATCGCCGTCAGTTGAGCGGAAACGGGTCTGAACCCTGGGGGGACTACACTGAGCTCCCAGCCCGTCGCCACGCTGGGCGCACCCGTGTTCCAAACCTGCACGTCCAAGGCGATTCCGGTGAGATGTGCTCGTACATCTGCCGCGTCTGGTACAAAGACATTTCCCCCAGACATCGAAAGTCTCAATTCTGGTTTGGCTCGCGATACAGGTTGTAGCTGGCCTTGCTTACCCAAGAGCCTACGAGCTGTTGTTGTTAAGCTTGGCGGCACCGCCGTCGTTCCGCCCCGGCGCAGCGCCGCGCGGATCGAGTCCGCCAGTGCCGCCAGCTTCAGCGCGACGTCCTCGCCGTTCGGGTCGCGGAACCGCAGCGGCCGAAAGTCGATCCACTGCCGGCCGCGCAGTAGTTCCAGCATCGCGGGGTCGTGGCACTCGCTGGGCCGATGCGGGTCCACATCGTCCACGCTGAGGTAATGCAGCGGGAGAATAAGTTCGTCCCGCCCGAGCGCCGCCTCTCGCTCGCGGAAATGCATCACCTCCTGGCAGCACATCTGGCTTTGCAGAAAGGCCGGCGTCACGATCGGGATGAACCCATCGGAAGGTCAGGCCGAAGCCGACGAAACCCTCGCCGTCGTCAGGCATCAAGCAGCACAATACCCACCGCGCGGGCCGCGCGTCGCAGGTCCCCGTCGCGCGTGGCCAGCGGAAGTCCGCGGTCCATCGCCAGATCGAGGTAGATGGCATCGTGGGTCGTCAGGCGATGGGCCCGCGCGAGGCGCAGCACCGGCCCCCGCATCCGGCCGGTTTCATCCGCCGTCTCGATCGGCAGGCTGCCAAGCAACTCCAACAGTTCGGCGCAGCGGTCCGGAGTGATGCGCTGCCGCCGCTCCGCCGTCAGCAGCAGGTTCGCGGTCTCGGCGTGCCACAGCGTCGGCACGACGGCCTGTTTCTCGGCCAGGCTGTCACGCAACGCCTCGCTGGCCGGCGTTGCTTCGTCTGCGAAGCACCACGCGGCCGTGACCGAGACGTCGAGGACGAAACCGCCTACCACTTGCGTCCGGCGTCACGGAACTCGCGCCAGTCGCCGCCCAGCGTCTGGCCGACGGCGATCTCCCGCATCCGCTTGATCGCGGCCCTGATGCGCTCCGGATCGCGCCGTTCCACCGGCACGAGTTGCGCGACAGGCTTCCCGTGGCGGGTGATGGTGAACGCCTCGCCCTTCGCCACCCGTTCCAACAGGGATGACAGATGCGTCTTGGCCTCGAAAGCGCCGACAGTCTCCATTTCAACCAGTCTCCAACCAGTCTACCAGACCCTACGCCTGACCGGCCGCGTCTGCAAAGTCTATCCCCGAATCGCCGCCCCGCCCTACACTGCCGCATGCCCCACGCCGATTTCGTCCACCTCCGCGCCCACTCCGCCTACTCGCTCAGCGAGGGCGCGATCAAAGTGGACAAACTCCCCACCCTGGCCCGCGAGGCACAGATGCCGGCGGTGGCGATCACCGACACCGGCAACCTGTTCGGCGCGCTGGAGTTCAGCCAGTACTGCGTCGCCAAGGGCATCCAGCCGATCATCGGCTGCCAGCTCGCGCTGACCCGCGCCGACAACCCCCGCCTCGCCCCCGAGCCGATCGTCCTCCTGGCGCAGGACGCGATCGGCCTCGCCAACCTCCAGCGCCTCTCATCGTTCGGCTTCCTCGACACCGACCCCGGCCAGAAGCCGCAGCTCCCGTTCGACCGCATCGCCCAGCACGCCGCCGGCCTCATCCTGCTGACCGGCGGCACCACCGGCCCGCTCGCCCGCCTCCTCGCCGACGGCCAGCGTCACGAAGCCGAACGCCTGCTCGCGCATTTCGCCGCGGCCTTCGGCGACCGCACCGTCGTCGAACTGCACCGCCACGGCCTGCCGCTTGAAGCCGCCATCGAGCCCGGCATGATCGCCCTGGCCGATACGCTCAACCTCCCGCTGGTCGCCACCAACGATTGCTTCTTCGCCACCCCATCGATGTTCGAAGCGCACGACGCCTTGCTCTGCATCGCCGAGGCTCGCCTGCTGTCGGAACCCGAACGTCGCCGCGTCACCCCCGAACATTGGTTCAAGCCCGCCGCCGACATGCGCGCGCTGTTCGCCGACCTGCCGGAGGCCTGCGACAACACGCTCGCCATCGCCCGCCGCTGTGCCGTGATGATGGAGACCCGCAAGCCGCTGCTGCCGGTCAGCCCCAAGGTCCACCCGGGCGCCACCGAGGAAGCAACCGTCCGAGCGATGGCGATCGAGGGCCTCGGCCGCCGCATGGACGCGATCGCCGCCGACGCCGCCACCCGCAGCCGCTACAAGGAACGCCTGGACTACGAACTCGGCGTCATCGCGAAGATGGGTTTCGCCGGCTACTTCCTGATCGTCGCCGACTTCATCCAGTGGGCGAAAGCGCAGAACATCCCGGTCGGTCCCGGCCGAGGCTCCGGCGCCGGTTCGGTCGCCGCCTGGGCGCTGACCATCACCGACCTCGACCCGCTGCGCTTCAACCTGCTGTTCGAGCGCTTCCTCAACCCCGAACGCGTGTCGATGCCCGACTTCGACATCGACTTCTGCCAGGAAGGCCGCGACCGCGTCATCGACTATGTGCGCCGCGAATACGGCGGCGACCGGGTGGCGCAGATCATTACCTTCGGCAAGCTGCAAGCCCGTGCCGCGGTGCGCGACGTCGGCCGCGTGCTCGGCCTGCCGTTCGGCCAGGTCAACAAGGTGGCCGAGCTGATCCCCAACAATCCGGCGCATCCGGTCACCTTGCAGCAGGCGATCGACGGCGAGCCCCGCCTGCGCCAGTTGCGCGACGACGACGAAGGCATCGCCCGCCTGCTGGAAATCGCCTTGCAGATCGAGGGCCTGTATCGCCACGCCTCCACCCACGCCGCCGGCGTGGTGATCGGCGACCGCCCGCTGATCGAGCTGGTCCCGCTGTATCGCGATCCGCGCTCGGAATTCCTGGTCACGCAATATTCGATGAAATACGTCGAACAGGCGGGACTGGTGAAGTTCGACTTCCTCGGGCTGACCACGTTGACCATCCTGCAACGCGCGGTGGGGCTGCTGCACGGGCTGGGCATCGCGGTCGATCTCGAAAAACTGCCGCTCGACGATGCGAAGACTTACGACATGTTACAGCGCGGCGATGCCGGCGGGGTGTTCCAGCTCGAAGGTCAGGGCATGCGGGACGTGCTGCGGCAGATGCGGCCGGACCGGTTCGATGACCTGATCGCCGCGGTGGCGCTGTATCGCCCGGGCCCGATGGCGAACATTCCCGATTTCTGCAAGCACAAGCACGGCGAACCGTGGGAAGCGCCGCATCCGGAGCTGACGGATATCCTCAGCGAGACCTACGGCATCATCGTCTACCAGGAACAGGTGATGCAGATCGCCCAGCGCATGGGCGGCTACAGCCTGGGCGGTGCCGACCTGCTGCGCCGCGCCATGGGCAAGAAGATCCGCTCCGAGATGGAAGCCCAGCGCGAGATTTTCGTCCGCGGCGCCACGGGTCGCGGCATCAGCGAAGAAAAAGCCACCGAAGTGTTCGACCTGATGGCGAAGTTCGCCGACTATGGCTTCAACAAATCGCACGCCGCAGCCTACGCGCTGGTCGCCTACCAGACCGCGTGGATGAAGGCCAACCATCCCGAGGTCTTCATCGCCGCCTGCATGAGCCTGGCGCTGGGCAACACCGACCGGCTCGCGGCCTTGAAGCAGGAAGCCGAGCGTGCCGGCACGCGCATCCTGCCGCCCGACATCAACCGCTCGCTGCCGGACTTTTCAGTGGAATACGTCGAAGCGGGCCCGGGGTCGCCGGATCCGGGTGGCCGCAAGCTGGCGATCCGCTACGCCCTGGCTGCGATCAAGAAGGTCGGGCTCGCGGCGATGCAGGCGGTGGTTGCGGCGCGGGGGGAAAAACCGTTCGCCGACCTCGCCGACTTCGCCGCACGGGTCGATCCGCGCCAGCTCAACCGCATGCAGATCGAGCATCTGGTCAAGGCCGGCGCGTTCGATGCCATGGAGCCCAATCGCGCCCGGCTGTTCGCCGCGGCAGAGACCATCCTGCGCCGCGCCACGGCCCTGGCTGAGGAGCGCGAAAGCGGCCAGATCGCCATGTTCGGCGGCGGCGGCAGTGGGCAGACCGAGCCCCTGCACCTGCCGCCGACGCCCGACTGGCCACAACTCGAGCGGCTGGCCTTCGAGGCGGAGGCGATCGGCTTCCATCTCACCGCCCACCCGCTGGACGCCTACGCCCAGGCGTTGCGCCGGCTCGGCGTGATCCCCTGCGCTCAGGTGGAAGCGCGCGCGCAGGCGGGGGTGACGCGGGTGAAGCTGGCGGGCAACGTCGTGGCCACCAAGGAGCGCATCACCCGCACCGGCAGCCGCATGGCCTGGGTCCGCCTGTCCGATGCGTCCGGCTCCTGCGAGGTCACGCTGTTCAGCGAAGTGCTGGCCCGCGCGCGCGACGCGGTGGCGGACGGTGCCAACCTGCTGGTCACCGCCGACCTGCGCATGGAAGGCGAGGCGCTGCGCGTCACCGCCCAGGACGTCGTCCTGCTGGACCAGGCGGCGGCCGCGGCGGGCGCCTCGATGCGCGTCTGGCTGCGCGAGACCGCCGCCGTGCCGCATATCCGCGATCTGCTGGGGACTGCCGGCAGCGGCAAGGGGCGGGTGGTGCTGGTGCCGCGCCTCGGCGCGGAACAGAGCGTGGAAATCGCCTTGCCGGGCGGCTTCAACGTCACCCCAAGGCTGGCGCAGGCCCTGAAACTGCTGCCCGGCGTGGAGCAGGTGGAAGAGCTGTAGGCGGTGTCGGGCGGAAAAGCGCGGCGCGTTCCGCTACGGGCGGCCTGACCGATTGCAGCAGCCTGCCGCAACCGCTCCCATAAGCGATCAGTCTTCGCCCAGCGCGCAATGTCCGACCAGCACAGCCAGCGGGATTGACAGGCAGGTCCAGACCGTCAGGCAGGCGAGTCCCTCGGCGAGCGCCGCTGGCGGCAACAGGCTCGCACCGCAGCCCAGCAGCACAACCAGCGCCGGCACGCAAATCAAGATCAGTCTCTCTCGGCGATCCTCGGCTGAAGTCATCTGCGGCAGCTCCTGACCCGACCCTCAAAGCAATGGAAGGATGCAGAAAGCATGCCAGAATAAAAAGGTGATACCCGATAGGTACTTGCCGCTCGTGGCCGTGCGTTGTTACATGAAGTTGTTAAATTTCCCGACGTTGCTGCCCGCACGCTGGTGGGCAGCCCGGCGTCGCTTTAATATCATTTGCTCCCACGCACCGAAACTGGTGGAAAACGTTCGGACTTGCGCGTTGACCACCGGCCGGCGGCGGCCGACCCGCCCTGAATGAAACCGCGTCGGCCGCGGACGAGAAAGAGTCTCCCCCCTCCCCTTGTGGGAGGGGGAGTTAGTTTCTTGCTAGGCCACCGGTCGGACCCTCCTCGCGACCCGGCGTCCACGCGTTGCTGCTTCCCGCCCGACGCTGCCGCTCTGGCGGCGCTGCCCGCTACAGCCCGACACTGCCGACCCAAGACCGCCACCCGATGCGACGGCGCGTTGCCGGTGTGGCGACTCTCACGGATTCCGCCCTGCCGGTCACGCCAACATCGTCATGGCCGGCGAAGGCCCACATCCGCGACCGGGCCACGGAAGGCCAGGAAAGTCGTGCATGCCGACCGACCGGGTCCGGTGCCCGGCGGCAGGCTCCGCCTTCGCCGCCGCGCCTGGCTCCGTGGGCGGCATGCCGGGACTGCCGTCGCGTGTCGGTCGACCGCAGCGCGCTTGGCTATTCTCTTTCCGGAACGGACTCAGGACATGGCTGCCGCGCCTGCATCCGGCATGGCGGACGACCGTGACGATGGCACGTCAGCACGCCATCACGTGTCGATCGTATGGACGCTGGTGAGCCGGGGATCGCCCACCGCGACGCTGGGTCATCACCAGGCGGGATGGCCCTCCTGGACACGCCATTGCGCCAATGCCGGCACGGGATCCGGACGCGACGCCACAGCGATCGTGACGCGCCGCACCAGCGCGATCATATCCTGCTCCGTTACGCCGTCGCTCTCCATCACCAGGCGGATCATCGGGTCGCGGAGCCAACCCCGCAGTGTGGGTGCCGTGGTCTGTTCTGTGCACATCGCACTGTCCTCATCCCGTGGGCGCAGGCCGCATGCTACGCCCCGCACGGACCGGACTAGTGCAAATAATCGTGTCAGAATGTTGCCCGTCTTGCGAAGCAGCGGCGATTTTCGTGACGGCCCGATGAAAGCTTTTCCATGTCGCCGGGCCGCTTCGAGCGTTACTCTTCCACGCGATGCACGATGCGCGTCGGCGAGCTGTGGATGCCAAGCAATCGCAACAAGCCGTCGCCGGCGTTGCGGAAGACGTGTGGCGTGCAGGCGGGCAACGCGATCATGTCGCCGGGCGACAGCAGCGCCGGGTGATCTTCCTGTCCTTCCAGCCACGCCTCCATGGTGCCTTCCAGCACGAACAGGAACTCGACATACGGATGCCAATGCAGTGGCGTGGCGTAGTTGGGCAGGCAGGTCTGCACGCCGGTGAACACCGGCAGCCCATCCTCCCCGGTGAGCCGCTGATAGTGGGCGAGCGGACCGAACGACACGGCTTGGGCTTCGGACAGGCGGGCAATCTTCGCTTCGGCTGACGGTCGCATGGCGGGCCTCGCTGCGGCGGCGCTGGGATGTGGCGAGTGTGCAACGGCGCTTGCCGAGGGTGCAAACCTGTGCCGTACGTCACCCCGTCCGGGCCGCCCGATAGACGCGGCGGCCACGCCAGGGAGACAGCGATGCACGGGCTGGCGGATATTCCCGACCACATCACCGCGCGCGTCATGGCAGGGCTTGACCCGATGGGCGTCAAATTATTGTAAGGCCGAACGGTAGAAGAAATCTGCCGTCGCACCGGCACCCCCCACGTCATGGCCGGGCTTGACCCGGCCATCTATCGCGGCACCACGGCGGCATAGATGCCGGGTCAAGCCAGCCACGACGGTTGGAGCGGCCCGTGCGAACCAGCGGAGGGGTCAATCGTCACGGCGGTTGATATATCAACACAATTTCTGCCGCGAATTGGAATTCCCACGCTGGGTGCCCGGCGTTACCCGGTCAAAGTGGGGCAAAACCTCCGCAATGTGCCGAATTCCTTCGGCCGGCTTCAGTCACTGCCAGCCCCGGTTTCAGCCAATACGCGCTCGACCTCGGCGACCAACCGCTCGTCCTCGACCGGCTTCAGCAGGATCGGTCCCAGCGCCTCCCGTTCGGCGCCTGGAATGCTGTAGCCCGTGACATAAAGGACTTTCAGATTCTTCCGCCGCATACGCGCCATGCGCGACAGCGCAAGGCCATTGACGCTGCCCGGCATGACGATGTCGACCATGAGCAGATCGAGCGGACGTTCCGCTTCAAGAATTTCGAGCGCAAGGCGGAAGTCCCCCGCCACGCAGACCTGGTAGCCCGCTCTGCGCAACACCTTGCTGTAGGCTTCGCAACAGGCCGCATCATCGTCGACCAGCAGAATCTGGCCCTTGTCGGGTTCCGCGACAGGTTCGGAAGCGGCTACCATCATCGTGCCAACCTGAGTGTTAGTGCTCTCGCCGAGCGGTTTCCTAGGCGTCACGCGCGTCAAGCGCAAGTTTTGTTGATCGGCCACACCTTCCGGCGCAACTTCCGAGCGGCCTATTGCCGCAATCGATACCGCCAGAGTAAAGATACCCTTCCGGCGGCGCGCAAATCAACGCGGAAAGTGCATGTCCCTTCACCAGAACTTGATCCTTGCCTTGATCGAACAACACCAACCGCAGCTTCTCGCCGAGTGGCTGAATGGCCTGATGCGCGGCGGAAGATCCGGCGCCGGCCCGCACCGCGATACCGATACGTCCGAGCAAGCGAAGCGCTTCATCGAGCAACTCCGCCAGGGTGTCCGAAACGGGCAGTTCGACGATATTTCGACAGCCGATTGGGCGCCGATGCGGGAGCTGCTGGAGGACCTGTCGCGCAGCCGCGCCGCCCAAGGCATCAGCCCCACCGAAACCGCGACCTTCGTCTTCTCCTTCAAGGAGCCGCTGTTCGAGTTGTTGCGTCGCAGCATCCCCGGCGACGCCGACCTGCTTGCGCGGCAGATATGGCAAGCCACCCGCCTGCTCGATCAGCTCGGCCTGTTTACCATCGAGTGCTATCAGCGGACTCGCGAAGAGTTGATCGGGCGCCAACAGCAGGAATTGCTTGAGCTATCCACCCCCGTCGTGCAGCTCTGGGATGGCATCCTGGCCCTGCCGTTGATCGGCACTCTCGACAGCGCGCGAACCCAGATCGTCATGGAGAGCCTGCTCGAGCGCATCGTCTCTTCCGGTGCCGAAATCGCCATTATCGACATCACCGGCGTGCCGACGGTGGACACGCTGGTGGCGCAGCATCTGATCAAGACGATCTCTGCCGCGCGCCTGATGGGGGCGGACTGCATCCTCAGCGGCATCCGGCCGCAGATCGCGCAAACGATCGTCCATCTCGGCCTGGAGCTGAACGTCATATCCAAGGCCACCATGGCGGACGCGCTGCGGCTGGCACTGCACCGCACCCGCAAGACCATCGTGGATCGCGCCGCCCCGGCAGCCCGAGAAGCCTAGGCTGATGGGTGAAATCCCGATCCTGAAGATCCGCGACTGCCTGCTGGTTTCGATCCAGGTAGATATGCACGACCGTCTGGCGATGGCACTGCAAGACGACCTGACACAGCGCATCGTCGAGGACCGCGCGCGCGGCGTGATGATCGACATCTCGGCGCTCGAGATCGTCGACTCGTTCATCGGCCGCATGTTGAACAATATCGCCGCCATGTCGCGGGTGCTGGACGCGGTCACCGTGGTCGTCGGCATGCGACCCGCGGTGGCGATCACCCTGGTCGAACTCGGCCTGACGCTCACCGGTGTGCGGACGGCGTTGAACGTCGACAAGGGCCTGGAGATGATCCGAGGCATCATCGATCGCGGTGAGCGTGAAGATGATCGTCGAGACCGATGAAACCCTGCCGGTTCGCACCTCCGACGATGTGGTCCGGGTGCGGCAGGCTGTCAGGGCGCGGGCCGTAGCGGCGGGATTCAGCCTGGTCGATCAGACCAAGATCATCACCGCTGCCAGCGAGATCGCACGCAATACGGTGGATTACGGTGGTGGCGGCACGTTGCGCGTCGAAACGCTACGCAATGGGCAACGGCGAGGCGTGCGGCTGACCTTTGCGGACCAGGGTCCGGGCATCGCCGACCTCGCCCTGGCCATGACCGACGGCTACACCAGTGGCAAGGGCCTCGGCCTGGGACTGAGCGGTGCCAAGCGGCTGGTCAATGAATTCAACGTCACGTCCGCGCCGGGCCAGGGCACCGTGGTGATGCTGGCACGTTGGAAGTGACATGATCACCGCGATCGCCGATGGCAGCCAGGTCGCGGAAGCCCGCAGGCTGGTGGGCGACTACGCACGCAGCCACGGCTTGCCGGAAGCCCGCCGGGGCGAGGTCGCGATCGTCGTCACCGAGTTGGCGACCAACCTGTTGAAGCATGGCGGCGGCGGCCAGATCCTGGCCGACGCATTCGACGACCATGACGGCGCGGGCCTGGAACTGCTGGCGCTCGATCGGGGCTGCGGCATGGCCGACGTCGAGCGCTGCATCGGCGATGGATATTCCACCGCCGGCAGCCCCGGCAACGGCCTCGGCGCGATCATGCGGCTGTCCGACCAGATGCGCATCTACTCCCGCCCTGGCCGCGGCACCGCCATTGTCGTGCGGTTCCTGACCCACAAACCGAAGCCGGCACCCACGACGCAGGTCGGCGCCGCCGTAGCGCCCTATCCCGGCGAGACGGCGTGCGGCGATCGCTGGACCCTGGGCTATGCGCAAGCCGGCCGGACGCTTCTGATCGCCGACGGCTCCGGCCATGGCATCGAGGCGGCGCGGGCCGCGGGCCTCGCGGTGCGGATCTTTCACGATCGTATCGACGATTCCTGCGAACGCCTGGTAGAGCAGATGCACCATGTGCTGAGGCCCACGCGGGGTGCCGCGATCGCGGTGGCACGTATCGACACCGTCGCGCGCACCGTGCGCTATGTCGGCGTCGGCAATATCAGCGGCGTGCTGGTGAGCGATGGCGGCGCCCGCCACATGGTGTCGAACAACGGCACCGCAGGCCATGTCGCGCCGCGCATTCGCGAATTCACCTACGACTTCAGCGGCGACCCGTTGGTCATCCTCCACTCGGATGGCCTGACGCCGAAATGGGACCTCGCCGCCTATCCCGGCCTGGCCACCCAGCATCCTTCGCTCATTGCCGGCGTGCTGCTGCGCGATTGGCGGCGCGGCCGGGACGATGCCTCGGTGGTCGCCATGCGGGCTTTGCTGTAGTCTGGCGTGGTGAACACGCGGCTGCTCCTGGTCGTGATCGGCGCCGAGACCGACATCGTTCTGGTCCGCAAGCGCACAAGACGCCTGGCGGAACTGATCGGATTCGAAGGTCAGGATCAGACCCGGATCACCACCGCGGTGTCGGAAATCGCCCGCAATGCCTTTGAATATGCCGGTGGCGGCCAGATCGAATTCCGCCTCTGCGGGGATACCGCACCACAACGCTTCGTGATCATCGTCAGCGATCGCGGTCCTGGGATCGCCGATCTGCCGGCGGTCCTGGCCGGCGCGCACAAATCGGCCACCGGCATGGGGATCGGCCTGCTGGGTGCGCAACGATTGATGGACGAACTCACCGTCGAGACCCAGCCGGGCGCAGGCACCACGGTTCGGCTGACGAAGTCGTTGCCGCCCCGCGCGCCGCTGGTCACCGCATCCAGCCTCAAGCGGATCGCCGGCGTGCTGGCCGCGGACGGTCCCGCCGACGCAATGGAGGAGATCCGGCAACAGAATCAGCAGATCCTGCTGCAAATGGAACAGTTGAAGGCGCGCCAGGAAGACCTGGAGCGGCTCAACCAGGAACTCCAGGACACCAATCGCGGCGTGGTCGCGCTCTATGCCGAACTCGACGAACGCGCCGACCATCTGCGCCGGGCCGACGAGCTCAAATCCAAGTTTCTGTCGCATATGAGCCACGAGTTCCGCACGCCGCTCAACTCGATCCTGGCATTGTCGCGGCTGCTGCTTTCGCGCAGCGATGGCGACCTGACGGCGGAGCAGGAGACGCAGGTACGGTTCGTTCGGAAGGCGGCGGAGAATCTGACCGAGCTGGTGGACGATCTGCTCGATCTCGCCAAGGTGGAAGCCGGAAAGACCACGGTGACGCCGTCGGAGTTCACCGCCGGCGCGCTGTTCGGCGCGTTGCGCGGCATGCTGCGGCCGTTGCTGGTCGGCGATGCGGTGACGCTGGTGTTCGACGATCCGATCGACCTGCCGCCGCTGGATACCGACGAGGGCAAGGTGTCGCAGATTCTGCGCAACTTCATCTCCAACGCGATCAAGTTCACCGAGCGCGGCGAGGTGCGGGTGCGCGCCACGGCGAATGCCGAGGCCGATACGGTAACGTTCAGCGTGCGGGACACCGGGATCGGCATCGCTCCCGGCGATCTGGATCTGATCTTCCAGGAATTCGGCCAAGTCTCGAACCCGCTGCAAACCCGCGTGAAGGGCACCGGCCTCGGCCTGCCGCTGGCGAAGAAGCTGGCGGAGCTGCTGGGCGGCAGGATCGCGGTCGAAAGCGTTCCGGGGCACGGTTCGACATTCTCGGTCACATTGCCGCGCGTGTATTACGCTGGCGGGGAAGCCCTCGATATAGATGTGGACTGGTCCCTCGAGCCGGAAAAAGTCCCGTTGATGGTCGTGGAGGATGACCCCGCCGACGCCTTCGCGCTGGAGCGCATCCTCGCCGGCTCGGTCTATCAGCCGCTGCGCGTGCATAACGTACGGCAGGCCCAGCATTTGCTCCAGCAGGTGACCCCCGCGGCCATCCTGCTCGACATCATGCTGCTGGGCGAGGAAGCCTGGCGATTGCTGCTGCAATTACGTAACGACGAGACGAAAGCGGAAATCCCGCTGGTGGTCATGTCTTCTGCCGGAGAAGAGCGCAAGGCGGCGCATCTCGGCGCCGACGAGTACCTGCCCAAGCCGATCGACGGCGCGGTGCTGCTGGGATTGCTGGACCGCCTGACCGGCCGCCAGTCGATCACCAATGTGTTGCTGGTGGATGATGAGGAGATCACCCGCTACCTGGTACGCCAGTTGCTGCCGCGCAGCCGTTACAGCTTGCTCGCAGTGGACAATGGGGAGGCCGGGCTGGCGCGGCTCCAGGAGCAGCCGCCGGACGTCGTCCTGCTGGACATCAACATGCCGGGAATGAACGGCTACGAATTTCTTGCGCGGATGAACAACAATCCGGCACTCGCGCGGCTTCCGGCGATCGTCCTTACTTCTGCCATTCTGGCGCCGCAGGAACGTAGCCTGTTGCAACGCGCCTCCATGGTCATGTCAAAGTCGAGCCTGTCCTCCAGCACGCTGATCGACGCCATCCAGGGTGTATTGCATCCGAGCGAGCCGATGTTGACGGCATGAGCAACGCGCGCACCCGGATCCTTGTCGTGGATGACGACGATGGCGGGCGTTACCTGAAGACGCACATCCTCAGAAAGAGCGGCTACGCGGTCATCGAGGCTGCCAACGGTCGCGTCGCGCTGGAGCAATGCCGAGACTCCGCGCCGGACCTGGTCTTGCTCGATGTCGTCCTGCCCGACGTCAGCGGTATCGAAATCTGCCGGCAGATCAAGGCGACTTTCCCCGGCATCCCGGTGCTGCAAACCTCCGCGGCGATCACCAGCGCGCATGACCGCGCATTGTCACTGGTGGGCGGCGCCGACGCCTTTTTGATCGAACCGATCGAGCCGGAAGAATTGATCGCCACCGCGAAAGCCTTGCTGCGGATGCGTGCCGCGGAGCAAGCGCTGCGGCGGATGAACGAAACCCTGGAGAACGCGGTCGCCGAACGGACGCGCGAACTCACCGACGCCTATCTGCGGCTGGAAGTAGAGACAGCAGAGCGGCGCAACGCCGAGGAGATGCTGTGGCACACCCAGAAGCTTGACGCGGTCGGCCAGCTCACCGGCGGCATTGCCCACGACTTCAACAATCTGCTTGCGGTGATCGTCGCCAGTCTGGAAATGATCCACACCGCACTGGGCAGCCAGCAGGAGGTGCCGCGCGGCAAGATCCTGCGCCTCCTGAAGACGGCCGAAGCGGCGACGGATCGTGGCGCCAAGCTGACCAAGCAACTGCTTGCCTTTGCCCGGCGCAGCACATTGCGACCCGAAGTCGTGGCGCTCGACGCGGCGATCGTCGCCTGCGAGCCGTTCCTGCGCCGCGCGCTCGGCGAGGCCGTCACGTTCCGAATGACGTTCGCGCCTGGACTATGGCCGTGCCGCATCGATCCCGTGCAATTCGAGGCAGCCCTGCTCAACCTCGTGGTCAACGCGCGCGACGCCATGCCTGGTGGCGGCGATCTGGAGATCGCGACCGGCAATGTAACGATCGACCCAGCCATGGCGCAACGATCCGCGGGCCTGACCGCGGGCGATCATGTTTGCCTCCGGATCAGCGACACCGGAACGGGCATGGACCCCGATGTTGCCAAGCGGGCATTCGAGCCGTTCTTCACCACCAAGGAGGTCGGCAAGGGGACGGGTCTCGGCCTCAGTCAGGTGTATGGCTTCGTCAAGCAATCGGAAGGTCATGTCGCCATCGATACGGAGCAGGGGCGGGGGACCAGCTTCCTGCTGTATTTGCCGCGCTGCGAGCCGCCGGCGGCGGTGTCCGACACGCCGTCCGTCAGCGCCGAGACCACGCCGACCGGCACGGAAACCGTGCTGGTGGTCGAAGACAATCCCGATGTACGCGCGCTTGCCACGGCCACGATCAGCGGTCTCGGTTATCGGGTGTTGGCGGCGTCGAACGGGCCGGCGGCGCTTGATATCCTGCGGCAGGAAGGCAGCATCGATTTGCTGTTCAGCGACGTGGTACTGCCGGACGGCATGAACGGCTTCGAACTCGTCCACAAGGCGCGCACCATGCGCAACGGGCTGCGGGCGCTGATGACGTCGGGTTATGCGAATATCCACCGGCCCGGCAGCGATCGTCCAGATGTGCCGCTGCTGCTGAAGCCGTATCGGCGCGATGAACTGGCCGAACGCATCCGGCTCGCGCTCGATCGGACCTAGTGTTCTGACTCTAGCGTTGGTTGCCCGGCCTCAGGTGTCATTGCGAGAAGCGCAGCGACGAAGCAATCCCCCGCCTGACGAAGCACGAGCGGCTCGTCAGGCGGGGGATTGCTTCGCTTCGCTCGCAATGACTGCGTAGGCCGGGGGCGCCGGACCGGCAGGATCACCGCAACCCTTGGCGGCCAGCGGCGGGCATAGTCAACTGCGGCACGGAATGACGGATATGGTCGCACCATGAGCCTGCGCATCGGCATCGATATCGGCGGCACCTTCACCGACTTGGTCGCCATCGATGGCGACGGGCGCGTGCGCACGCACAAGACCGCCTCCACACCGCACGACTATGGCGAGGGCATCGTGGACGGCCTGCGTGCCCTGCTGACGAACGGCGCGGTGGTGAGCGAGGTCCTGCACGGCACCACCGTAGGCTCGAACACGGTGCTGGAGGGGAAGGGCGCGCGCACCGGCCTGATCACCACGAAGGGCTTTCGCGACATCCTGGAAATCCGCGACCTGCGCATGCCGGTGCTGTACGACCTGCACTGGACCAAGCCGCGCGCGCTGGTGGAGCGTCGCCTGCGTCTGGAGGTCATCGAGCGACTGCGCCCGGACGGCTCGGTTTCGGTGCCGCTGGACATGCCCAGCGTGGACGCCGCCATCGCCATGCTGCGCAGGGAGAACGTTCAGAGCGTGGCGATCTGCCTGCTGCATTCCTACGCCAACCCGGCGCACGAGCGCGCGGTGGCCGAGCATGTGCGCGCGGCGCTGCCCGACATCGCCATTTCTATCAGCCACGAGATCCTGCCCGAGATCAAGGAATACCCGCGCACCAGCACGACGGTGATCAACGCCTATGTGCAGCCGGTGGTGCGTGCCTACATCACCGCGCTGGATGCGCGGCTGCGCGCGCTGGGCATCGCGGCGGGGCTGCAATTGATGCAGTCGAACGGCGGACTCGCCTCGGCCGCGTTCGCCGCCGCCGCCCCGGCGCACATCATCGAAAGCGGTCCGGCGGCCGGCGTGGTCGGCGGCGCGGCGCTGGCGCGGCGGCTGCACGAACCGCGCCTGATCACCTTCGACATGGGCGGCACCACCGCCAAGGCCGGCCTGGTGGAAGACGGCGAAGTGCTGCGCAGCGAAGCGATCGAGGTGGGCGGCGGCGTCATGGTCGGATCGCGCCTGTTGGTGGGCGCCGGCTACATGCTGAAGCTGCCGGCGATCGACCTGGCCGAGGTGGGCGCGGGTGGCGGCTCGATCTGCCGGCTGGACCCGGCCGGCGCGCCAAAGGTCGGGCCGGACAGCGCGGGCGCCGATCCCGGGCCGGTGTGTTACGGCCGCGGCGGCACCGCGCCGACCATCACCGATTGCAATCTCGTGCTCGGCTATCTGGATCCGGGTGGCCTGGTCGGCGGCGCATTGAAGGTCGATGTCGCGGCAGCCCGCGCGGCGATCGTCCGCGACCTGGCGGAGCCGTTGCATTGTTCGGTGGAGGCGGCGGCGTTCGGCATGCTGCGGCTGGCCTCGGCGACGATGATGCGGGCGATCCGCGCGGTGTCGGTCGAGCGCGGGCGCGATCCGCGGCAATTCACCCTGCTGGCGTTCGGCGGTAACGGGCCGCTGTTCGCCGCCGGCATCGCCGCGGAGCTTGGCATCACCCGGGTGATCGTGCCGCCGATGCCCGGATTGTTCAGCGCCTTCGGGCTGCTGCTGGCGGACGCGGAGCACCACGCGACGCAAAGCCTGCGCACGCGGCTGGATCACGCCGATCCGGCGCAGATCGCCGCTGTGCTCGCGTCATTGGCGGATGCCGGCGCGCGTCACTTGGCACGCGACGGCTTTCCGCCCGAGCGGCAAAGCTTTCGCCGCGCCGCGTCGGCCCGCTATGTCGGGCAGTCGAGCGAGATCGACGTGCCGCTGCCGGCGTTTTCTCCCGGGCAGGATCCCGCCGCCGATGCCGCAATGCTGCTGGCGTGCCTGCCGACGCTGTTCGCGACAGAGCATGAGCGGACCTACGGATTTCGTGCGCCGGAAGACGAGCCGGTGGAACTGATCGGCCTGTCCGTCATTGCGCGCGGCTCGCCGGAACGGCCGCGCCTGCCGAAGCGTATCCCGCCCGCCACGGCCGATGTTCCGCGCCGCCGCCGCATCTGGCTGCCCGATGCCGGTTGGGTCGATACGCCGGTCATGGATCGTGCCGCGCTGTCGATGCCACGCACCGGCCCGCTGATCGTCCAGGAGTACGACGCCACCTGCCTGGTGCCGCGTGGCGCGACGGCGGCGCTCGATGCGTTCGGAAGTCTTCGCCTGTCATTGTGAGGCGCGTAAGCGACGCGGCCATCGCCTGCCTGACGAGCCGCAATCGCGCATCCCGCCGGCGATGGCTGCGTTGCTACGCCCCTGGCAATGACAGTGCTCACGCTATGCCAGCAGCCGCACCTGCCGCGTCAGCAGCCCGTCCGCGTCGCGCAATTCGTGCACGATGGTGAAGTGGTTCGCGCCCGGCACCGGGATCAGCACGCCCGGCGCATGCGCCGCCGCGCGATACGCATGCAGGTCGCGGCTATCGGACACCAGGGGGGGCAGCTCCGCCGTGCCGTAGGCGATCGCCAGCGGCTTCCGCACCACCGGCAGGCGTAGCGGCGACAGCGCGACGATTTCCGCGTCGCTCAGCCGTAGCTTGTCGTTCAACTCGGTGTCGCGGATCGGGCCCAGCTCGAACAGGCCGGAGATCGCCAGGCCGGCACTGACGCGCTCATGGCCGAGACACATTGCCGTCAGATGCCCGCCGGCCGACCAACCCGACAGCACCACTGGACCAGAGATGCCATGCGCCGGCCCGTGCGCCGCCAGCCAATCGAGCGCGGCGTTGATCTCGGCGGTGATCTCGGTCAGCGATGCGTCCGGTGCCAGCGTGTAGCCGGGCAGCGCCCCCGCCCAGCCATGCGCGTACGGCCCGGCGATCAGGTTGGCAAACTGGTCCGCGCTGTTGCGCTGCCAGTAGCCGCCGTGGATGAACACCAGGCACGGCGCGTGCGGATCGGCCGCCGGGAACAGGTCCCAGGTGTTGCGTTCGCGCGGGCCGTAGCGCAGGTCCAGGTGCTGGGGGTGCGCGGCGCGAAACGCCGCGGAGGCCGCCGCCCGCGCCGCATTCAATGCAGCGCTGTCGGCGACCGCCGCGACGTTGTTGTACGCCGCGTCGCGCGCGGCGCGGCTCATCGCTCCCCAGTTCATGCGCGCGCCATGCGGGTTGGAAATGCCATCCGAAATCTGCACCGTGGTCATGACCTGGCTACCGATTGTGGATCGGAGCCTATCACGGCGAATCCAAGGCCGCCAAAGACGCACAGGTGAGGAAAGCGCGAGCAGAGTGTGCCGCCCCGGTCACCCTTACCGTCGGTGCTCTCGCATCTCGACCCCTCCCGCGCGCAGCGCGGGAGGGGTTTACCGGGCGGTTACGCCGCTTCCGCCAACTGGCCGTTGATCCGCAGACCCTCGGTGCCGGCCGAGATATGCACCGTCTCGCCCTCCCGCACCGAGCCTTCCAGGATCATCTGCGCCAGCGGGTTCTGCAGATTGCGCTGGATCACCCGCTTCAACGGCCGCGCGCCATAGGTGCTGTCGTAGCCTTCGCTCGCCAGCCATTCCAGCGCGCTGCGGTCCAGCTCCAGACCAATCTTGCGATCCGCCAGCAGCTTGCGCAGGTGCTCCAACTGGATCGACACGATCGCCGCCATGTCGGCCCGCTGCAGCCGGCGGAACAGGATGATCTCATCCAGCCGGTTGAGGAACTCCGGCCGGAAATGCGCGCGCACGATGCGCATCAC
>JBEKNT010000085.1:0-19323 GCA_049522565.1 Acetobacteraceae bacterium
GATCGGTAGCCGATGCCGATACGGGGCATCGCGCGCACACCCAGTGCAGTCTGTCACCGGTCTCCTGGGAACGAACAACCGGCCTGGTGCCAACTATGGTCAACCAAGCCAACCGGCCTACCCATCCTCGACTGCCGAAAACTTCGGCTCGCCTCGCTCACCTGCTCACAACCGCGTTTGACACCGGCCGCAACCCCCGCCAATGATCCGCGCTTCCTCTGGACCCGCCCCGAAAGGTCGCGGGCGGGCGATCCATTGGAAACACGCCAAGACAGGGGCCATCCCCATGATTCCCGCTCTGCTGCCGAATTATGCCCGTGCCGACCTCGCTTTTGAGCGGGGCGAAGGCGCCTGGTTGTGGACGGTGGACGGGCGACGATTCCTCGATTTCGGTTCCGGCATCGCCACCGCCTCGCTGGGCCACGGCCATCCGCATCTGGTGAAGACCATTGCGGAGCAAGCGGCGAAGGTGATGCATACGTCCAACCTGTATCGCATCCCGCAGGCCGAACGGCTGGCGCAGCGGCTGGTGGACGCGACCTTCGCGGACAGCGTGTTCTTCTGCAACTCGGGCGCCGAGGCGAACGAGGGCATGATCAAGATGATGCGCCGCGCCATGTCGGACAGCGGCAAGCCGGAGCGCTTCCGCTTCATCTGCTTCGAGGGCGCGTTCCACGGCCGCACCCTGGCGACGCTCGCCGCCACCGGCAACGCGCACTACCTGGAAGGCTTCGGCCCGGTGGTGGACGGTTTCGACCACGTGCCGTTCAACAATATGAACGCGGTGCGCAACGCGATCGGCGCCGCGACCTGCGGCATCATCGTCGAGCCGATCCAGGGCGAGGGCGGCGTGCGTCCCGCCGATCCGCAATTCCTGCGCGACCTGCGTGCGGTGTGCGACGAGTACGGCCTGATCTTCGGCATGGACGAAGTCCAGTCGGGCATGGGCCGCACCGGAAAACTGTTCGCGCATGAATGGGCCGGCATCACGCCGGACGTCATGTCGTCGGCCAAGGGCATCGGCGGCGGCTTTCCGCTCGGCGCCGTGCTGGCGAAGGAGCAGTTCGCCAAGGCGCTGGTGCCGGGGACGCATGGCACGACCTATGGCGGCAACCCGCTGGCCTGCGCTGCCGGCAACGCGGTGCTGGACATCATGCTGGCGCCCGGCTTCCTCGAAGAGGTGGAACGCAAGGGGCGCCGGCTGCGCGCCGAACTGGACGAGATCGCCCGCGAATACCCGCAGGTTTACGAGAACGCGCGCGGCATGGGGCTGTTGCTCGGCATGAAATGCGCCATCCCGGTGGGCCAGGTGCAGGCGGCCTGCGTCGCCGAGGGGCTGATGGCCATCACCGCGGGCGACAACGTGTTACGCCTGGCGCCGCCGCTGGTGGTCACCGACAGCGACCTCGACGAGGCGGTCGTTATGCTGCGCCGCGCCACCCGCCGTGTGCTGCCGTCCACCGCCAAGGAAGCCGCGAAATGAGCGCGTCCTTGCGCCGTTCATCGGCGGTCGAAGGCCGGTCCACCGATCAGGGAGCCGGCCCCCGCCACTTCATCGACCTGCGCGACTTCGATGGCGCGACGCTGCGTCAGATGCTGGACGCCGCGGCCAACTATAAGCGGGCCGGTGTGTCGTCACGCCCGCTCGCCGGCAAGACGCTGGCGGTGATCTTCGAAAAGCCGTCCACCCGCACACGCGTCTCGTTCGAGGTCGGCATGCGCCAGCTCGGCGGCGAGGTGGTGGTGCTGTATGGGCAGGACATGCAGAGCGGCCGCGGCGAGACTGTCGCCGACACGGCGCGCGTGCTGTCGCGCTACGTCGATGCGATCATGCTGCGCACCGACCGGGTGTCGAAGCTGCACGAGCTGGCGGAATTCGCCACGGTGCCGGTGATCAACGGCCTGACCGACACCTCGCATCCGTGCCAGCTCATGGCCGACGTGATGACGTTCGAGGAGCATCGCGGCCCGATTGCCGGCCAGGTGGTGGCTTGGTGCGGCGACGGCAACAACGTGGCGCGAAGCTGGATCGAGGCGGCGGTGCGGTTCGGCTTTACCCTGCGCCTCGCCACGCCCGAGGCGCTGCGTCCGCCGGCCGACCTGCTGGACTGGGCGCGCGCCCAGGGCGGCCGTATCGAGCTGACCGACGATCCGGAACAGGCGGTCGCCGGCGCTCGCTGCGTGGTGACCGACACCTGGGTGTCGATGTCGGACGATCCGCATGAAAGCCGCCACAACCTGTTGGCACCGTACCGGGTGACGGCGGGGCTGATGGCCAAGGCGGCGGCGGATGCGATCTTCATGCACTGCCTGCCGGCGCATCGCGGCGAGGAGGTCACCGCCGAGGTGATCGACGGCCCGCAATCGGTGGTGTTCGACGAGGCGGAGAACCGGCTGCACGCGCAGAAGGGCGTGCTGGCCTGGGCGCTCGGGGCGGTACGATAAGCCCGTACACCTCTCCTGCTCTCGCGGGAGAGGTTGTCTGGGACATTAACCATCGATTAGCGGTTCGCGCCTACCATGCACCACCAGCACGCGCTGGTGTGGAGACGCCAGGATGCAGCCGGGAGTCGTGCAGCGCGGCGTGATCGTCGCCGACGACAGTATCATCATCCGCGACAACGTGCGTGCCGCTCTGGGTGAGCCCTGGCGCATCTTCCTGGCCGCGGATGGCGCCGAGGCCGTCGAATACGCGCGCGGCATACAGGCCGAACTCGTATTGCTCGACTTTCAGATGCCGCGGCTGGACGGCGTCGATACCTGTGTGCTGATTCGCAACCTGCCAAACTATGCCACGGTGCCGATCGTACTGTTGACGGCCTACGACAGCGTCGACCTGCGGCGGCGCGCCGCGCAGGCGGGCGCCACGGCGGTGTTTTCCAAGCCGTTCAGTGCGAACGCGCTGCGGGCGGCGGTGCTGCCGCTGATCGCCCTCGGCCGCGACGCCGCGCAGGCGCGCGGACCGTCCGGCCTGTCGGCCACGCCGAAGGCCGCGGCAGCGCAGGCAAATGACGACCTGGCGGCCGGCCGCGACGTCCTTGCGGTGTATCGCAAGGTCGAGGCGGTCGCCGATCCGCGGCGCTACGGCAGCTTTGCCGAGCTCATGGCGGCACGGCGCATGAAGTCCCGGCGCTGACGCAGCGCCGCCAACGCGGTCGCCGCCCGATCGCGGAGCGTCGCCACCGGCGCGGGGAGTTGCGTGGCATCCTGCTGCCACGCCGCCTCGTAGCGCCGGGCCGCGGCGGCCAGCGCCAGGAAGCCAAGTTGCCCGCCATCGCCGGCAACCTTGTGCGCGATCGCTGCCAACGCCTCGGTTCCCGCGGCGCATGCATCCTCGGGAAGCAACGCCAGCAGTGTTTCGATATCTGCCGCCAACGTGGCCAGGTGCGAGACCATCTTCTCCGGCGGCATGCACGCATCGAGTTGCGCGATGATGTCGGGATCGAACACCGGCAGTGTATCGTCCGCTGCGCGCGGCGGCTGCGCCTCCGAGGCCATGCCGGGCGGGGGCGGCGACGCCGCGCGCGCTATCGCGGCAGGTGATGCCGCGCGCGTGACCACGGTCAGCAGCTCGGCGCGTTCGTATGGCTTCGCCAGGTATTCATCGACCCCGGCGGCACGCCATGTCGTCCATTGGTTGTCCAGCACCTGCGCGGTGACCGCGATGATCGGCACGCATCCGCGTCCGCCGGGCAGGGCGCGGATGCGCCGCGTGGTTTCCAGACCGTCCATGCGCGGCATGCGCATGTCCATCAGCACGACGTCGAAATCCTGCGCGTCGACAAGCCGCACCGCTTCCTCGCCGCCCGACGCTTCGGTTACCACGTGGCCGACCCCGCGCAGGAAGCTTGCCGCGACATCCCGATTCGCTGCCGAATCATCGACCACCAACACCCATAGCGACCGGGGCGCCATGACATGGCGCGGCGGCGCGGGCGGCGGTTCTGCCACCAGCGTGCCGATCGGCACCTCCAGCCAGAAGACCGCGCCGCCGCCTGGATTGTCGTCATAGCCGATGCGGCCGCCCATGCCCTTCACCAACTGCGCCGCGATGGTCAGGCCGAGGCCGGTGCCCTCGATCCCGGCCTGGTCCGCATCCAGCCGCTCGTATTCGTGGAACAGCCGGTCGCGTTGGTCTGCCGGAATGCCGACACCAGTGTCGGCCACCGCGCAGCGCAGACATGCGGCACCACCGCTGACATGCAACGCAACCTGTCCGTGCCTGGTATACTTCACCGCGTTTTGCAGGAGGTTGATCAGGACCTGCCGCAGATGGATGCCATCCGCGACGATGGTGTCGGGCACGCCAGGTGCTACGTCGCAGATGAAACGCAGCCCTTTCATGGCTGCGGCGGGTTCGATCTGCGCACGGCATTGTTCGATCAACGCCGGCAGGTCGGTGCGGACCGGGGTGGATTGCGCAGCTTCCGCCTCGACCTGCGAATAATCCAACACATGGTTGACCACGTCGCGCAAATGCGTGCCGGCCCCGCGCATGGCGGCCAGCCGCGCGGCTTGCACCGGATCGAGGTTGCCTTCCAGCGCCAGCAGTTCAGCATAACCGAGAATGCTGTTGAGCGGCGTGCGCACCTCGTGGCTCATCGTTGCCAGGAAGCGCGACTTGGCGGCGACCGCTCGTTCCGCGACGTCCACCGCCCGTGCGCGTTGCTCGGCCAGCGTGGCGAGTTGGGCGTTGTTCTGCTCAAGTTCGCACGCCCGTTCCGCCTTCGCAATATCGAGCAGATGGCGCGCCGTGACGTCGCGGGACAGGATGACGAAGCCCTGCGGCGTGCCGGTCGCGGGATCGATCAACCGGCTGGCGGCGGCTTCGATCCAAACCTCGGAGCCGTCGGCGCGGCGCTTGCGGAAGCGCGTGGTCGGCTCCACGGCACCGTGCTGCAACCGGGCCAGCCAGAGTTCGAACCCCGCCCGATCGTCGGGGTGCAAGTCGTCGGCGAGGCGGCGCCCGATCAGCGCTTCCGGTGCCACGCCGAGCACCCGCAATGAGGCCGGCGACACATAGCGGTACACGCCATCATCGTCGATTTGCGCAACGATATCGCTGACGTTCTCGGTGAGTCTGCGGAACTCCGCCTCGCTGCCCCGCGCCGCCGTTTCGGCCGCCGCACGTTGCAGCAACTGCCGCCGCAGCAGCACCGTCAGCCCGACATTCGCCAGGCAGAGAACCGCAACCAGCAGCAGGATGCCCGTGGCCTTGACCCGCCAGGCGGCGAATATGTCATCGACCGCGAAGCCGACGCTCAGCACCAGCGGCAGGTCGTCGATCTGCTTGTAGTTGAAGCGGCGCAACACGTGATCGACCTGCGATTCGGCCTCGATCCTTGGCTCGCGTGTCCGCATGAATTGATAAAACACCGATGTCGATCCGATCGTGCGGCCGATATCGTTCGCATCGTACGGCATGCGCATCAGGATCGTGCCGTCGGTACGGATCAGCGTGATCGAGCCATGCGGTCCGACGTCCAGCCTGGCGAAGAGGTCACGGAAATAGGCGAGCTTGATGCTGCCGACCACGACGCCGCCAAACGTGCCATCCGGGTGCGACATGCGCCGGCTGATCGGAATACTTCCTGGCTGATCCGGGGTGTTCGCGAACGGGCGACCGATGTAGATGGTGCTGCGTGGGTCATGCCGGTGGGCGATGAAATAGTCCCGGCCGGCGAAGTTGCCGCCACGCGGCGTTGCTGACTGCGAATCGGCGATGACATCGCCGGATTCGTTCAGCGCGTTGACGAAGCCGAGATAGCGGGCCTGCGCCAGATGATCGAACAGGAGCATGTTGCGGACCTGCGGGTTGAAGTCCCAGATCCCTGGCAGTTGCAGGCCGTCGTTCACCGCCTGTAGCGACTGGTCGAGCAATTCGATATTGCGCGCCACATCCTGCTCGACCAGCGCGACGATGTTCCATGCCGCCTGTTCGGCCTGGCGGGCGGCGTCCTCGCGGGCATCCAGCAACACGATGGAGCAGAAGATGAAAAAGCCGCAGGTGACGAGGACGCTGCACAACAACAGCGTGCGCGAGGTCAGCGAACGTGGCACGGCGAGCCACGCCGGCGCCCAGGATCGGGATTGCAGCACACGCACGCGGCCCAGCCTCCTCAGGCGGGCGAGTGTCGCCGCAAAGTACTAGGGAAGTGTTTACGTTCGGCGATCGGGACCTTCGAAGGTCGGCATCCACGGCATTGCGCTGCCTCGTCCGGCGCGTCGCGGCGGGTTTATCCGCATCGCACCCGCCGTTATACTGCCGCCGGCTTTCCCGGCGCATGCTCGAAGCGGCTGTCGTGCCCGAGCAATAGCAGCACGATGCCGGCAACCAGCATACCGGAGGCGATGATCAGCAGCCCGATACCGAAGCTGCCCGTGGCATCACGCGCCAATCCCATCGCGTATGGGCCGAGGAAACCGCCGAGATTGCCCACCGAGTTGATCATTGCGATGCCGCCCGCGGCGGCGGTACCGGTCAACATGGCGCTCGGCAACGGCCAGAAGGTCGGCGCGATCGCCGACTGGCCCATTTGTGCCAGTACGATCGCGACCATCAGGATGATCGGGTTGTTGAGGAATACGCAGGAGGCGAGACCAACAAACGACAGGAAGCAGGCTGCCGCGCAGTGCCGGGCGCGCCCCCCGTGGCGGTCCGCATGCAGTCCCCACCCGACCATGGCGATGGCGCCAAAGACATACGGTATGGCAGTGACGAAGCCTGTCCCGACAAAGCTGATGCCGAAACGATGGACGATCTGCGGCAGGAAGATGGTCAGCCCGTAGCTGGCGAAGGCGTTACCGAAATAGACGAGTGTCAGCGCCCACACGCGGCCACTGCCCAGCGCTTCGCTCAGCTTGAAGCGGTGCACCGCCTCGCGTTCCGCGCGCTCCGCCGCGAGTCGTTCGGCAAGCCAGTTGCGTTGCTCAGGTGAGAGCCACTGCGCTTGCTCCGGCCGGTCCGTCAGGAAGACGGCAACCACGACGCCAAGCACGATGGCCGGTATCGCCTCGAGGATGAACAGCCATTGCCAGCCGGCCAGCCCCAGACTGCCTTCGAGCGACAGGATCGCCCCCGAGATGATCGAACCGATGATCACCGAGATCGGAATCGCGGTCTGAAACAGACCGATGATGCGCGAGCGATAGCTGTTTGGGAACCACCAGGTGATGTAGAGGATGACGCCCGGATAGAAACCCGCCTCGGCGGCGCCGAGCAGAAAGCGAATGCCGTAGAACGTGTTTGGCCCCTGCACGGCGGCGGTGAAACCGGAAACGATCCCCCAGGTGATCAGGATGCGGGCGATCCATCGCCGCGCGCCCACCTTGTTCATGATCAGATTGCTCGGCAGTTCGAACAGGAAATAGCTGACGAAGAAAACGCCGGCGCCGAAGCCGAACACCGAGGCGCTGAGGTGCAGGTCGCGGTTCATGCTGAGGCCGGCGAACCCGACGTTGACGCGATCGAGATAAGCAACGAAGTAGCAGGCGATCAGCAGGGGAATCACGCGGCGCGCCACGCGTCGCATGGTGGCCTGTTCGACCGCGCTCGCGTCGGGGTCGTGCAGGAAGCCGACTGGCATGGCGTTTCCCCTGGTCCTTGCCGGGGCGAGCCTAGCCCGGATGTTCCCCGTCGGCGAGACGCGGGGCTGCGGTTGTTCCGCCGCGCCGCATCGAGGTCCGCCTCACCGCCCTACGGAAACGCGCGTCATGTGGGACTCGCCGGTCGGGCGCGGAGCCCTGCCTGCGTCGTGACATGGCAGCCGCGCTTGCCCGCGTGGCACCCGGGGCGCATGAATTCGCGGCGCGGTGTCTGTTCGGCGGTTGAAGGTGCGAGGCCCGGTTATACGACGCAACAGACGCATGCCTCCGGACAATCGCGCGGTTTGGCAGGAGGGAGCAGATCATGAATGCGCAGGATGGCGGCGCCGGGACGGATACGCCGACGGTTGTCGAGATGCAGGTCATCCCTGTTGCCGGTCATGACAGCATGCTGCTGAACCTGGCCGGCGCTCACGGCCCGTTCTTCGTGCGCAACCTCGTGGTGCTGAAGGACAGCGCCGGCCGCACCGGCCTGGGCGAGGTGCCAGGCGGCGAAGGCATCCGTCAGACGCTGGAACGCGCCCGACCGCTGGTGATCGGCAGCCGGCTCGGCGGCTATAATGCCGTGCTTGGCAGCATCCGCCGCATGCTGACCGGAGCAGGGCAGGGGGCGCACCAATCCACGGTGCACCAGGTGACCTCGGCGAAGGAAGCCGCCATTCTGCGACAGCCGCACGAGATCAATCTGCGCACCGACAATGTGATCACCGGGGTCGAGGCCGGATTGCTCGATCTGCTGGGGCAGTTCCTTGGGGTCCCGGTCGCCGCGCTGCTCGGCTCCGGCCAGCAGCGCGATGCGGTGCGGATGCTGGCGTATCTGTTCTATGTCGGCGACCGCACGCGCACCGATCTGCCCTATCATACCGACCCGCAGGCGAATGACGGCTGGCTGCGGTTGCGTAATGAGCCGGCGTTGACGGCGGAAGGCGTTGTCCGGCTGGCCGAAGCCGCAGTCGCTCGCTACGGATTCAGCGACTTCAAGCTGAAGGGCGGGGTGATGCGCGGCGACGACGAGATGGCGGCGGTTGCTGCCATCAAGCACCGCTTCCCCGACGGGCGCGTGACGCTGGATCCGAATGGCGCCTGGTCACTGGCGGAGGCGATCGCGCTATGCAAGGGCAGGAATGACGTCATGGCCTATGCCGAGGATCCCTGCGGGCCGGAGGACGGTTATTCCGGCCGCGAGATCATGGCGGAGTTTCGCCGCGCGACCGGCATGCCGACCGCGACCAACATGGTGGCGACGGACTGGCGGCAGATGGGGCACTCCATCCTGTTGCAGGCGGTGGACATTCCGCTGGCCGATCCGCATTTCTGGACCATGCAGGGTTCGGTGCGCGTGGCACAGATGTGCGACGAGTGGGGGCTGACCTGGGGCTCGCATTCCAACAACCATTTCGATGTGTCGCTGGCGATGTTCACCCACTGCGCCGCCGCGGCGCCGGGCAAGATCACCGCGATCGATACGCATTGGATCTGGCAGGAGGGACGGGATCGGCTGACGCGGGAGCCGCTGCGGATTGTCGGCGGCGCGGTGGAGGTGCCGAAGCGGCCGGGGCTTGGTATCGATATCGATATGGAGCAGGTGCTGAAGGCGCACGAGCTTTACAAGAAGCTGGGGGATGCGGCGCGGGATGATGCGGCGGCGATGCAGTATGTTATTCCCGGGTGGAGCTATGATCCGAAGCGGCCGAGCATGGTACGCGGGGCGGGGTGATCTTGCGGCGGCGTAAATTGCCCATTTGAGGGCGTCCGAAGGGGCAGCGACCACGACCTACTCAGGCCCCTCCGTCCAGCCCTGTTAGCGTCTGCATCCGTCCGGCACGCGATTGTTCCAGGAGATCGGCGGCGGACGGCGACCCGCGCCTGGCGGTGCGGCGGCGGAATTCTGCCAGACGTTCGGCTGCTTGCTGGGGAGTCGGCGATTGCACCGCATTGAGCAAGGCCGCGCGGAGGATTTCCCGATGCTCTGCCTCGGCCGAGCGGCCGTGTTCTGCGGCACGGATGTGCAGGCGGCGCACGAGGTCTGCGTCGAGGTTGCGAACCGTCAGAGTCGGCACGGGTGTGGCCCTGAATGCTGGCAATCGCGGCAATGACAGCATGATAGCCCCAAAGACGATAGCCTCGAAAGTAACTTGCGACTCGGCCAGCTAAACATGGATTTTAGGGGTTGAAGCCCCATAATCGATGGCTCATAAGTGACTCCTCCGCCCACCAGCACCTCCCCCCGGATGATCACCGCCGCCCAGATGCGTGCCGCCCGTGCCCTGCTGCAAATCGACCAGCGCCAGTTGGCCGAGCAATCCGGCCTGTCCCTGCCCACCATCCAGCGCATGGAGGCCAGCGACGGCGTGGTGCGCGGCAATGTCGAGTCCCTGATGAAGCTGGTCGACGCCCTCCACCGCGCCGGCATCGAGCTGATCAACGACGGCGCCGCCAGCCACACCGGCGGCCGCGGCGTCCGCCTCGCCACCGCAACCCCGCCAGGCGCAAACACGAACCAGCGCCGGGGGCGAGCATGATCGCGCTGATCCTGGCCTGCATCGCCGGCCTGCTGGCACTCGCCGTGATCGGCGCCGTCACCGCGCGCACCCCAACCGGCGGCCCGCTCGTCTACGGCGGCTGCCTTATCCTCTCGCTGGCGACCCTGCTCGCCGGCCTGCTGTCGATCGGCGCCCCGCCCACCGAACTGACGCTCCCGATCGGCCTGCCCTGGATCGGCGGCCACGTGCGGCTGGACGCGCTGTCGGCGTTCTTCCTGGTCGTCGTCGGGCTGGGCAGCGCCGCCGCCAGCCTGTTCGCGCTCGGCTACGGCCGGCACGAGGACCAGCCGCAGCGTGTCCTGCCGTTCTACCCCGCCTTCATCGCCGGCCTGCACATGGTGGTGATCGCTGACGACGCCTTCCTGTTCCTGTTCTCCTGGGAGCTGATGTCGCTCGCCTCCTGGGCGCTGGTGCTGGCGCATCACCGCGAACCCGGCAACGCCCGCGCCGCCACCATCTACCTGCTGATGGCGGCTTTCTCCGGGTTTTCGCTGCTGCTCGGCTTCGGCCTGCTGGCCGGCACCGGAGGCGGCTACGCGTTCGACGCGATGCGCCACGCGCATCCGACAGAATGGGTCGCCGCGCTGGTGCTGATCCTTGCGTTGATCGGTGCCGGATCGAAAGCCGGCCTGGTGCCGCTGCATGTCTGGCTGCCGCTGGCGCATCCCGCCGCGCCCAGCCACGTCTCCGCGCTGATGAGCGGCGTGATGACCAAGGTCGCCGTCTACGGCTTCATCCGCATCGTGTTCGACCTGCTGGGCGGGCCGACCTGGTGGGCGGCCGTGGTCGTGCTGGTGCTGGGCGGCATCACCGCGGTGATGGGCGTGCTCTACGCGTTGATGGAGCACGACCTGAAGCGCCTGCTGGCCTACCATACCGTCGAGAACATCGGCATCATCTTCATCGGCCTCGGCCTGGCGCTGGCGTTCTCCGCCAACGGGCTGAACGCCGCGGCGGCGCTGGCACTGACCGCGGCGCTGTTCCACGTGTTCAACCACTCGGTGTTCAAGAGCCTGCTGTTCTTCGGCTCCGGCGCGGTGCTGACCGCCACCGGCGAGCGCGACATGGAGCATCTCGGCGGCCTGATCCACCGCATGCCGAAGACCGCGTTCTGCTTCCTGGTCGGCTGCGCGGCGATCTCCGCCTTGCCGCCGCTGAACGGCTTCGTGTCGGAGTGGCTGACCTTCCAGGCCATCGTGCTGCTTCCCAACCTGCCGCAATGGGGCCTGAAGATCGCCATCCCCGCCGACGGAGCGTTGCTGGCGCTGTCCGCCGCCCTGGCCGCGGCGTGCTTCGTGAAGGCGTTCGGTATCAGCTTCCTCGGCCGCCCGCGCAGCACCGTGGCGGCACAGGCGCGCGAGGTCGACGGCTTCTCCCTGGCGGCAATGTACGTGCTGGCCGCGCTGTGCCTGCTGGCGGGCGTGCTGCCCGGCCTGGTGATCGACGGGCTGGCACCGGTGGCGCGGGCGCTGACCGGCGCGCGGATGCCGACGCAGATCGGGCTGGACTGGCTGACCATCGTGCCGGTCGCGCAAAGCCGCAGCTCGTATAACGGACTGCTGGTGTTCCTGTTCATCGCGGGCTCGGCTTGGCTGACGGCGGCAGCGGTGCATCGCTTCGCGTCCCACGCGTTGCGCCGCGGGCCGGCGTGGGATTGCGGCTTTCCCGATCCCAGCCCGGCGACGCAATACACCGCCGGCAGCTTCGCCCAGCCGATCCGCCGCGTCTTCGGCACGCTGGTGTTCCGCGCCCGTGAGACGGTGACGATGCCGCCCCCGGGCGACATGGCGCCGGCCCGCATCGTCAAGACGATCCACGATCCGGTGTGGGACTCGCTCTATGCGCCGATCGCCGGCGGCGTGACCCGGGCCGCCGACGTGCTGAACCATCTACAGTTCCTCACCATCCGCCGCTACCTGGGCTTCGTCTTCGCCGCCCTGGTGCTGCTGCTGCTGGCGCTCGCGCTATGGCAGTGACGCGCATTGCAGGGGGTGGGCTGGGCGATAAGGCTCCCTCCCCCCTTGAGGGGGAGGGAGTCTCGCTAACCTTCTCCCCCGCGCTTTCCGATGATCCGCGACCTCCTCATCCAGGCCTTGCAGATGGCGCTGGTACTGCTGCTGGCGCCGCTGCTGACCGGCCTCGTCCGCAAAGTGAAAGCCCGCCTGCAACGCCGCCGCGGCCCGCCGCTGATCCAGCCCTATCGCGACCTCCGCCGCCTGCTCTCCAAGGAGGTCGTGCTGGCGGACAACGCGTCGTGGCTGTTCCGCGTCGCGCCCTACATGATCTTCGCCGTCACCTGGGTCGCCGCCGCGCTGGTGCCGACCTTCCACACCGGCCTGATCTTCTCCTGGTCCGGCGACCTGATCGCCATCATCGCCTTGCTCGGCAGCGCGCGCTTCATGCAGGCGCTGGCGGCGATGGATATCGGCACCAGCTTCGGCGGCATCGGGTCCTCGCGCGAGGTGATGATCGCCTCGCTCGCCGAACCGGCGATGCTGATGATCGTGCTGTCCGTCGCCATCATCGCCGGCTCGACGCAGCTCTCCACTATCGCGGCGTTCATGGCGTCGTCGCTGGTCGGGCTGCGCGTGTCGCTGGCGCTGGCGCTGGTGGCGTTCGTCATCGTCGCGCTGGCGGAAAACGCGCGCATCCCGGTGGACAACCCCGCGACACACCTGGAACTGACCATGGTGCACGAGGCGATGGTGCTGGAGTATTCCGGCCGCCACCTGGCGATGATCGACCTCGCCGCGTCGCTGAAATTGCTGCTGTACGTCTCGGCCATCGCCTGCATCTTCGTGCCGTTCGGGCTGGAGCATGGCTACGCGATCGGTCTCGTCACCTGGCTGGCGAAACTTGCGGTCGCCGGTGTGTTGCTGGGCGTGTTCGAGATGTCGATCGCCAAGATGCGCGTGTTCCGCGTGCCGAACTTCCTCGGCGCGGCACTCATGCTGGGATTGCTCGGCGTGCTGCTGCTGTTCGTGTCGCGGGGGATGTGATGCCCGGCCTGGATTTCGACGTCGCGCATATGCTGGCCGGAGGGTTGGTGCTGGTCAGTTTCATGATGCTGTACCAGGACCGGCTGTACGCGCTGCTGCACGTGCTGGCACTGCACGCCTTGGTGCTGGCCTGCGCGGTGGCGTGGCAGGCGCATATCCAGCACGCGCCGCATCTCTTTATTACCGCGGCGATCGCGCTCGGCTTCAAGGCGATGCTGATACCATGGGCGCTGCGCCGCATCGTGTTCCGCCTCGGCATCCATCGCGAGATCGAGACGGTGGTGGGCATCGGCGTTACCATGCTGGCCGGCATCGGCCTGGTGGCGCTGTCGCTGGAGGTGATGCTGCCGGTTACCACCCACGCCGACCCCGTCGCGCGCGAGGACATCGCGCTGGCCTTGTCGGTGGTGCTGATCGGCTTGCTCATCATGGTGACGCGGCGCAACGCGGTGAGCCAGGTGGTCGGGTTCCTGTCGCTGGAGAACGGCGTGAACCTGGCCGCGGCCGGCGCGCAGGGCATGCCGCTGGTGGTGGAGATCAGCGTCGCGTTCTCCATCCTGATCGCGTTCATCGTCATCGGGATCTTCCTGTTCCGCATCCGCGAGCGCTTCGACACGGTGGACCTGCAAGCGCTGGACCGGTTCCGGGGGGACAGGCAATGACAAAACCTCGCCCGCGAAGTGGGAGAGGTCGGCGCGAAGCGCCGGGTGAGGGTCCCGCCCGACGCACCGTCGACTTCTATGGCGGCGTGCGGCCGCAGCACCCTCACCCTCGGCGCTCTGCGCCTCGACCTCTCCCACTTCGTGGTCGAGGTGTACTATGAACGAACTCGGCGTCGTTCTGGTCCCGCTGGCCGCGGCCGCGCTGCTTGCCGCGATCCCCGGCTACCGCATCTCCGCGCGGCTCAACATGTTAGCCAGCCTGATCTCGCTGCTGTTCGCGATCAGCCTGCTGTTCGACCGCCCAGCCTCCAACCAGTACCTCCTGATCGACGACCTCAACATCGTCTTCATCTTGCTCAACACCTTCGTCGGCTTCACGACCAGCGCGTTCAGCGCCAGCTACATTGCGCACGAACTGGAAACCGGCCGCCTGACGGCGCGCTATCTGCGGTTCTACCACGCCATGTTCCAGCTCATGCTGTTCGGCATGAACCTGGCGCTGATCGCCAACAATATCGGCCTGATGTGGGTGGCCGTCGAACTCGCCACCCTGACCACCGTCGTCATGGTCGGCATCTACCGCACCCACGAAGCCATCGAAGCCGCCTGGAAATACTTCATCCTCGGCAGCGTCGGCATCGCGCTCGCGCTGTTCGGCACCATCCTGGTGTATCTTGCCGCCCGCCCGGTGATCGGCGAGGGCATGGACGCCATGGTCTGGACCAACCTCCGCGTCAGCGCCCACGCCTTCGACCCAGCCTTGCTCAACATCGCCTTCATCTTCCTGCTGTTGGGCTACGGCACGAAAGTCGGCCTGGCGCCGATGCACGCCTGGCTGCCCGACGCCCACGCCGAGGGCCCGACACCGATCTCCGCAGTACTGTCTGGCCTGCTGCTGAACGTCGCGCTCTACGCGCTGCTACGCTTCAAGATCCTGCTGGCGGCCAACCCCGCCGCCATCGCGCCCGGCCCGCTGATGATCGGCCTCGGTCTGCTGTCGCTGATCTTCGCCGGCTTCATGTTGTATCGCCGGCGCGACATCAAGCGCATGTTCGCCTATTCCTCGATCGAGCACATGGGCATCATCGTGTTCTCCTTCGGCATGGCGGGACCGCTCGGCAACTTCGCCGGCCTGTTGCAAATGACCATGCACAGCCTGACGAAATCCGCGATCTTCTTCGCGGTGGGCCATGTCGCGCAGGTGAAAGGCACGCAGCGCATCGCCGACATGGGCGGCCTGACCGAATCCCATCCGGTGCTCGGCTGGACGCTGGTCGCCGGCGTCGCGGCGATCGCCGGCCTGCCACCGTTCGGTGTGTTTACCAGTGAGTTCCTCGTCATCAGCTCGACCTTCGCCCGCGAGCCGCTGCTCGCCATGCTGGTTGTCTTCGGAATTCTGATCTCGTTCGGCGCGTTACTGTTGCGCCTGACCTCGGTGGCGTTCGGCGCGCCGCGCGGACCGACCGGGCCGGTGAAGGCGTCGTACGTGCCGATCTTCGCGCATCTTGTGCTGGTGCTGATCGCCGGCATCTGGCTGCCCGGCCCGCTGGTCGCCTGGTTCCAGCACGTCGCGGCGATGTTGGGCTGAACCGATGGCACTCGATGCAATCCTCGCCGGCGGACAGTGGATCGAAGGGCATCACCCGTTTCCGTGCGTCGTGGTCGATGCGCAAGCCTGGCAGGATGCCGCCGACTTGCTCTCTGCCGGCCAACTGACGCTGCTGAGCGTTTGGGGCGAAACCGGCCGCGTGCACATGGCGGTGCTGCAAGAGACTGCGCCAACGGTCGTCGTGCTCAGCCTGGAATGCGCCGACAACCGCTATCCGTCGGTTGGCTGCGTGCATGCGCCGGCGATCCGCCTGGAACGCGCGATGCGAGACCTGATTGGCCTCGATCCGGTCGGCTCGCTCGACACGCGACCCTGGCTCGACCACGGGCGCTGGGGCGACGCGCCACCACCGGCCTATGATTTCCTGCCGGTGGAAGGCGACAGTCTGCACCAGATTCCGGTCGGCCCGGTGCATGCCGGCATTATCGAGCCGGGCCACTTCCGTTTCACCTGCGACGGCGAGACCGTGGTGCGGCTGGAACAGCGCCTGGGCTACGTGCACAAGGGAATCGATGCCCTGTTGCACGGCGCACCGATCCCGCGCGCCTTGCGCCTCGCCGGCCGCACATCGGGCGATTCCACTGTCGCTTACGCCTTCGCCTTCTCACTTGCGGTGGAGGCGGCGCTGGGCATCGTCGTTCCCCCGCGCGGTGTCGCGTTGCGCGGCGTGATGGCGGAGCTGGAGCGCATCGCCAACCATCTCGGCGATTTCGGCGCGATCTGCAACGACGCGTCATTCAGCATCATGCTGGCGCATTGCGGCGTGCTGCGCGAGCGCGTGTTGCGTTGCGCCGCCGCCTGCTTCGGTCATCGGCTGATGATGGATCGTATCGTGCCGGGCGGCGTCGCGGCCGACCTGAGTGCCGACGGTGTGGCGCAGATCGGTGCGCTGGTCGTGGAAGTGCGCGCGCGCTTTGCCCCGCTGGTGGCGCTATACGACGGCACGGCGTCTTTGCAGGATCGCACGGTCGGCACCGGCATTCTGCGCCCCGAACTCGCATTGCGGTTCGGTGCCGGCGGTTATGTCGGCCGCGCCTCCGGTCGCGATTTCGATGCGCGCCGGGCGCCGGGCTATCCGCCCTACGACAGGCTGAAGTTCGACGTGCCGGTGCTGCGCGAGGGCGATGTCAACGCCCGCGCCTGGATCCGCATCCGCGAAATAGAACAGAGCCTGGCAATGTTGGAACAACTGCTGGAAGCGCTGCCGGCCGGCGCGGTGCGGGCGTCGGTCGAGGACGCACCGCTCGAACCCGGCGAGGGCATGGCGCTGGTCGAAGCGTTCCGCGGTGACGTGCTGGTATGGCTGCGCGTCGCCGGCGGCTGCGTCGATCGCTGCCATTTGCGCGACGCGTCGTGGTTCCAATGGCCGCTGCTGGAAGTGGCGATCGAAGGCAACATCGTCGCCGACTTCCCACTGTGCAACAAGAGCTTCAATTGTTCGTATTCGGGGCACGATCTGTGATGGCGGAAGGGACGGAGAAAGAGACTCCCTCCCCCCTTGTGGGGGAGGGCTGGGGAGAGGGGAACCAACCGCACGGCTGCTGCGGTACGAACCCCTCTCCCCACCCCTCCCCCTCAAGGGGGGAGGGAGTCTCTGCGCCTCCCGCACTACGCTGCGGTGACAGCCCATGCTGAAACACCTCCTGCAAGGGCTGCGCAGGCCGCTCACCGAGCCCAAGCCGCCCGAAGACCTGGAACTTGCCGCGCTCGCCGCGACGCTGGACCAGGCGGCGCGGCGCAAGCTTGGTCGCAGCCTGTCGATCCGCGCGGTGGATGCCGGCTCATGCAACGGGTGCGAGCTGGAAATCCATGCCCTGAACAACGCCTTCTACGACCTGGAGCGGTTCGGCCTGCACTTCGTCGCCTCGCCCCGGCATGCCGACGTGCTGCTGGTCACCGGGCCGGTGACGAAGAACATGCGCGAGGCATTGGAGCGCACCTGGCGCGCCACGCCCGATCCGAAATGGGTGGTCGCCGTCGGCGACTGCGCGGCCGACGGGCACGTGTTCGCCGACAGCTACGCCGTGGTGGGCGGCGTGTCCGCCGTGGTGCCGGTCGATGTGGTCATCCGCGGCTGCCCGCCGACGCCGACGCAATTGCTGCAAGGGCTGTTGTCGCTGTTCAAGGCGTAGGCCCTGAGCAGTGGGCCGGGTTGCATGTCGCCGCACGGCCGGTAGGGCAGGTGCTCCGCGTCAAACCGACCGTTGCCCGTGTTCCGCCACCCCTTCCCAGGTGGCGGCTTGCTTCGTCGTTCCTATACCGCAATGACAACGCCCGTGGCCGGCGCCTGCCGCCGGAGCGGCGGTCGCTAAAGCGCTCGCTATGACCGTTCGCTGAACAGCACGCCGCCCTTCGCCTTGTTGTCGCGTGACGATTCGATGATTTCGACCAGCACCGCGTCGGCCCCGACGCCGAAATTCTTCACCACCGCGTCGGTGATGTCCTTGATCAGCGCCCGCTTTTGATCCTTCGACCGTCCCTCGACGGCGTGTACATAGACTTCCGGCATCGTCTTGCTCCCCTGCTGACGCCACACACGATACGCAGCCTGCGCGATTGACAACCGTCTGTCCACGCCGCCTAGACTGCGCGCAATCGCGATATGGGGGGAAAGACCATGACAAGCTTCAAATGGAGCAGACGGCGCGTGCTGCAGACGGCGATGGTGGCGCCGGCGATCGTGGGACGTGCCGCGCGCGGTGCCGGAACGATCCAGATGGTCAGCCATCGCTTCCCTGCGCTGGAATTTTATGCCGAGAAGATGCGGACGGCGCTGCCCGGTGTCGCCGTGAACACCCAGCTCATGCCGTTCGACAAGGCGCTGGAACTGATCACCATTGCGTTCTCCTCCAAGGCCGACACGATCGACATCGCCTATGCCAACGATTCGACCTTCCTGACATTTGCGAAGAATGGCTGGCTGCGGCCGCTCGACGATCTGTGGGCGAAATACAAATCCGAGTTCGCGCTCGACGATTTTCCCCCGTCGGTGCTGAAGAGTCTGAGCTATAATGGCAAGCTCTATCTGATGCCGCACACGTCGAATGTGATGCTGTTGTTTTACCGCAAGGACCTGTTCGACCAGGCGGGCAAGCCGCCGCCAAAGACCATGGCCGAGTATCGCGCCCTGGCGAAATCCTTCAATTCGCCGCTGCGGGCGGGCACCATCAGTTGCCTCAAACCGGTGGATGCCGGGTTGAACGAGGCGCACTGGTACATCAACACCATCGGCGACGGCTGGTTCGATGACAAATGGCATCCGATCTTCAACGATCCGCGGGGCGTGCAGGCCATCGAGGCGATGAAGGAGGTCACGCAATACGCCCAGCAGGGCTTCACCGCCGCCGCCAATGACGAATGCACGATCGCATTGCAGCAGGACACCGCGACGATGGGACTGCAATGGGCGACGCGCGCCAAGGCGATGGATGATCCGAACAAGTCTCGCGTCGTCGGCAAGATCGACTGGGTACCGGCGCCGGACGGGCACGCGCGTGGCGGTTCCGACGGCTACGGCATTTCGGCATTCAGCAAGCAGGATCCGGACGTCTTGTTCCGCATCATTGCCACGTCGGCCAACCAGGCGAACATGCGCACCGTCGCGCCGCTGATGGTGCCGCCGCGCCAGTCGGTGCTGGACGATCCTGAACTGAAAGCGGCCAACCGCTACTATCCGGCTTCGCTCGCGTCGCTTCCCACGATGCTGCCGTTCCCGGCGCTGCCCGAGTTCTACTCGGTCGGCGAGTTCATCACCCGCCGTATCTTGCAGGCGATCACTGGGGAAATGGCGGTGAAGCCGGCACTCGATGCCGCCGCCGGCGAGACCGAGGCGTTCCTCAAGGGGCACGGATATTACTAAACCTCTCCCACATCGTGGGAGAGGTCGCCGCGCAGCGGCGGGGGTG
>JBEKNT010000086.1:0-19246 GCA_049522565.1 Acetobacteraceae bacterium
GCACGGACGATCGTGCACAGATGGCCGGGTCAGGACCGGCCATGACGAGGGGACGGCTGGAACGACGCCATGAGTACCGAGGACGCCCCGCTCCCATCCGCGCCGCGCGTCGAGGGTCCGTCGCCGCATCTCTTGCTGGTGCGCGCGCCGTACTACCGTGCCGTGGTGGACGGTTTGACCGATGGCGGAACGCGCATTCTGCGCGAAGCCGGGGCAACGTTCGAAATCCTCGACATCGCCGGGGCGTTCGAACTGCCGCAGGCGATCCGCATCGCGTTGCGCGGGGGGAAAAAGTTCGACGGATTCGTGGCGCTCGGCTGCATCATTCGCGGCGAGACCGACCACTACGACTTCATCTGCCGCGCCACGATGGAAGGATTGATGAGTGTCGCGCTGCAATTCGGCATCGCGTTAGGCACCGGATTGCTGACCTGCGATACGTTGGCGCAGGCCGAGGCGCGCTCCAGCGCGGACGGCTTCAACAAGGGTGCGGAAGCCGCCGCGGCGGCCTTATTGCAGATCAACGCCGCACGCCGCCTCGGCGCGGTCTGACGTCGATGGCGCAAGCCCCTCCGAAACCGCGGCGCCGGCCGCGCACCGCATCGCGCGTCGCCGCGGTGCAGGCGCTGTTCCAGAGTGAGCAGGGGCCGGAGAATGCCGAGACGGTGATTGATCAGTTCGTGCGGCATCGGTTGGGCGAATTGCCCGGCACCGGCGGCTTCGAGGATGGCCGCGTGCCGGATGCGGAGGTGCCACTGTTCGCGCGCATCGTGCGTTCCGCGGTGCGCCAGCAGGACACGATCGATCGCATGGTGACGGAGGCGTTGCCGTCCGACTGGCCGCTGGCGCGCATCGACCCGGTGCTGCGCGCGTTGTTGCGCGCCGGCGGCGGCGAGCTGGCCATGCCGGACGGGGCACCGGCGAAGGTGGTGATCAACGAGTATCTCGACGTGGCGCGGGGATTCTTCGACGGTCCCGAGCCGGGGCTGGCGAATGCAGTGCTCGACCGGATGGCGCGGCTGCTGCGGCCAGCGGAGTTCGCAGGTTAGCGCACGATAACGGCAGGGGCCACCGCCGAGAGACCAAGCAGCAGGGTTGCTCTGGCGTAAAGCCCGACGCGCGGCTGAGAAGGAACATGCATCTCTGCCTATTGAGCGGGCGGGACGATCGGCCCGCAGCGATCCGAAGATCCCGCCTCGGGCTTACAGGAAAAGCCGGTGAACGCCGCGCCGCGCAAGCCGCGTGGCACATGGCGCCCGGACGTACGGTAGCATCCGCGCGTCACCCGCCGGCCTGCACTTTTGACACCGCTCGCCCGCGGCGCTTTCCTCGCCGGACGAAACGCGAGGAAGGCGGACAAGTGCGACCCCTGGAAGGCATGCGCGTCATCGCGCTGGAGCATGCGGTGGCGGCGCCGATTTGCAGCCGTCACCTGGCCGATCTCGGCGCCGACGTCATCAAGATCGAGCGCCCGGGCGAGGGCGATTTCGCGCGCGCCTACGACAGCTTCGTGCACGGTCAGTCCAGCCATTTCGTCTGGCTCAACCGCGCCAAGCGGTCGGTCACGCTGGACCTGAAGCACGACCAGGCAGGCGATGTGCTCGACCGTCTGCTGCAAGGCGCCGACGTGCTGCTGCAGAATCTGGCGCCCGGCGCGGCCGCGCGACTCGGCTTGTCGCATGCGGCGCTGAAGCCGCGCCATCCCAAGCTGGTGGTGTGCGACATCTCCGGTTACGGCGAGTCAGGCCCGCTGGCGCGGAAGAAGGCCTACGATCTGCTGATCCAGGCGGAATCCGGCCTGATCAGCGTTACCGGTACGCCGGAGACGCCCTCGCGCGTCGGTATCTCGGCGGCCGACATCGCCACCGGGATGTACGCGCTTACCGGCATCCTGTCGGCTCTGCTGCGACGTTCGCGATCCGGCGAGGGTGCCAATGTGAAGATCGCCATGCTTGATGCGCTGGGCGAATGGATGGTCTATCCGATGTACCGCGCCGCCTATGGCAACTCGCCGCTGCCGCGCGAGCCGGGCGGCCATCCCGCGCTGGCGCCGTATGGCGCGCATCGCACCAAGGACGGACAGGTGATCTTCGGGTTGCAGAACGAGCGCGAGTGGAAGGTATTCTGTGCGAAGGTGCTGCGCCGGCCGGAGGTGGAGACCGATCCGCGCTTCGTCACGATGAACGACCGCCGCGAGAACCGCCGCGCGCTGACCGCGCTGATCGAGGATTGCTTCGCGACGATGACGTCGCTGGACGTGGTCGCCGTGCTGGATGCGGCGGGCATTGCCAACGGACGGCTGAACCAGTCGATGGATGTCTGGAACCACGAACAGTTCGCCGCGCGCGACAAGTGGCGCGAGGTGAACACCCCGGCCGGCCCGGTGCGCGCGCTGCTGCCGCCGTTCACCTTCACCGACCAGGAAGCGGTGATGGGCGACGTGCCGTCGCTCGGCCAGCACACCGACGAAGTGCTGCGCGAACTCGGCTATGGCGCGGCGGAGATCGCCGGGTTGCGTGCGGCCGGGGCGGTATGAGCAGCTTCGATCCCGCCGCGCACCGCATGGTGCCGGAACAACGTTACTTCGACGACTTTCGACCGGGCGAGCGCTTTGTATTGCCAAGCCGGACGATGACCGACGGGATGTTCGCCGCATTCCAGGCGGCCAGCGGTGACAATCATCCGGTGCACTATGATGCGGAATACTGCCGCCGGCATGGCATGCCGGGCATGCTGGCGCACGGCTTCCAGACGCTGATCCAGACCGCTGCCGGGGCGGGATTGTTCCCGTTCCTGACCGAGGACTCCCTGGTCGGGTTCCTCGAACAATCGAGCCGGTTCCTGAAGCCTGTGTTTGCCGGCGATACGCTGTACGCGGCGCTGGAGGTGGACGAGCTGACACCGAATCGCTCGACCGGCGTGGTCGGGCTGCGCAGCACGGTGCACAACCAGCGTGGCGAGCTGGTGCTGGAGGGGCGGCAGCGCTACCTGCTGCGGCGGCGCGGTACGCAACCTCTCCCGCCTGCGGTTCAACCCCGCGCGTAGCGCCGGAGAGGTACCCCAGCCGCCGCCGATACAGCACGGTCAGCCGCTCCCGATGTCGTTCAGCGCCCAGCTTGTCGCAGCACCAGCGCTGCGGGAAGGCGAAGCCGTGTTGCACCAGGGCCCATCCCGGCCAACCCCAATTCCCTGATGTCAGGAGGTTTTTCGAGCGATTGCTCCGGGTTCTCGACCTGTCCAGCAGGACATCCCAGGCGTGGCTGGACATGATCGCGCAGGAACCGACTGGTGACGGGCAGGGTTATCGGCTCCGTTCCCGCGCCACCAATGGCGCGGCTTCGACCGGCGCCGCGCCGACGCAGATGCTCGGAGAAGCCATCCATAGTGACCTGCGCGGCCTGGAGGGGTTCTGCACGGTTTTCGGCGAAGGTCCCGACCGATCGGAATCTGGTTGTGTTTCCGGATCTTCTCCGGCCCGGTTGCTTCGTGGAATACGCAGGGGACGAAGCCGAGCGTGCCTATCGGATCGATCACGACGACCCCGACGGTCGCAGCATCCGCCAAGGTGCGATGCCAGGGGTGGGAAATACCTGGAGGCGCCGTGGCGTTGCTTTGGAGCCACCGCAAATTCCGCAGCTTCCTGGACGACAAGCCATCGGCTAGGCTGCCACTCCAGGCGCCGAGGGGAGCGTGCGGCATGGAACCGGTGGTGCGGGTCAGCGTCACGGTCACCTTCTTGCGGATGGACCGTCCTCCGGCCGAGGCGGCACCCGCCCTGCCGCCCGGCTGCCATATGGTGCGGGTCGAGGCGTGCAGCGTGCCATTCTATCGCTACCTCTACAACACGGTGGGCGCCGATTACGTGTGGTGGCTGCGCCGGGCGACGCTGGACCACGATCTGGCGGTGCTGTTGCGTGATCCTCTGGTGACGATCCACGTGCTTTACGCGGGCGGCGAGCCGGCCGGGTTCTTCGAGCTGGACGCGCGCTTCTGGCCGGACATCAACCTCAGCTATTTCGGCCTGATGCCGCACGCGATCGGCAGCGGCATGGGCTACGCATTCCTGCGCCAGGCGGTGGATACGGTGTGGCGGCAGGGCGCGCGCGGGATGACCGTGAACACCTGCACCGCCGACCATGCCCGGGCGCTGCCAACCTATCTGCGGGCCGGGTTCCACGTCACAAGGCAGGTGCGCGAGATATGGAACGTGCCAACCCGGCTGGGGCTGCGGATCCCGGATCATCTGCGGGCGTGAGTCCCACCATTATGGCCGGCGTGACTCCCCACGTCATGGTGGCGGGCGAAGGCCCGCCATCCACGGCTTTCCGGCGTGCCGCCACGGGCGGTCGTGTATGGCGGGCCTTCGCACGCCATGACGCGGAAGTATGACCAGCGCCATCACCTGGGCCGGCCTGTCGCTCGACCGGACGCGCGTGATGGGGGTGCTGAACGTCACGCCGGACAGCTTCAGCGACGGGGGAAAACACCGCGACCCGCAGCGTGCCGTCGCCGCCGGCTTGGCGATGGCAGCGGCGGGCGCCGACATCGTGGACGTGGGCGGCGAGAGCACCCGGCCCGGCGCCCCGCCCGTCGCACCGCATGACGAGCGCACCCGCGTGGTGCCGGTGATCCGCGCACTGGCCGCCGCGGGCGTCAAAGTCTCGATCGACACGCGCAACGCCGCGACGATGGAAGCCGCGCTGGATGCCGGCGCCGCCATCGTCAACGACATCTCCGCCCTGACGCACGACCCCGCCGCCGCCGCGCTCATTGCGGCGCGCGGCTGTCCGGTCGTGCTGATGCATATGCGCGGCGATCCGACGACGATGAACGCGTGCGCTGTCTATGCCGACATCGCCCGCGAGGTCGCGGACGAACTCGCCGCGCGCATCACCGCCGCCGAACAGGCCGGTATCGCCCGCGACTCGATCGCCATCGACCCCGGCATCGGCTTCGCCAAGCTGGCGCCGCAGTCGCTCGAGCTGCTGCGCCGCCTGCCCTCGCTTGCCGTGTTGCGCCGGCCCATCCTGGTGGGTGTCTCGCGCAAATCCTTCATCGGCCGCACCGGCGACGAACCCGACCCGCAGCGACGGCTGCCGGGCTCGCTGGCCGCCGGGCTGTTTGCCGTCTCCCGCGGCGCGCATATCCTGCGCGTGCACGACGTTCCGGAGACCGTCCAGGCACTCAAGCTGTGGGGTGCTCTGGTCTCCCCCGCGTGAGGCGCGCTTCCCCGCCGACGCCTCGCCGCGCTACACCCGGCGCATCGATTCGCGACGGAGATGGGATGACCAAATCCAGACGGCTGTTCGGCACCGACGGCATTCGCGGCAAGGCCAATTCCGAGCCAATGACCGCGGGGATCGCGCTGCGCCTCGGCCAGGCCGCCGGCCTGCTGTTCACCCGCGGCAACCACCGCCACCGGGTGGTGATCGGCAAGGACACGCGGCTGTCCGGCTACATGATCGAGCCAGCCCTCACCGCCGGCTTCATCGGCGCCGGCATGGATGTCACCCTGCTCGGCCCGCTGCCCACGCCGGCGGTTGCCATGCTGACCCATAGCCTGCGCGCCGATCTTGGGGTGATGATCTCCGCCTCGCACAATCCGTTCGAGGACAACGGCATCAAGCTGTTCGGCCCGGACGGCAGCAAGCTGTCGGACGCGACCGAGGCCGAGATCGAGGCGATGATGGACAGCACGTTCGCCACGCGTCTCGCCGCGCCGGCCGCGCTGGGCCGCGCCTCGCGCCTGGACGACGCCGGGGGGCGCTATATCGAGGCGGCCAAAGCCAGCTTCCCGCGCGGCCTGCGGCTGGACGATCTGAAGATCGTCATCGATTGCGCCAACGGCGCCGGCTACCGGGTCGCGCCGACCGTGCTGTGGGAACTGGGCGCCACCGTCATTCCGGTGGGTGTCGCGCCGGACGGGTTCAACATCAACAAGGGCTGCGGCTCGACCACGCCCGAATACCTCTGCGCCCAGGTGGTGGAGCATGGCGCGCATCTCGGGATCGCTTTGGACGGTGACGCCGACCGTGTGGCGATGGCGGACGAGCATGGCGAGCTGATCGACGGCGACCAGATCCTGGCGCTGATCGCCCGGTCATGGGACGAGGCCGAGCGGCTGCACGGCGGCGGCATCGTCGCGACCGTGATGTCGAACCTTGGGCTCGAGCGGTTCCTGCGCGACGCGGGCCTGGCGTTGCATCGCACCCAGGTCGGCGACCGCTACGTAGCGGAGCGGATGCGCGCCGTCGGCGCCAATGTTGGCGGCGAGCAATCCGGCCACGTCATCCTGTCGGACTTCGCCACCACCGGCGACGGATTGCTGGCCGCGTTGCAGGTGCTGGCGGTGATCGTGGAGCAAGGGCGGCCGGCGAGCGAGGTGTGCCGGGTGTTCACGCCGCTGCCGCAGCGGCTGAAGAACGTGCGGTTCACCGGGGTCTCGCCGTTGCAGCATCCGCGCGTGGTGCAGGCGGTCGCTGCCATGGAGGCATCGTTGCAAGGGGCTGGCCGGCTGCTGATACGCGAAAGCGGCACCGAGCCGCTGGTCCGGGTGATGGCGGAGGCGGAAGACGAGACGACGGTGGGCCGTGTCGTGGACGAGTTGTGCGCCGTCATCGCCGACGTGGCGCGCGCACGCGAGGACGCGGTTTGAACCCCTCCCGCTGCGCGACCTCTCCCGCGCGGCGGGAGAGGTGTATCGTCCTCGCCATCGCCGGATCGGATTCCGGCGGCGGGGCGGGGATTCAGGCCGACATCAAGACGATCACCATGCTCGGCGCCTACGCCGCCACCGCGATCACCGCGCTGACCGCGCAGGACACGCTGGGGGTGCACGCGATCCATAGAGTGCCGCCGGACTTCGTCGCGCGCCAGATCGCGGTGGTGCTGGACGACATCGGCGCGGACGCGGTGAAGACCGGCATGCTGGGCGACGTGGCGACGATCGAGGCGGTCGCCGACGCGCTGACCCGGCACGCGCCGGGTGTGCCATTGGTGGTCGATCCGGTGATGGTCGCCAAGGGTGGCGCGTCGCTGCTGCGGGACGATGCGGTCGCCGCCCTGACCCGGCTTCTGCTGCCGATGGCGAGCCTGGTCACGCCGAACCTGCCCGAGGCGGAAGTGCTGTCCGGCCTCGTCATCCAGGACCTCGACGCGATGCGCCGGGCCGCGGCAGCATTGCTCGGGCTGGGAGTGCCGGCGGTGCTGCTGAAGGGCGGCCACCTGCCGGGCGATGAGGTGGTGGATCTGCTGGTGACCGCCGACGGTTGCGAGGCGTTCGCCGCGCCTCGGATCGTCTCCCGCCACACGCATGGGACCGGCTGCACGCTGGCCAGCGCCATCGCCACCGGACTGGCGCAGGGCATGACGCTGCGCGACGCGGTGCTTCGCGCGCGCGCGTATGTTCGGGCGGCGATCGCAACGGCACCCGGGATCGGCCAAGGACACGGGCCACTGAACCACTGGGTTGCCCCGGTGGAGTGACCGCAATGCGCGGTGGCGGAATGCCCTGCGATTTTCCGCTCCGCACCCGATACGTCCGTCGCGCCGGTTTGCAACCGCTGCTATCCGTGGTGAGGTCGTCCTGGCAACCGCTGGAGGCTCACATGCAGATTACTCCAACCGGCGAGACTCTGGGCGCCCGGATCGACGGCATCGACCTGGCGCGCCCCCTGTCGGATGCGGATTTCCGCGACATCCTGCGCGCCCTGGGCCAGCATGGCGTGCTGTGCTTCCCCGCACAGACGTTGACGACGCCGCAATTCGCTGCGTTCGGTCGCCGTTTCGGTGAGCTTGAGATCAACGTCGCCAACCTGTTCCACGAGCCCGACTTCCCCGAAGTGATGGTGCTGTCCAATATGCAGCGAGACGGCAAGGCGCTCGGGCTGCATGACGCCGGCCAGGGCTGGCACACCGACATGTCGTACAGCCGCGACATAGCGCTCGCCAACATCCTGCACGCGCGGCACGTGCCGCACCGCAACGGCAAGCCGCTCGGCGAGACGCAGTTCCGCAATATGCACGCCGCCTATGAAGAGCTACCCGAGGCGCTGAAGCACAAGCTGGAAGGCCGCACCGCGACGCATGACTTCGCCAAGTTCTGGGAGGAGATGCGCAAGCGTCCCGGCTCCACCCGCAAGCCGCTGACGCCGGAACAGCGGGGGAAAAAACCGCCAGTGTCGCAGCCGATCTTCCGCCGGCATCCGATCACCGGCCGGCTCGTGCTGTATGCCAATCCCGGCTACACCATGTTCATCGACGGCATGGATCCGCAGGAAAGCGGCGAGATCCTCGATTTCCTGTTCCGCCACCAGGATCGCGCCGAATTCCTGCACGCGCATCATTGGACCGAGGGCGACCTGTTGATGTGGGACAATATCGGCACGATGCACAACGCGGTGGCCGACTACCTGCCCGACGAGCCACGCTACATGCGGCGCGTGCAGGTGATGGCGACGCTCGACTACGGCGCGCTGGTGGCGTGACATGGCGGAATTCATCAACCGACATGTCGTCATCACCGGCGGCGCCGGCGGCATCGGCGTCGCCACCGCGCGCGCCTTCCTGGACCACGGCGCGCACGTCATTCTGCTCGATCTCGATGAGCAACGATTGAACGACGCCAGGACAGCACTGGGCGGCGTGCGCGTGTTCACCGTCGCGACCGACCTCGCCACCCCCGCCGTATGTGCCGACCTGCTGGAACGCGCCAAACCGGTCTACGCGCTGGTGCACCTGGCCGGCGTGTTCGAGCCCGATCCGCTCGACCCGGACGACCACGGCGTGTGGAACCGCGCGATCGCCGCCAACCTCACCAACGCCTACGACATGGCGGTGGCGTTCCGTCCGCATGCCGATACGCGTGGACCGTCGCGACTGGTGTTCGCCAGTTCCGTCGCGTTCCGCCGCGGCAGCCCGGGGCACGCCGCCTATGGCGCGGCGAAGGGCGGCATCGTCGGCCTGACGCGCTCGCTGTCGCGCAAGTTCGCGCCCGACATCCTGGTGAACGCCGTCGCGCCGGGCGTGATCCTGACGCGCATGACGGATTCCATCATCGCCGCGCGCGGCGAGGCGTACCAACGCGAAATCCCGTTGCAGCGCTTCGGCCAACCCAGCGAGGTAGCCTCCGTGATCCGTTTCCTCTGCTCTTCCGATGCGTCGTACATCACCGGACAGACCATCACGATCGACGGCGGCCTGACCAACGCCTGATCAAATCGCCATGTAGCCGCCATCCACGTTGTAGCACGCGCCGCTAACATACGACGCGCGGTCGCTGCACAGCCACAGCACCATCTCGGCGATCTCTTCCGGCTTGCCCATGCGGTGGAACGGCACTTTTTCCATCAGCTCGGCACCGCGGCGACGCATCGTGTCCTCGGTCATCTTCGTTTCGATATAGCCGGGGCAGACCGCGTTCACCCGGATGTTTTCCCCCGCATATTCCAGTGCCGCGGTCTTGGTCAGGCCGAGCACGCCGTGCTTGGCGGCAACATAGGCCGACGAGGTGGGCAGGCCGATCAGTCCGGCAATCGAGCCGGTATTGACGATCACGCCCCCGCCCTGCGCCAGCATTTGCGGAATCTCATGCTTCATGCACAGCCAGACCCCCTTCAGGTTGACCGCGATCATGCGGTCGAATGACTCGTCCGCCCATTCGTGCGTCTTCTTGCCGGCCGCATCCACCTGGAAGCCGGCGATGCCGGCGTTGTTGAATGCGCAATCCAGGCGGCCGTAGGCGGCGACCACGGCGCGGACCATCGCCTGCACCTGCGCCGTGTCGGTGACATCGGCGGTCAGCGACATGGCCTGCCCGCCGGCCTCGTTCACCAGCGCCACCGTCTGCTGGGCGCTCTCGATGACGGCGTCGGCCACGGCGACACGCGCGCCTTCGCGTGCAAAAGCCAGAGCCGTGGCGCGGCCGATGCCGCCACCGCCGCCAGTGATCAGTGCCGACTTGCCCGTGAGCAATCCTGCCATCGTTTCCTCCTGCGATGCGGCGCCGCATGTGCGACCGGCGGCGCTGGTTGGGCCGGAGCATATTGCGCCGGCGCCACTCACGTCGACTCGACCCCACCGCCATGGGCCAACGTGATGCGCCCAAGCCGATTCTCTCAGTGCTCGCGCAATCACCCGGGGAACGCGGCCAAATCGGGCTTGCATCGGAACGACGCGGCCGCTAGAGCAATCGTCAAGTTGGCCCTGTCGCCAGGGCCGGCCCGCCTCCTGGTTCCGGACTGATGGTGATCTTGATCTAACATCGAAAATCACCACGACTTCTCCGCAGGAGGCTGCGATGCTTACCCATCGCGACCGCCTCTCGAAACGCCGGTCGGGCACCTTGCCGGCCGGCGCTTTTCTTGCCGGGGCCTGAAGGTTAACGGATCGTCAGGAGCGGCCGGGTGGATTTCCCGCCGCCTTCGTGCGAAGCCTGCGCCGGTTGATCGTTTCTCGCCCAGGTGCTCCCATGCTGCTGCTGATCCCCGGCCCGGTGACCACGCGCGCCGAAGTGCGCGCCGCGCTCGGCCATGACTTTGCGCCGTGGGACAACGACTTCCGCCCGCTTTGCGCCGGCTTGCGCGAGCGGCTGTTGCGCACTGCCCACGGCACGCCGGACCAGCACACCGTGCTGCCGTTGCAAGGCTGCGGCCATTTCATCACCGAGGCGGCGGTACGCAGCTTCATCCCGCCTGGTGGCAAGCTGCTGGTCCCCGCCACCGGATCGTACAGCGACCGCATGGTCCGCCTGGCGCGCGAAGCCGGACGCGTGCCGGTGCCGCTGGCGATCTCGCCCGTGGTTCCGACGCCGCCGGAGGCGGTCGCCGCCGCGCTCGCCGCCGACCCGGCGATCTCGCATGTCGGCCTGGTGTATTCCGAAACCGGCAGCGGCGTGGTGCACGACCCCGCCGCGATCGGCGCTGTGGTGCGCGCGGCCGGGCGGCGGCTGATCGTCGATGCGGTGTCGGCGTTCGGCGCGCTGCCGCTCGACATTTCTGCGCAGCCCGAGATCGACGCCGTGATGTTCACGCCGAACAAATGCCTGGAGGCCGTGGCGGGCGTCGCCTTCGCGGTGGCACGCATCGACCGGCTGGAGGCCTGCGCCGGCAATGCCGGAAGCTGGTCGTTCGATCTGGCGGATGTGCACGCCCATTCGTTGCGCAGCGGCCCGGGCCGCTTCCGCTTCACTCCGCCGGCGCAGGTGTTGAACGCACTGAACGTCGCGCTCGACCTGTATGACGCGGAGGGCGGCCAGGCGGCGCGCCTCGCCCGCTACACCGCGAACATGCGGGTGCTGTACGACGGCGTGCAGGCGCTCGGCCTGACGCCCTATCTGGCGCGCGAGCACCAGGGGCCGATCATCGTCAACGTGCACGCGCCGGCCGATCCGGCCTGGGACCTGCAACGCTTCGTCGATGCACTGAAGGCGCGTGGCGTGCTGATCAGCAATTTCTATAATACGCCGACGCCAGGTTTCCGCGTCGGCTGTATCGGCGCCATCACGCCAGCCGACATGCGCCACGCCGTTGCCGCCATGGCCGAGGCCCTGAACGAACTCGGCATCAACCGGAGGAGAGCAGCCTGACATGAAGACGGATTTGGAGATCGCTCGCGAGAGCAAGATGCGTCCGATTGCGGAGATTGCCGCGCGGCTGAACATTCCGGACGAGGCGCTGGAACCGTATGGCCGCTACAAGGCGAAGGTCGGCTTCGATTTCATCAACGCGCAGCAGAGCAAGCAAGATGGCGCGCTGGTGCTGGTCACCGGCATCAGCCCGACTCCCGCGGGTGAGGGCAAGACCACCACCACAGTCGGTCTCGGCGATGCGTTGAACCGCATCGGCAAGCGCGCGGTGATCTGCCTGCGCGAGCCCAGCCTGGGCCCGAGCTTCGGCATGAAGGGCGGCGCGGCGGGCGGCGGCTATTCGCAGGTGGTGCCGATGGACCAGATCAACCTGCATTTTACCGGTGATTTCCACGCCATCACCTCGGCCAACAACCTGCTGGCCGCGATGATCGACAACCACATCTATTGGGGCAACGCGCTCGGCATCGACGCACGCCGCGTGTCATGGCGCCGCTGTCTCGACATGAACGATCGGGCGCTGCGCTCGATTACCAACAGCCTGGGCGGCGTGGCGAACGGGTTTCCGCGCGAGGACGGGTTCGACATCACCGTCGCCTCCGAGGTGATGGCGGTGTTCTGCCTGTCACGCAACCTCGACGAATTGCAGGCGCGGCTTGGCCGCATGATCGTGGCGCAGACGCGCGACGGCAAGGCGGTGACGGCGAAGGACATCAAGGCGGACGGCGCGATGGCCGTGCTGCTGAAGGACGCGCTGGCGCCCAACCTGGTGCAGACGCTGGAAGGGTCGCCGGCGTTTGTGCATGGCGGGCCGTTTGCCAATATCGCGCATGGCTGCAACTCGGTGATGGCAACGCGGCTCGGGTTGAAGACGGCCGACGTGGTGGTGACGGAGTCCGGGTTCGGTGCCGATCTCGGCGCGGAGAAGTTCATCGACATCAAGTGCCGCTCGGCGGGGCTGACGCCATCCTGCGCGGTGATCGTGGCGTCGGTGCGGGCGTTGAAGATGCATGGCGGCGTGGCACGCTCGGCGCTGGGCAAGGAAGACGTCGCCGCCGTCAAGCGCGGTGTAGCCAACCTGGCGCGACACGTCGAGAACATGGGCAAGTTCGGTCTGCCGGTGGTGGTCGGGGTGAACCATTTCAACTCGGACACGGAAGAAGAATTCGCGGCGATCCGCGACGCGATGAGCGCGCAGGGAGTCGAGGTGATTTCCTGCACGCATTGGGCGGATGGCAGTGCCGGCGCGGAAACGCTGGCCCGTGCGGTGGTGGCGCGGATCGACAGCGGCAAGGCGGCGTATCAGCCGCTGTATCCGTTGGAACTCAAGCTGGCCGACAAGGTCCGTACCATCGCGCAGAAGATCTATCGGGCGTCGGACATCGCGGTGTCGGACGCCGTGGCGCGGCGGCTGAAGGGCTTCGAGGATGCCGGCTTCGGCGACGTGCCGGTGTGTATTGCCAAGACGCAGTACAGCTTCACCGCCGACCCCACGGTAATGGGGGCGCCGGAAGGGTTTGTGCTGCCGGTGCGCGAGGTGCGGCTGTCCGCCGGCGCCGGCTTCGTGGTGGCGATCTGCGGCGACATCATGACGATGCCCGGCCTGCCGCGCACGCCGGCCGCGGAGGCGATCCATCTGCGCGAGGACGGCGAGATCGAGGGACTATTCTGAGGTTCTGTTTACCTCTCCCGCGCTGCGCGCGGGAGAGGTCGAGGTACGTTAGCACCGAGGGTGAGGGTGATCGGGTCGGCACGTTGCTTAATCGTGCCGCATCGGCGGCTGGCTGCGTGCCGGCCCGATCACGCTCACCCGCCGCTACGCGGCGACATCTCCCGTCAAGATCGCGGGAGAGGTGTACGGAATCGGCAGGACGATGGTGACCGACGTGCCCTTGCCCGGCTCGCTGTGGATCTCGAACTGGCCGCCGTGCAGATCGACGAACCGCTTCGATAGCGGCAACCCGAGCCCCGTGCCGCCGTGCCGGCGGGCGAGGCTGTTGTCCACCTGCACAAACGGTTGCAGCGCGCGCGGGATGTCCTCCGGCGCCATGCCGATGCCGGTGTCGCGCACGGTGATCGCCAGTTCCGTCTCGCGCCGTTCGGCGATGACGGACACTACTCCGCCCGCGGGCGTGAACTTGATCGCATTCGACAGCAGATTGAGCAAGACCTGACGCAGCCGCAGATGGTCGGCCCGAAGCATCGGCAGGTTGCGCGGAATCAACAGTTCCAAACGGATGCCGGCTTGCTCGGCATGCTTGCGCACGATGCGCACCGCGGCGTCCACGATGCTGCGCGACGGCACGCGTTGCAGCCGCAGCTCCGTCATGCCCGACTGCAGCTTGGCGATGTCCAGCATGTCGTTGATGACGTCGAGCAAGTGGCGCCCGCTATGCAGGATGTCGTCAGCGAACTCCCGGTACTTCGGCTGGCCTACCGTGCCGAACGACTCGTTGGAGATGATCTCGGAAAAACCGATGATCGCGGTCAGCGGCGTGCGCAGTTCATGGCTCATATTGGTCAGGAACTCGGTTTTTGCCCGGTTCGCCGCTTCCGCCTGCTCTTTGGCGGCCTGCAGCACGGCTTCGCGTTCCTTGAGCAAGGTGATATCGCTGGCAATCAGCACGAAGCCGCCATCGGATCGCTCGCTCCGGCTGAGCCGCAACCAGCGGCCGTCGGCGATCTGTATCTCGCTGGCCGGATTCGCAGCCAGGGCGGCCTCGGTTTCCGGCGGCAGCACGGCCCCCTCGGTAAAGCCCGCCGCATACGCCGGAAAAAGCGCGGCAAGCTGGGAATTGGCATGGATCACGCGACGGTCGGGACCGACCAGGGCAATCCCTTCGTTCAGTCCCTCGATCGCATTGACCAGGCGTCCCTGGGCAGAACGATGCGCGGCGGCCTCATGTTCCATCATGGTCCGTATGTTGTCGCGCATCACCGACATGGCGCTGAGAAGCTGGCCGAGTTCGTCACGGCCCGCTGGCAGGATTTCGGCATCGAGGTCGCCGGCGGCGATGCGGCGGGCGGCACGGGAGGCGGCGCCGATCGGCAGGACGATGTGCCGCGCCAGGGCCGCGGCGATCAGCGTACCGATGAGCAATGCCGCCGCCGTCGCACCGACGCACCACAGGCGATAGCGCTGGATCGACGCCATGGTGCGCGTCCGATCGCGGATACAGTCTTCCGCCGTCACCTGCCTGAGCGTGTCGAACTCACCGAGCAGGGACTCCGCGCGGCGGTCGAGTGCGTCGCGCAACGGGGGTTTCGCGGTGTCGGGCTCACGTTGCAGGCGCAGGACATTCCATGCCTGGAAATCGTCGAGCGCCGCCCGGGCGACCTCGGCGGCGCGGCCGGAGCTGGCCCGTTCGCGCGCCACGCCAAGATCGTCCTCCACGTTGCCCGCGAGCGTGGCAAGCTGGCGGTCGGATTGTTGTTGCCGGTCCGGATCGGCAGCGGCGTCCCGGAGTGCCAGTGCCAGGCGCATGGCGGTGAACTCGGTCTGCGCCTTGCGAACATGGCTGATTGCCATCAACGGTTCGTCGTAGATTTGCATGACCAGTCGGCCGGATGCGGCAACGCTGTGCACGGCGCCGAATCCAAGTAAGCCGGTAATGGCGGTCAGCCCCAGGAATGAGAGCAGAATCTTGGCGCGAAGGGAGGTGAAGGCTGCTCGATCCGTGCAGCGAAACCGCACTCTGACCTCCCCACGCAGACGGCAGGCGGGCACTCTGCGCATCCGGGGTTACGAACGGGTTTCACTGCGTTGTCGTCGGCCGGGTTGGTACGCTGGGTTGATGCTGGCTTGACGCGGGCAAAGCACCCGCCCCAATTGCCGGAAGGCTGGATTGCGACGGGCGGGGCAGTGATTCTCGGGCTTTGGTCCCAACGCTGCACACTGGCGAGGTCGGTGCGGTATGTCGGTACGTCAGTTGCATCACAAAGACACAAAGGCACGAAGAACCTGATCGTTGTGTCTTTGTGGTGCAACTGACTTGCTGTCACCGCCCGGATCGAAGAGTCGAGGTCACCAAGCCAACCGTCCGAATGCGGTCTCGCGAGGGCCGCTTTGGCTTGGCCGGCATCTTGATGTACGGTGCAGGAAGACGTCAGGTGCGCGGTTTTTGCCGGACCTGGCTGCGGGCCGACACACAAGCGTGAACAGGACAATGAAACACTGGCGGATCGACGAGGTGGCCTGGGACCGATTCGATGCCGGCAAGCTCGATCCCGAGTTGGTTCCGCTGGTCAAGGCGGCCGCCATGGTGGAGCGCAACGGCAGCGACTACGCGGTTTACCTCAACCGTGTGTTCGCCGACGACCCGGACTTCCGCCAGGCCGCGGACCACTGGGCGGAGGAGGAGGTGCAGCATGGCGATGCGCTCGGACGCTGGGCGATGCTGGCGGACCCCGGCTGGGACTACGCGCAGGCGTTCGCGCGCTATCGGGCCGGCTACAAGCTGCCGCTGGATGCGACGAGTTCGGTGCGCGGCTCACGCACCGGCGAACTGATCGCGCGGTGCATGGTGGAGACCGGGACGTCGAGCTATTACAGCGCACTCGCCGAGGCTGCCGCCGAGCCGGTGCTGCGGCAGATTTGCAAGCAGATCGCTGCTGACGAGTTCCGCCATTACAAGCTGTTCTACGACCACATGCGGCGCTATCTGGCGCGGGAGAGGATCGGGCTGGCGCGCCGGCTGCGCATCGCCCTAGGCCGGATCGGCGAGAGCGAGGACGACGAACTCGCCTTCGCCTGGCATTGCGGCAACCAGCCGGAATCGCAGAAATTCGCGCGCGCCGATTGCACCGCGGCGTATATGGGGCGGGCGATGCAGTTCTATCGCTTCCGGCATGTCGAGCGCGGGATGGGCATGGTGTTCAAGGCGATCGGCCTGAAGCCGCGCGGCCGGCTTTCCGATATGGCGGCGAAGCTGGCCTGGCGGCTGCTGCGCTGGCGGCAGCGCCAGTTCACACGGCGGCGGGCGGCGATCTCGGTTGCGAGCGTGCACGAGGGTGGATGAAGCAGCTCCCTTGGCGAGTCCGTGATCTGTCAGCGAACGGCAGGCTCGGGGGCGTTGCGTGATGCAAGAATTCGCAACCAGACTAGGGCGCTGAAAAGAAACCGCTCTTCCGCTGCGTAATACCAGACGCCCTTGATGGTGACACACGAACGACGCCCTCCCCGTCATGCCGACCACCGGGTCAAGGGCCCGGTGGCAGGCTCCGGGCGGTATCCACAACTTTCCCTTGGTAGAAGCAGCAAAGTCGTGCGTGGCGGGCCGTCGCCCGCCATGACGGGAAGGCACGCCGGTGGGTCAGTCTCCGGGGCGGTTGGTATAAGTCCGGTACGAAATGACCGAGGCAATTTTACCCTGCGCCGGCGGCGCTTTCATACCAGGAGCGGGAGTGGCGAACGAGATGCACGACCGATAGCATGACGGGCACTTCCACCAGCACACCCACGACAGTGGCCAGCGCCGCGCCCGACTGAAAGCCAAACAGCGCGATGGCGGTCGCCACAGCCAACTCGAAAAAATTACTCGCCCCAATGAGGGCGGACGGCCCCGCGACACACCACTCGACCCCAAGCCTGCGGTTCACCCAGTAGGCCAGGCCGGCATTGAAATAGACCTGGATCACGATCGGCACGGCGAGCAGCGCGATGACCACCGGCTGACGCATGATCTGTTCGCCTTGCAGCCCGAACAGCAGCACGAGCGTCAACAGCAACGCGGACAGCGACAGCGGAGCCAGGGTGCGCAGCGTCCGGTTCAGCGCTGGCGGCCCACCGTGCGCCAACAACGTATGACGCCAAAGCTGCGCGACGATTACCGGCACGACGATGTAGAGCACCACCGACAGGACCAGCGTGTCCCATGGCACGGCGATCGAGGAGAGGCCCAGCAACAGTCCGACGATCGGCGCAAAAGCCACGACCATGATGGTATCGTTGAGGGCAACCTGGGTCAGCGTGAAATGCGGCTCGCCGTCAACCAGGTTCGACCAGACAAAGACCATCGCCGTGCATGGCGCGGCCGCGAGCAGGATCAGCCCTGCGGTGTAACTGCTGATCTGATCCGCGGGCAGCCAGGGCCGGAACAGATGCGCAATGAAGATCCATGCCAGCAGCGCCATCGAGAACGGCTTGACGAGCCAGTTCACCCCGACCGTCGAGGCGATGCCGCGCCAGTGCTGCCCCACGTCACGCAGCGCGGCGGGATCGATTTTCAACAACATCGGCACAATCATCAGCCAGACCAGCACCGCGACGGGAAGATTGACCTGTGCCACCGTCGCATTGCCGAGGCCGTGGAACACGCCCGGCATCATCTGACCGAGCGCAATGCCGGCAACGATGCAGAGCGCGACCCACAACGTCAGGAAGCGCTCGAACGCCCCCATGGCGGGCTTCCGCACCGATGCGGGGCTGGTGGTGGCCGTGGCGTCACCCATGCTCATGCCGGCACTCGCCGCGCGTCTGCGCCCGACGGCAGCAGGACGGTGATCGCGAGGCATATGGCCAGCATGACAGCCGAACCCCACAGGCAGGCCGGCATTCCCCCGCTCTGCGTCAGAATGCCCGACAGTAGGATGCCCATCAGCCGGCCGGCTGCGTTGGCAGCGTAATAGAAGCCGACGTCCTCGGCCGCCTTCTCCGATCCCGCGTAGGCGAGGATCAGGTAGGAATGCAGCGAGGAAATCACCGCGAATGCGAAGCCGAAGATCAGCAGCCCGACCACCAGGACCAGGTCCGGCCGCTTCATGCTCGGCATGGTCAGCAGGATCGCCAGCACCACCGGAATTGCGGTCAGGATGCCGCCCCACAACCTCGCGGCTGGCACCTCGCGGCTCAGCCCGTCGTGGCTGCGCGTGACCACCGCGGGCGCCAGTGCCTGCACCGCGCCGTAGCCGATGGTCCAGACCGCGACGAACCCGGCCACCTGCATATACTGCCAGCCAAATCCATAGAGGAACACCGGCAGGCCGACGACGAACCAGACATCGCGCGAGCCGAACATGAAGATACGCGCCGCCGCCATCAGGTTGATGGCGCGCGTCTTGGCGAACAATTCGCGGAAGCTCTTCGACGACTTCGCCTTGCCGAGCGTGCGCGGCAGTGACAGCAGCACGACGAGCAACACCACGGCGAGCATTGCCGCCATCAGCCACAGCGCAGGGCGGAACCCGACCTCCTGCAACAGGAACCCGCCGATGAAGAAGCCGGCGCCCTTGGTGGCGTTCTTCGATCCGGTGAACCAGGCCACCCAGCGGAACAACTGCCCCGCGCCTTGTTGCGACGTGGCCTTGATCGCGCTTTTCGACGCGGTCTTGGTCAGGTCCTTGGCAACGCCGGCGATGCCCTGCGCCAGCACCACCCAGACGACCGAGGCGACCGCGCCCCAGGCCGGGTCGAGCGCCGACAGCATGCACAACCCGCCGATCTGCAACATCTGTCCGCTTGCCAGCATGCGTGGAATGCCGAACCGCGACGCCAGCCAACCGCCGCCGACATTGGCGAAGATTCCCGCCGCCTCGTACAGCAGGAACAGGAACGCCAGGATGAACGGCGTGTAACCGAGGCTGTAGAAGTGCAGCAGCACCAGCATCCGCAGCGCGCCGTCGGTGATGGTGAAAAGGAAATAGGCGGTGGTGACGATGGCGTAG
>JBEKNT010000087.1:0-19237 GCA_049522565.1 Acetobacteraceae bacterium
AGCAGAATGCCGCGCTGATCAGCGCCATCAGCTTCTCCAGCGGCAGTTCAGTCACGCTGAGCGGCACCCAGGCCGCCCTGGTGATGGAGGCCCTGGCCGAACTGCCCAGCGGCAGCCTGACGGTGACCGACGCATTGGTGGCACAGGCCCATGCGCTGGGCGCCCTCGGGTCGCTCGATACGATGACGGTGAGCGACACCGCGGCGCACATCGTCAGTGACCTGACGTTGGGGGCCGCGTCGCAACTCGAGGAGAACGAGTCCAGCATTACCAGCATCAGCAGCACGAGCGGGACGATCGAGCTGAGCTACACCGATGTCAGCCCGGTGACAGCCGCCTTGGCCAAGCTGTCGAGCGGCGCGCTGACGGTCGACAACGTGCCGGTGGCGCATGTTGACGACATCGTCGGGCTCGGCAGCGTGCTCGCCAGCATGACGGTGCTCGACACCGGCAATGCGGTGCAAACCGACCTGAACCTCGGCGTCTCCTCGGTGCTCGAAACCACTGTCGGCAGCATCACCGGCATCGGCCTGAGTTCCGGCTCGGTCACGCTGTCGGATAGCGCGGCCGACCTGGTCATGTCGGCACTGGCGCTGCTGGCAAGCGGCAGCCTGTCGGTGACCGACGTGCCGATCTCCGACATCGCGGCGATCGATGGCCTGGGCGCGCCGCTCGCCGGCATGACGGTGAGCGACACCGGCGGCCATATCGCGACCGACCTCATCTCCGGCGGGGCGATCGAAGCGGCAATCAGCGAGATCACCAGCATCAGCCTGAGCAGCGGCTCGGTCGCGCTGACCTATACCGAGGCCACCGCCGTGCCGGACGCGCTGGCGAAGTTGCCGGCGGATAGCCTGACGGTCAGTGCCGTGCCTCTGGCCGATATCGCCAGCGTCGCCGCGCTGAGTGCGCTAGCGACCATGGCCGTGTCGGGCACTGGCAGTGCGATCGGCACCGACCTTGCGCTGGGCGCCGACTCCGTCATCGAGAACAACGTCAGCAAGATCAGCGGCATCGCGCTGACCAGCGGCTCGGTCTCGCTGACCGACACCCAGGCGGATGCGGTGTTCTCGGCGCTCGCCAAGCTGCCCGACGACAGCCTGACGGTCAGCGACGTGCCGGTCAGCGATGTCGCGCATATCGCCAGCCTGGGATCGGTGCTTGCCGGAATCACGGTGCAGGACTCCGCAAGCCACGTGCAGAGCGATCTTGCCACGGGCTCGGCGCTCGCGACGGCCGCAAGCGCAATCACCAGCATCGATCTGACCAGCGGCGAGGTGACGCTGACCGACGCGCAGGCCGACGCCGTTTTGTCGGTGCTGGGCAAACTGCCCGCGGACAGCCTGGTCGTCACCGGGGTGCCGGTGTCGGACATCGCCACCATCGGCGCGCTGTCGTCGCTGGATCACATGACGGTGCTCGACAGCACCGCGAACATCGTTGCCGACCTGGATTCAGGTGGGATCATCGCCGGCAACGTCGGATCGATCTCCAAGGTGGCGATCGACGATGGGCCGATCGATGCGGCGGATGCGGCGACCATCTACAATGCGCTGGGTTCCAAGTTCGATGAATCGGCGCTTACCGTCAGCGACACCGCCAGCGCCCTGGTAACGGCCGAAAGCGGCGAGCCCGGCATGCTATCCGCCGCGCTGCATGTGACGCTGAGCGCCAACGCGTCGGGGGTGAGCGCGGCGAACGCCACCACGCTCTACGCGATACTGGGTCACTCGCTCGGCAGCGAGACGCTCGGCGTAGCGGATACCGCGAGCGACCTGCTGGCTTCCGCCAACGCAGCGGGCATCGCGTTCGCCACTTCGGTCGAACTGAACGCGCCGTTGACCACGAATGCGCACACCGCGACGCAACTCGCCGGCCTGCATGGGTTCGATGCCGCCGGTCCGGCAATCACCGTGCAGGACAGCCCCACCAATCTGCTGGATTCCGCATACGCGGCGGGCCTCGCGATCGCCACGACGGTGGAGCCCGACGGGACCTACACCATCTCGGCCACAACGCTTGCCGCGCTGGCCCTGATCAGCGGCTTCAGCGCGGGCGGGCAGGCGATCACGGTGGCGGGCAATGTCAGCGACATCACCGGACTGAGCTCTGCGGCGCTGGGTTTCACGACGCTGGCGCATGTCACCGACAGCTCGGCGACCGTCGCCGCGGGGCTGGGTGCCCTGCAATCGGCGGTGTCCGCGCATGGCGATGCGATGTCGATCACGCTGTCCGACGGGACGCCCGGCACGCCCACCATCTTCGTCGATGCCGCCACCTACGCGGCGGATCAGGGCGCGATCGACAGCATCACCACCGCCGGTGCGGTGAACGTGACCGACGGCGCAGCGGCCCTTGCGGCCATCGCCAGCGAGCTGGCGAGTGACACCGTGGTGGGCGAGGTGGACGTTGACGACACGGCGGCCAACATCCTGTCCAATCTCACGGCGTTGGAATCGATCGGCAGCAAGTTCCTGAAGGCGACGATCACCGACAGCTCGCTGAATGCGTCGGAGATCTCCGCGCTGCTGACCATCCCGAACCTGCAGTCGGGCGCTGTGACGATCTCCGATACCGGCTCGCAGATCGCCGCGGCAATCGAGGCGAACGGGTCGGCCGGCCTGACCTTCCTCAACGCGCAGACGGTGGTTCTGTCGGGCAATTCGGTGATTGCCGCATCGGATGCGGTGTTGCTGGAGCAACTCAATAACCTGAAGACGGGCGGCTATGCGCTGGTGGTCTGGGATACCGCGTCGCACCTGACCGACAGCGTGGATGGGTATCTCGCGGCGGAGAAGAACAGCCTGATCACCGCGGTGTATCTGAAGACCACCAACGGGACGGCCACGATCACCGCAGCCACCGCGGCAATCCTGCTGTCGATCCCCACGTTCAGCAAGGACAATCCCCCCGTATCGCTCGGCGGCAGCGGCACCGCCAACGTGCTGACGTTGTCGGACACCGCGGCGCATATCGACGCCCAGTTCAGCGCACTGCACGGGCACACGTCGTCGCTGAGCAGTATCGTGGTGAGCGGGAGTGCGACGGTCACCGATTCGGTTTACGCCGATCTGCTGACGCTGGGCGCCACCATGGCAGGAGGCCAATCGCTGACGGTGCGCGATACCGCGGCAACAATCATCGCCGATGCACCGGGACAGCTTGGTGGCAGCCACAGCATCGCGCCGGCGGTCTGGCAGATCTCGGGCAGTGCTGCGGTATCGGAATCGGGTGCCGCTTACCTGGGCGGGCTGGCCGGCTTCAGCGCCGGCGCTTACACGCTGACGCTGTCAGGCAGCGATGCGACCACCAGTGAGTCCGACGCCAACGCCATCGGCGTCCTGGGCGGCGCGTTCCATCTCGGCGGATACCAACTCACGGTCAGCGGCACGGTGAGCTACGTGTCCGGCCTGACCGCGAACGCCAGACTGATCGTGACGTCGGACATCACCGACAGCTTCTCGCAGATCGCCACGCTGACGCTGGGCGACGGCTTGCTCGATGGCACGATCACGGTGAACGACAGCGAGGCGATCACCACCACGCAGGCGGGAGATTTCCTCGCCTTGCTTGGCGGGTCGGGTATCCCGGTGTCGAAGGTCAGCTTCGGTGGCAACGTCGAGAGCATCACCGACACGCTGAACAATATCCAGACCCTGACCGGCAGCAGCGAGTGGACGTCGAATACCGGCGTGCACAGCGACTTCAGCCTGGTTGTCGCCGACACCGTGGCGACCCTGATCAACCCGGCCAACACCACGGCACTCGCGGCGATGAACGCCACGACGCTGAATGGCAATCAGACCGTCAGCGCAGCCAATGCCGAATCACTGTTTGCCGTGGAGAGCACGATCAACTTCAGCCTGGGCAGCTACACGATCACCATCCAGGACTCCGCCGCGGATCTGCTCAATCCGTCCAACTCCGACGGCGAGGCCATCGCCGCGGTGTGGCAGCTCTCCAGCGCCGACAGCGTCAACGCGGCCGGTGCCGAGACGCTGCTGCCGGACTCGCAATTTCATCTCAACCACCTGCTGACCGTCGGCGACACGTCGGACAACCTGCTGGATGGCGTGCTCTCCGGCGTCATTACGGCAGCGGATGCGGCCGATGCAGGCTATGGCGGCAGCGTCCAGGTGACGCTGTCCGACACCGAGACGCTGGACGCAAACACCGCCGAGGCGCTGGTGAGCCTGCCCGGTTTCCAAAACACCGGCCAACTGTCGATCGCCGACGACTCCGCCTATTTGCTCAATCCGAACAACCTCACAGCCGAAACGGATGCCACCAGCGTGACGCTGGCGGGCGACGAGACGGTGTCGGCCGCGACGGCGGCCAAGCTCGCGGCACTGCCGAACTTCACCCTTGGCGAAAACACGCTGTCGCTGGCGTCGAACGACTACGCCAATGCCACAACGCTGAAAGACATCGCCGATTTCGGCGCCGGCTTCCAGACCGGCAGCTTCACGCTGACCATGACCCAGGACAACGTCAGCCTGACGCCGACCGAGTATGCGGCGTTGCAGTCCGACAATGTGTTGCAGAACGGCCATGCCCTGTCGGCCATTCCGACCGGCGCTTCGGTGAGTTCGTCGAGTGGCAACGTATTCCTGACCGCCACCGGGGTCAGCGGTGCGACATTGAATGTCTATGCCGCGTCAGGGTCGGAATTGCACAGCAGCACGCTGGGATCGTCGTCGATCTCGGTGACCCAGGCCGACACATTTGGCACGGTCGGGGGAGCCGTGGTGGTTACCGAGACGATGCCCGGCCACACTGCGGCAACAGCCGAGTCTGCGCCGCTCATCGCGATCGACCAGACGGTCATCACCACCGATGCCGGCGCGGCAAGTTTCTCCAGCACCGGCGGTGCGAGCACGGTGCAGGTCGGCACCAACGAATATATGCAACTGTATACGGCGGGGTCGCAGCCGGCGAGCCCGGTCAATCCGGTGCTGGTCTATGACCCGACAGCACACACGCTGTCGTTCGATGTCGCCAGCACATCCATTGTGCTGGTGACGCTGGGTGCGCAGACGCATCCGGCATCGCTCGATCCTGCGGAAATTTTCGTAACGCATTTCGCTTGAGGGGCAGACGATGATCCGCAGCATGCCGGTACGGCAGACGCTTCAGGTGATCGCCGGCCCGCTGGGCTGGGTGGCCGGGTTTTCCTGCTTCCTCAACGTGCTCTACCTCGCCGCGCCGCTGTACATGATGCAGGTTTACGACCGCGTCATGCACAGCCGCAGCGTGCCGACATTGCTGTATCTGACGCTGATCGTCGCACTGTGCTACACGACCTACGCGATTCTCGACGCGGTGCGCGGCCGCGTGCTGTCGGGTGTCAGCGACCTGGTGGAAGACCGGCTGGGCCGCGCGCTGATCGCCCATGTCACCACGCCGGCACGCAGCGCACGCGAACAGCCGCTGGCGGTGCATATCGCCCGCGACCTCGACACGGTACGGCAATTCGCCGCGGGCGCCGGCGCCCTGGCATTCATCGACCTGCCCTGGGCGCCGATCTATCTCGGTGCCATCGCGCTGTTGCATCCTTTGCTGGGCATGTATGCGGTGGGCGCGGCGATCGTCTTGCTCGGACTGACCGTGGCAAGTGAGCAAGCGGCGCGGCGACCGATGGCGGAGGCGGGAAGGCACGCAGCGCGGGCTTACCAATTCGGCGAGGCGGTGACGCGCTACGCGGATTGCGCACGCACCATGGGGCTCGGCGCGACGCTGACCGAGCGGTGGCGCACGCTGCGCGGCGACATGCTGTCGGCGCAGACCCGCGCAAGCCATCGCACCGTGATGCTCGGCGCCGTCGGCAAATGCGCGCGGATGTTCTTCCAGTCCACTATTCTTGGCGTCGGCGCCTGGCTGGCGATCCACGACGAAGTCAGCGGCGGCGCGGTGTTTGCGGGATCGTTGTTGCTCGGGCGCACGCTGGCACCGGTCGAGGCGATCATCGGCGCATGGCGTCCGACGCTGGCGGCGAAGGAGGCACTCACCCGTATCGGCCTGCTGACCGCGCATGACGGCACGGCGGAACGGGCGGTCACGCTGCCGGAGGCGCGCGGCGAGCTGTTCATGGAAGGCGTGTCGTGGACTCCGGCCGGGGCGACACGACCAGTGGTGCGCGGCATCAGCGTGCGCATCGAGCCGGGCGCGGCCCTGGTCATGATCGGACCGAGTGCGGCGGGCAAGTCCACCGTCTCCCGGCTGATGGTCGGAGCGATGCGGCCGGATACCGGCGTCGTGCGGCTGGACGGTGCAGATCTGGCGACCTGGGACGCAACCCAGCTTGGCGGTGCTGTCGGCTACCTGCCGCAGGAGGTGGCGCTGTTTCCCGGAACGATCCGCGACAATATCGCGCGCTTCAGCGATGCCAGCGACGAAGCGGTGGTGGCAGCGGCGAAGGCGGCCTGCGCGCACGAGATGATCGTGCGGCTGCCGAACGGCTACCAGACCATGCTGGACGACAACGCGATGACGCTGTCCGGCGGGCAGAAGCAGCGCATTGCGCTAGCGCGGGCGTTGTTGGGCGCACCGCGCGTCGTGGTGCTGGACGAGCCCAACGCCAACCTCGACTCGGAAGGCGAGGCGGCGCTGACCGACTGCGTGCTGGCCCTGAAGGCGCGCAGATGCACCGTGGTGATGATCACGCACCGCATCGGGCTGGTGCGCATCTCCGATTACGTGGCGACAATGAGCGAGGGGCAGATGACAGGCGTGCAGCGCGCAGGCGAATTCATGGCGCAACATGCGCCGGCCGCGGTGGCAGGAGGCGCAGCGTGATGCGGTTGTTCGCAAGGAACTTCTCCCGGCTTCGGCAGGAAAGGTCGAGATACGCGGCGTCGAGGGTAAGAGAGCAGCGAGCGCCCCAGGGCCAGTCATTCTTGCCCCGCGATGAGGCTGAGCGGGGCGACCCGATCACCCTCACCCTCGCCGCTGACGCGGCTCGACCTCTCCCGCTTCGCGGGCGAGGTGTACTATGAGAGCTGCCATCGTTACCGGCGTGCTGACGATCGGCGTGTTCTTCGGCGGGCTGGGGACATGGTCGATGCTGGCGCCGCTGGACAGCGCGGTGGTTGGCGCCGGCGCACTGACGGTGCACGGCAACCGGAAGACCGTGCAGCATCGCGAAGGCGGCATCGTCGCGGCATTGCTCGTGCAGGAGGGCGGCACAGTCGAGCAGGGCCAGTTGCTGGTGCGGCTCGACGACACCCAGGCCCGCGCGGTGTACGATGTGCACCGCTCGCAGCTTCTGGGCGACGAGGCGCTGTCGGCACGCGATCTCGCGGAACTGGCCGACGCTACCGCGATCGACTTTCCCGGCGACCTGAAGCCGGATGACCCGATCGCCGCGGCGGTGATGAATCGCGAACGGATCGTGTTCCGCAATCATGTCGAGCTGCTGGCGCGCCAGCTCGACGTGGTGGACCAGCGCATCGTCCAGGCGCGTTCGCAGGAGGCGGGGGCGAAAGAGCAACTTGACTCCATGGGTCGGCAATTGGCGTTGGCGGAGCAGGAGCTGCACGCGGTCGGCGAATTGGAGAAGATCGGGCTGGCGCCAAAAAACCGCATGCTGGAGCTGGAACGTGGCGTGGAGGCGCTGCGCGGCCAGGTGGGACAGTTGTTGTCCGACGTTGCGCGGTTCGGCTCGGCGGCGGTGGAGCTGGAGGCGGAAAAGCTGCGGCTGCGCCAAGCGTCGCAGTCGGACGCCACGCACGAGTTGCGCGATGCGCAGTTGCGCATCAACGATGTGCTGCCGCGCCTGGCGGCCGACCGAGATCTGCTCGGGCGGCTGGAAATCCGCGCGCCGATCACCGGCGAGGTGGTGAACCTGGCGATCTTCACCAAGGGTGGCGTGATCGAGCCGGGCAAACCGATCATGGATATCGTGCCGCGCGCGGCGACGATCGTGGCAGAGGCGGAGATCCGGCCGGAGGACGTGGAACACCTGCGCGTCGGCCAGGCAGCGCAGGTCACGGCGACCGGCTTCAGCCTGCGCGACGCCTCGCCGATCGACGGTGAGGTCACGGTGATCTCCGCCGACCGGGTGACGGACGCAAGAACCGGACGCAGCTATTTCAAGGCGGAGATTGCCCTGGTGGCCGACCGGCAGGGCGGCGCGCTGCTGCGTCGGCTGGGACCGGGGATGCCGGTGCAAGTGATCGTGCCGACCCGGGCGCGCACGGCGTTCGACTACTTGGTGGGGCCGTTGCGGCAGAGCTTCCGCGGGGCGTTGCGGGAGCTATGAGGGCGGGTGTGGTGTCCATGATGGGCTTGGTGCGGGTGGCGACGGCGTTAAGAAAGTAGATTCACCACAAAGACACAAAGACACGAAGAACGAACCAACGCCTCGGAAGGATCGTGCCATGCGGTTGAGTGGACGGGTCATCGGCATGGGCATCGAAGTCCATCGGCAACTCGGCCCCGGTTTATTGGAGTCGGCTTATGAAGAATGTCTTTGCTACGGGTTGGCTCAAGCCGGTGTGGGGTTTGCTCGCCAGGTCGCGCTGCCTATCGTCTACAAGGGTCAGCGGCTTGCCTTGGAATACCGGATGGATATCGTCGTGGAACCCGGATTGGTACTCGAAATCAAATCGGTTGAACAACTTGCTCCGATCCACGAAGCACAGTTGCTGACCTATCTTCGCCTGAGTGGCCACCGCGTCGGCCTGCTGATGAATTTCAACACCGCTGTGCTCAAGGACGGCATCCGCCGCCGGGTTCTATGAACCTTCGTGCCTTTGTGTCTTTGTGGTGAATCTACTTTCTTAACCCGCTGCCCAAGCGGCACGTCCAGCGTGACGACCCCCATATCAACGCCTGGCTTGCCCTGCCGTTGCCCCAACCGCGCGCGCTCGAAGCGCCCACCGCACTTCCATCGAAGGCCGTTGCCCGCCCTCACGGCCGGTGCAATACTGGCCGGTAGGAGCGCGATCCTCCCAGAAGGTTCGTGCCGGGTACGTTAATTTTGCCAACGCGGGAGTTGCCTACCTAACAAACAACAGGAGACGGTCCATGACTCGCGCCTATAACGTGATCGATGCCGACGGCCACATCCTCGAGCCACTCACGCTCTGGAACGACTACATGGACCCGGCATTCCGCGACCAGGCCCCGAAGGTCGTCCGCGACGCGGACGGCAAGCAGCGGCTGCAAATCGGCGAGCAATTGCTGGGCAGCAAGAAAGGCATGGGCGCGCTCGGCGCGGTTGGCGCACGCGACGGGACAGTTGTGGACGACACGATGGAATATGAGCAAGGCCGCAAGGGCGGCTTCGATCCGCATGCACGCATTCCGGACATGGACCTGGACGGCATCGACGCCGCGTTCCTGTATCCCAGCATCGGGCTGTTCGCGGGCGCGGTGCAGGATCCGCGCGTCGCCGCCGCGATGGCGCGGGCGTACAACCGCTGGCTCGCCGATTACTGCAAGCCGTATCCGGACCGGCTGTTCGGCGTCGCCATGTTACCGATGCAATCGGTCGACCTGGCGATCGAGGAGATGCGCTACGCGCGCGAGAAGCTCGGCTTCCGCGGCGTGTTCCTGCGGCCCAATCCGTACAACGGCAAGATGATCCACCACCCCGACTACGAAAAATTCTGGACGATGGTGGAAGAGCTGGATATCGCCGTCGGCTTCCACGAGGGCGCCAGCAGCGGCATGGCCCAGGTGGGAATGGATCGATTCGAGGAACGCGGCGCGCGCCATATCATCACCCACACCATGGAAATGATGCTGGTGTGCATGAGCGTGATCTGGGGCGGCGTATGCGAGCGGCACCCGAAGGTCCGTATCGCATTCCTGGAATCGGGCGGCGGCTGGATCGCCGGCTGGCTGGATCGCATGGACCGGCATTTCGACGACAAGGGCTTCAACGATTCCGGTCTGAAGACCCGGCCGAGCGAGTTGTTCCAGCGCAATTGCTGGATTGCGTTCGAACCGGTCGAGGGCAGCCTGAAGGTGCTCGCCGAGTATATCGGGCCGAACAAGATTTTGTGGGCGACCGACTATCCGCATCCGGACGGCTTCTTCCCCGGCGCCCCGGCGATGGTACGCAAGCTGCTGGGCAACGCCTCGGCGGAAACAGTGCGGCAGGTGATGGCCGGCAGCGCGATGGGGTTCTACGGGTTGCATTGAGCATGATCGAAGCGCTGGCCGGAGGCGTGGCGACGGCCCGCCTCCGACGCCGCCGCGGCGTTCGTTGCGCCGCCCTGTCGGTCGGCGTGTTGTTGCTGACGGTGGCGGTGGCCGCCTGCAGCACACAGCCCACCCCCGAAGCCCCGAAGGAGAAATTCCCGTTCCTTTATTACGACCCAGGTACATACTGATAGCCTTGCCCCTTCCACCACCCCATCCGTCATTGCGAGGAGCCGGCGACGCAGCAATCCCCACCTGGAGACCCGATCGTGCTCGTCAGGCGGGGGATTGCTTCCCCGGGTCAAGCCCGGGGACCGCTGCGCTCCTCGCAATGACAGGGGGGGGAGACGAGCCGCGGCCGCGCTCGTCGTCACGTTATGACAACCCGAGCGTCCGCCACCGCTCCATGCCGCCACGCAGAACCGCCACGTCGCCCGCGCCGGCCGCGCGCAATTGCTCTGCGGCGGCAGACGAACGGCGGTCCGTCTTGCAGACCAGCACCAACGGCCTTTCCTGCCGGGCGAGTTCCGCCACGCGTGCGCCCAGGTCAGGCAGCGGTACGTTCACCGCGCCCTTGATGTGACCGAGCGGGCCGGTGAATTCGTCGGCACCGCGGACATCGATCACCAGCGGCGCGGGGCCGGCCGCCAATTGCGCCGACAACGCCTCCGCCTCGATCCAGCCGAAGGAAGCGACGGCGGAACGGCGCAGCAGGCGAGAGAACAGGCGCATGGTCATGGCTCCCGGATCGGCGGTTGCGATCGGCAAACTCGCCCCCGGCTCGTCTCTTGTCCACCGGCGGACTATATGACCGCTGCATGAGCTACACGGTGAAAGAACTGTTCCTGACCTTGCAGGGCGAAGGCACCCAGGCGGGCCGCGTCGCGGTGTTCTGCCGTTTCGCCGGCTGCAATCTGTGGTCGGGGCGCGAAGCGGATCGCGCCACCGCCGTCTGCCGCTTCTGCGACACGGACTTCGTCGGCACCAATGGCGACGGCGGCGGCCGCTTCGCTTCGGCGGAGCTCCTGGCGGATGCCATCGCCACGTGCTGGGGTGCGTCGCTCGAACGGCGCTTCGTCGTGTTCACCGGCGGCGAGCCGCTGCTGCAACTGAACGACGCATTGCTTGCAGCGGTGCACGCACGCGGCTTCGCAGCGGCGGTGGAGACCAACGGCACGCTGCCGGCGCCGGCCGGACTCGATTGGGTCTGCGTCAGCCCGAAGGCGGGCGCCGACCTGGTACAACGTCACGGTGACGAACTGAAACTGATCTGGCCGCAGCCCGGCCTCGATCCCGAGGCGCTCGCGCGGCTCGATTTCCGGCATTTCCTGGTACAGCCGATGGATGGTCCCGACCGCATCGCCAACACCAGAGCGGCGACCGATTGGTGCCTGGCCCATCCGCTCTGGCGTCTCAGCCTGCAAACGCACAAGATGATCGGCATTCCGTAGCAGGGGGAGGCTACCATGCCGTACGAAACCATCACCGTGAAGCCGGTGACGCCGATCATCGGCGCGGAGATTTCCGGCGTCGATCTGGGCAAGCCGCTCGGCAACCAGCAGTTTCAGGAAGTGCACGACGCGCTGATGGCGCATCAGGTGATCTTCTTCCGCGACCAGGAGCTGACGCTGGAGCAGCACAAGGCGTTCGGCCGGCTGTTCGGCGAGTTGCATATCCATCCGAACTCCCCCGGGCCGGAGGGCCACCCGGAAATCCTGCCGATCCACGCCGACGCGAACTCGAAGCGCATCGCGGGCGAGCGCTGGCATTCGGATGTGTCGTGCGATCCGGAGCCGCCGATGGGCTCGATCCTCAATCTGAAGACCATTCCGGAGGTCGGCGGCGACACGCTGTTCGCCAGCATGTATGCGGCGTACGACGCTCTGTCGGCGCCGATGAAGGCGTTCCTGGCGGGACTGACCGCAATCCATGACGGCGCACCGAATTACTCGCGCACCAACCGGCTCTACGGCAAGGAGGGCCCGAAGGACTTCCCGCGCGCGGAACATCCGGTGATCCGCACCCATCCGGTTACCGGCCGGTCCGCGATCTTCGTCAATCCGGTGTTCACCGTGGCGATCAAGGATGTGCCGGAAGCGGAGAGCAAGGCGATCCTGGAATTCCTCTACGAACACTGCGCGCGCCCGCACTGGCAGGTGCGGTTCCGTTGGCAGCCGCATTCGGTCGCGTTCTGGGACAATCGCTGCGTGCAGCACATCGCGATGTGGGACTACTACCCACAGGTGCGTTCCGGGTTCCGCGTGACGGTGAAGGGTGACAAGCCGTTCCACCGGCCGAATTAAGCCGGCGCTGGGTTGCACGAGATCGATCCCGCTGACGTGGTGCGTCTGGTCCTGGCGGGCCAGACACCGCCGGCCGCCTGGATTCCGCACATCACCGAATTGCGGCTCGAGCGCACCCGCATCACCGATTTGCGGGTACTTATGGCGCTGACCAGCCTGCGCCGGCTGGTGCTCAGCCACACTCTGGTCAGCGACATCGCGCCACTCGCCGCGTTGACAGGATTGCGGCGGCTCGAATTGACCCGGTCGCGGGTCGCCGACGTGACGCCGCTTGCCTCGCTGACCGAACTGCAAAGCGTCCATCTGTCGTTCACGCCGGTGCACGATCTGCGACCGCTGGCGGTGCTGGAGCACCTCGAAGGCTGTTTCCTTACCGGCACGTTGGTCGAGGACGCGTCCCCGCTGGCCGGACTACTGCGGTTGGAGCGGCTCGATCTCGGCGATACGGCGGTGCGGGATGCAGAGCCCCTGGCACGGCTGACCAGGCTGCGCAGTCTCGATCTTTCGGGCACGCGCATCAGCGACGCGGCACCGCTCGCCGCGCTGACGCGACTGCAATATCTCGACCTGACCGGCACGGCGGTCACCGATCTGGCGCCGCTCGCCGCTCTGGCGGATCTGCGGCGGTTGGACCTGCGCAGCACGCGAGCCGATCCATCGGTGCTGGCGCATCTCGCGCGTTGTCAGATCGTCACCACGGCGTTGCGGCCGCGGCGGCGGCTGGCCGCGGCACCGGCACGCGGCACGCCGTAGGACAGACCGACGCGGCGCATTCCGCCGAACCGTCGTGCATGCCGGACCTCCGGTTCCCGCAACGCCATCGGCCAACGCCCGCCGCGGCACAATGCGCTGCGCTTTTCCGCCTCACGCTTGTCGTAACGGCGATTGCGCCAGCAACCACGGCTACGACGTCTAGCGCGACACCTGTTCCAGCACCGCGCGGGCCTGCCTGATGCCGAAGCCGCGGATCAGCAGAGCCGGCAGCAGCGCGCCAGGCACGACAATCCACAGGATCCAGCCCAGATGGTTCGGCCCCAACTGGTACAACGGCCCGAGCAATGTCACACCACCCCAGGCACCGAGATGGCCCAACCCATCGGTCCAGGCGAACGCCACCGAACGGATCCGGGTCGGGTAGGCCACCGCCGTATAGTTGTACAGGTTGAACAGAAACAAACCGGTGCCGATACGGCTAACGATATAGCAGAGCGCAATAACAGGCAGCGAGGGCACCAGCCAGGCGATGATCCAGCATCCGGCGAACAGCAGCGCCATCAGCGCGATGACGTCGCGGCGCTCGACACGCTCGCCGAGCCGGGCATTGACCTGGAAGCCGATGAACAGTGCCGCATAGGCGGCCGCGACGGTGCCAAAAACGATGGTCGGGGAGCCGCCATGGTCCACCATATACACGCCGAAGAACGCGCCGACGCCGTAGATCAGGCCAGCATAGCCGGCCAGCCAGCAGATGATCAGCACCCAGGTGCGGGCACGGTATTCCGGGTTGGTGAACAGTTCCTTCCAGGCCCCCGGGCCGGCCATGACCACCGGGTTGTCGGCGCCCCTCGGCTCCGCCAACGGCTCGCTGCTGTAGCGCTGGCAGCGCTGCTCGTATTCCTCCATCACCCGTTCGGCTTCGGCATGGTGGCCGTGTGCCTCCAGCCAGCGCGGCGATTCCGGTAACCCCCAGTACAGCAGCGGCAACAGGATGACGATTTCGACCGCGGCGCTGATCCACAGGAAGCTCTGCCAATGGCCGGGGATGAGCCAGATTGCCAGCAGGTTCACAGCGACTGCCACCAGCGCGGTAACCCCCTGCGACGCCAGCAGCACCTTGTTGCGCACCAGGGGAGAGGTCATTTCGGACAGGTAGACCGAATGTGTCGCAACGATGCCGCCGACGCCGAGCGTGCTCAGCACCGACAGCACCACCATGCCCCAGAAATCCGTTACATAGGCGAATGGCCAGATACACACGCCACCGAGCAACGTTGCGAGCAGAATGGCGGGGCGGCGGCCGTAGCGGTCGGCGACCCAGCTCATGATGTACACGCCCAGCAGGATGCCGGCGCCGACCTGCAATGCCTGGATGACCGCGTACTGATAGACGTCGATGATGTGGTTGGGGCGCCAGACGAACGGATACAGCCGCGCGCCGATGCCGTCGGTGTCGAAAATGATGAAGCCCCAGGTGACCTCGACCAGGACGGCGAGCAGCCATTGCACGCGGGTCAGTGGCAGGCGATCGATACGCGCGGCAATGTGACCGTGGATTGCCGTTCGGGCCCTGTCGGGTGTGATGGGACCTGAAGAGCCAACTGCTTGCGCCATGCCGTTCCTCCCCTGCGATGCGGCACGCACCCGGGAGGGTGCTGCGTTTCTTGCTTGATGACGCAACGATGGGTTGGCGCGGCGGGGCTGTCAATCAGGCTTGGGCAGCCGCGGCTGGCTCGGTGGCGGTGAGGTCGACACCTTCATACAGCGCCGCCAGGGGCAGCTCGATATCGATTTCCGGCATGCGCAGGATGCTGCCGGCGTGCAGCAGATGACCCACCCAATCGGTGCCGATACGCTCGAACATGGTGCCGCGGTCCCCCCAGCCATCGCAATGGGCTGGAAGCCGTCGAACTCATAGCGCAATGGCTGCTGCGCTTCCCAGGCGAGGAATTCCGCGATCGTCATCGGTTTGCGGAGGGCATGCTCATACGAACGTCCCTAGCTCAATTATCCCGTGTCATCAGCGATGCGCGATGGACACCGGCTGGCCGACCGGAGCGGCGGTGAGGAACCCGATCGTCTCGCCTTCCAGCACCACGCAGGTCAGCTTGCCGCCGAACACCGCGCCGGTATCGATCGCGATACGGTTGTGCTGCACCACCGCTGCCTTCACCGGGGTGTGGCCGTGCACCACCACGGCCCCCAGGTCCCGTTCGGTGTAGAGGAACGGCTGGCGGATGCGCAGCATGTCCTCGCGGGTTTGCCGGTCGAGCGCGATGCCTGGCCGCACGCCGGCATGCACAAAGAAATACCCGCCCTCCTGGTGGCTCAGGGTCAGGCTGCGCAGGAATTCCAAATGCTCCGCCGGCACCTGCGCCGGCCAGGACTCGCGTGGCGATTCCGGATCGATGCCGTAGCTCTGCAACGCCGGTATGCCGCCGGCGAACAGCCAGTCGGTCGCCGCGGCCCGATCGCCGGACAGCGCGTGCAGCATCGTCTCGTCGTGATTGCCAAGCACATTGACCACCGGCATCGAATCGATCGCCGATCCGGCGGCGAGGCGCGCCAGCACGCCGGCGGTGTCGGCGCCGCGATCGACGTAGTCGCCGATATGCAGCAGCAGCGCCGACTCGATGGGCCGGCACGCCAGGTCCTCAGCGATCATCTCGTGCAGGTTGGCAAGCTGCGCGTCGCAGCCATGGATGTCGCCGATGGCATAGACGCGACGGCCGGGCGGCATGGCGGCGGGCCCGCGGGACAGTTCGATCATTCCGGTCTCAAGCCTTCTTCTCCCAACCCCGAGCGCCTTGCTGCCAATAGGCCAGTGTATGGCCGGCCGCCTTTGCCGCGCGCCAGCGGCCGCGCGCCGCTTCCACCGCCGGCGGATCGTTGCCGTCGAACAGGTCGAACACGCGGTGGAACGCCGCCAACCGCGCGCTGTCCGTCCCGTCCACCAGAAACAGGAATTTCCCCCCGTTCGGCGCGGCGTCGTCGGTCGCGAGCCAGATCGGCTGCAGGTCGGCATCGCCATCCGCGGCGGAGCCGTGCGGCAACCACGGCTCGGCGCCTTCCCACAGCGCGCGGTCCAGCGCCGCGACGCGGTCGTCGGTGCCGCACAGCACCACGGCCCGCTGCTTCGCCGCCAGGGTACGCGCCAGAAGCTGCGGCAGGGCCTGGGTGAGGCTGCTGCGGGTCAGGTGGTAGAAGCCGATCTCGCTCACCGCGCGCCCCAGTGTTGTACGGTAGAGCGAAGGACGCCGGGGTTCTCGCTTCGCTCGCAATGACAGCCGGCACGCATCCGCGCTCAGCCTTCGTAATGCGCGGCAACCAGCCGATCCAGCAGCCGCACGCCGAACGCGGTGGCACCTTTCGGCACGGTGGGCGCATCCTTCGACGACCACGCCATCCCGGCGATGTCGAGATGCGCCCAGGGCTTGTCGTTGACGAAGCGCTTGATGAACTGCGCCGCGGTCACCGAGCCCGCCGGCCGGCCGCCGATGTTCTTCATGTCGGCGATGTCGGACTTGATCTGCTTGTCGTACGCCTCATCCAACGGCATGCGCCACAGCTTCTCGCCGGTTTCCTTGCCGGCGGCGATCAGCTTCTCCGACAGCGCGTCGTCGTTGCTGAACAACCCCGCATGCTCATGGCCGAGCGAAATGATGATCGCGCCGGTCAACGTCGCCAGGTCCACCATGAACCGCGGGTCGAATTTCTGCTGGCAGTACCAAATCACATCGGCCAGCACCAGCCGACCCTCGGCGTCGGTGTTGATCACCTCGATGGTCTGGCCGGAGTAGCTGGTCACCACGTCGCCCGGGCGCTGCGCGCTGCCGGAGGGCATGTTCTCCACCAGCCCGACCAGGCCGACCGCATCGACCTTCGCCTTGCGCCCGGCGAGCGCGGCCATCAGCCCGACCACCGTGCCGGCGCCGGCCATGTCCCACTTCATGTCCTCCATGCCGCCGGCCGGCTTGATGGAGATGCCGCCGGTGTCGAAGGTGACGCCCTTGCCGACAAACGCCACCGGCTTGGTCCCCCCGCCGGCGCCGTTCCACCGCATCACCACCATGCGCGGTTCATTGACACTGCCCTGGGCGACGCCGAGCAGGGCGCCGAAACCGAGCTTGCCCATCTCGTCGGGACCCAGCACTTCGACCTGCACGCCGAGGTCCTCCAGCTTGCGGCAACGCTCGGCCATTTCCGCGGGGTTGAGCACATTGGGCGGTTCGCTGACCAGATCGCGTGTGACATAGACGCCGTGGGCGACGCCGGAGAGCGGCTCCCAGGCCGACCGCGCGGCCGTTGCGTCAGCGTGCAGCAGCGTCAGGCTGCCGAGGCGCGGCTTGTCCTCCGGCTTCTCCTTGGTGCGATAGCGGTCGAAGCGATAGGTGCCCAGCACCGCGCCCAGCGCCATTTCCGCGGCCTGCGCCGGCTGCAACGCGTCGGCGGCGACCGCGGCGGCACTCTCGCGCGACAGGGCGGCGACCGCGTTGCCGCCGGCTTCCTGCAGCGTGCGCGCGTTGAGATCCGCCAGCTTGCCCAGGCCGACCGCGACGACCCGGGTCAGATCGCCTCCCGGGGCGAGGATGGTGCAGGTCTTGCCCTTGGCGCCCTTGAACTCGGCGGCGGCCAGAGCACGCGCGATGGCGCCGTTGGTCGCGGTATCCGCCTGCGCCCACACACCGCCGGGTTTCTCCCCCTCGCCCACCAGCAGGACCAGCGCGCCGGAACGCGGCAATGTGGGGGTGGCGAAACCGATCTCGAGCATGGCGGAGGACTCCCGTAAGCGCTGTTTGGGACAACTGTAGCCATCACCGGCGCCCGCCGCTATTGGCTGCGGGCATGACGGAGATACTGCCCGCGGATGCCGCGGGGATCGCCCGCGCGGCGGCGCTGCTGCGCGACGGGCGGCTGGTCGCGTTCGGCACCGAGACGGTGTACGGCCTGGGGTCCGACGCCACGAATGCCGAGGCGGTGGCCGGCATTTTCGCCGCCAAGGGCCGGCCGCGCTTCAATCCGCTGATCTGCCACTACCCGGATGCGGATGCCGCGTTCGCCCACGTGGCGCCGAACCCGATCGCGCACCGGCTGGCAACGGCGCTGTGGCCAGGCCCACTGACGCTGGTGCTGCCGCGGCGGCCCGATTGCCCGGTGGCGCTGCTGACCGGCGCCGGGCTGGACACTCTGGCGGTGCGTGTGCCGGCGCCGCAGACCGCGCTGGCGCTGTTGCGCGCGGTGGGGCGGCCGGTCGCGGCGCCCTCGGCCAACCGCTCCGGTCAGGTCAGTCCGACCACCGCCGCGGACGTCATGCAGGAGCTGGGCGGCCGCATCGACGCGGTGCTGGACAGCGGGCCATGCCCGGTCGGGGTCGAATCGACGGTGCTGGATCTGAGCGGCGACCAGCCGACGCTGCTGCGTCCGGGCGGCACGACCCTGGAGGCGATCGCGGCGCTGATCGGGCCGGTCGCCCATGGCTCCGGAGCGGGTTCGGTGGCGCGGTCGCCGGGCATGCTCGCCTCGCACTACGCCCCTGCCCTTCCCGTTCGCCTGCACGCGCGCGACTTGCATCCCCACGAGGCCCTGCTCGCCTTCGGTCCGCCGCTGCCCGGCGCGCGCGTCGCGTTCAACTTGAGCGAACACGGCGACCTGACCGAGGCCGCCGCGCGGCTGTTTACCGGGCTGCGCTGGCTCGACGCCGAGGCGCCGCGCCGCGGCCTGACGCGGATCGCGGTCATGCCGGTGCCGGAGGCCGGGCTCGGCCTGGCGATCAACGATCGGCTGCGCCGCGCTGCGGCACCGCGGGATCGTTGAGCCGCAAGGCTTGGCGCCGGCCATGATCCGGTCCCGTGCGAGCTTTGCGGCGATGTGTGCGCTGGGTTCAGGGCGGCCCGGTGGCAACCGCGGCCGGCGCGTATAGTTCCTGCAACGTATCGGACGGATCCTCCGCCACTTCGCCGATGAAAAACCCCAGCACCCGGCGGAGCGCCTCCCGTCCCATCTTCTGCCAATCCCAGTTGCTCCCCGGCTTCCCGTCCTGCTCCCGGCAGAACGCCTCCTCCCGGCGG
>JBEKNT010000088.1:0-20207 GCA_049522565.1 Acetobacteraceae bacterium
CCCACAAGGGGAGGGGGAGCGATTCTTCTTCCCCTCATGGCATCATCCGCCGGTAGCGGCACCAGTCGTCGTACAGCGCGAGATAGACCGCGTATTTCGCGTCGTGGAATGCACGCCGCGCCGGATCGGCGCGCACCACGCCGCCGGGACGCACCATCGCCGCAGCGGCGCTTTGCAGGTCCGGGAAGGCACCCGATGCGGCGGCCGCCAGCACCGCTGCTCCGAGCGCCACCGCCTCGTCTTCGCTCGCCAGAAACAGGTCGCAGCCGGTGGCGTCGGCATGCTCGCGCAGCAGCAGCGGGTTGCGCGCACCGCCGCCGCACATCAGCACGCGCTGGATGCGGTGTCCGGCGGCATTGAGCGAGTCGGTGATGTGCCGCGTGCCGTAGGCCAGCGCCTGCACCGTCGCGAGATAGCGACGGGCCAGCGCGTCCGGACCATGTTCCAGCGATAGCCCCGCCATGATGCCGCGCGCGGCCGGATCGGCGCGCGGCGAGCGGTTGCCGTGGTGGTCGGCCAGCACATGCAGGTGCCGCGTCGGTTCCGGTTCGCGCGCCTGCAACGCGGCGACCCACGCGTTCGCCATGGCATAGACGCTGCGATGGGTTGCGGTCGCGGCGGCTTGCAGCGCCGGCCAGGCGTCGCTCTGGCGCAGCGTCCAGTCGATCAGCGAGCCGGCGGCGCTCTGGCCGCCCTCGTTCAGCCACCAGCCCGGCAGCATCGCGCCGAAATACGGCCCCCAGACTCCGGGGACCATCACCGGCGTTCTGCTGTTCACGAGGTGACAGCAGGAGGTGCCGCTGATGATGGCGAGTCCGCCCTCGGGCGCGGCGCCGAGCAAGGCGAGACCGCCGGCATGGGCGTCGATGATACCCGTCGCGACGGCGGTCCCGGGCGGCAATCCCAGTTCGGCCGCGCTGTGTTGCGACAGGCTTCCGGCGGGCGAGCCAAGCTGCCTGATGTCGGTGGGGATTTTCGGCAGCAGGTCGGTCAGGCCGACCGCTGCCAGCAGGCTGTCGCTGAACCGGCGCTCGTGCGCCAGGTAGTTCCACTTGCAGGTCAGCGTGCACACGCTGGCCACGTCGGCGCCGCTGGCTCGCCAGACCATATAGTCGGCGAGATCGAGGAAGCGCCAGGCGGCGGCGTAGCGGTCGGGAAAGCGCCGGCGCAGCCATAGCAGTTTCGGCAATTCCATTTCGACGCTGACCTCGCCGCCGACAAAGGCGAGCGCCGGATCGTTGGTGGCGTTGATCGCGTTGGCTTCCGCGACGGCGCGGTGATCCATCCACATGACGATATCGCGCGCGGGATCGGCGTCCTCGGCGACCGACACAGGTTTTCCGCCCGCGCCGACCGCCACCAGAGAGCACGTCGCGTCGAAGCCGATGCCGCTGATCGCGTCGCGAGGCAGGCCGCATTCGGCGACCGCCTGACGCACCGCGCCGCAGGTCTGCTGCCAGATGTCGGCCGAGGATTGCTCGTAGAAGTCGCCACGCGGGTTGCACTGCTGGATCGGGCGCACGACCTCGGCACGTCGGAGGCCGGTATGGTCGAACACCACGGCGCGCACGCTGCCGGAGCCGACATCGACGCCGACCGATGCCGTGTTTGTGCGGGCAATCGAGGCCATGTCTGACCGGACGGTCGAGGCCATGTCGCTGCGAGGATCAGCCACCCTTCACGCCTCCCGCTGTCAGCCCGGCGACAATCTCCTTCTGCATCAGCAGCGTCAGCAGCAGCACGGGCGCCGTCACCACCAGCGCGGCGGCGGCCAACGGGCCCCAGGAAATCTGTTCGAACGTGAGCACGTTGTAGACCGCGACCGGCAAGGTGCGGGTGGTGCGGCCCGCCAGCACGACGCCGAAGATGAAGTTGTTCCAACTGAAGATGAACGACAGGATCATGCCGACCATGATGCCGGGCCGGGCGAGCGGCACCGCGACATAGCGGAACGCCTGCCAGATGTTGCAGCCGTCCACCAGCGCGGCCTCCTCCAAATCGACCGGCAGGCCCTCGAAATAGCCGATCATGATCCACACCACGATCGGCACCGTGATCACCAGGTGGGTGATGATCAGCGGCGTCAACGTGCCCAGCATGTGGAACCACTGGAACATCAGGAACAGCGGGATGAGGTAGGACAGGCCGGGGGTGACTCGCGCGATCAGGATCAGCACGGCCGCCTGCGTGGCCTTGGTCTTGGCGATGCCGTAGCCGGCCGGCACGCCCAGCAGCAGTGCCAGTCCGGTAGCGGAGAACGACACGATGACCGAATTGATGCCGTAGAGGAGGAAGTTGTTCTTGGCGAACACGTCGATGAAGTTCGCCAGGGTCGGCGGATGCGGGATGAACACCGGCGGATAGGCCGTGTTGTCGATCTCGTTCTTCAGCGACAGCGACAGCATCCAGAAGAAGAACAGGATGGCCGGAGAGATCAGGATGATCACCGAGGCGTAGAGGCCGATCCGGTTGAGGTAGCGCCGGTAGCGGTAGGGATTGACCGCGCGCAGCTCCGCCGCCGCGAGCGTGACGGCGGGTTTCGTCGCCTGATCGCCTCGGACGGCTGCCTGGGTCGTCATATGCCGTGCTCCCACTTCCGCATGCGCAGCAGCACGCCGGTCAGCAGCAGGATCAGCACGAAGAACACCACCACCATGGCGGAGGCGTAGCCCAAATCGTAGTAGCCGAATGCCGTCTGGTAGAGCAGCATGTTGATGGTTTCGCTCGACGTGCCGGGGCCGCCGTTGGTGATGACGAAGATCGTGTCGAACGCCTTCAGCGCATCGATGATGCGCATTGCCGCCGCGACGACGATGAACGGCCAGACCAGCGGCAGGGTGATGTAGCGGAACATTTGCCAGCCATTGGCGCCGTCGATCACCGCCGCTTCGTAGGGGTCGATCGGCAGGCTGGAGATGCCGCCGAGCACGATCAGCATGACCAGCGGCGTCCACTGCCAGGTTTCGACCATCACCAGGGTGGGGATGACGGTGGCGCTGTTATAGACCCAGCTCGACGGTGGCAGGCCGACCAGGCTGAGCAGGTAGTTCAGCACACCGAGTTGCGGGTGGAACATCATCGTCCAGACCAGCGCGATGGCCACCGGGGTGGCCATCATCGGCATGATGAAGATGGTGCGCGCCGCGCCGCGGAACTTGAAGTTGGAGGCGAAGCAGACCGCGGCCCAGATGCCGATCACCATGGGCACGACGACCGCGGCGGTGGTGAAATACAATGTGCGCACCACGGCCCACAGGAAGCGCGGGTCTTTGAACAGGTGCTCGTAGTTGCCGAGTCCGACGAAATAGACGTTGCCGGACACCTTCCAGTCGGCCACCGACATCACCAGGGTGAACACCCAGGGGAACAGGATGACCGCGACCACCACCACCGCGGCGGGCAGGGCGAACAGCCAGTAGCTGCGGGCGTAGTTCCGCCGCCCGGTCGGCTGATGCCGCGGAATGGCCTGCACGCCTGCGGTCGTTGCGCTCATGGCGAGGAGTCCGGTCGGGCGGTGGCGGTTGCGCTCCGGTTCAGGTCTTCAGCGATTGCTCCAGGATGGGCTTGAAGGCGGCCGTGGCGGCGTGCAGCTCGGTGGCCACGTCGGCGCCGCCGATCATGTTGCTGAGCGCGATGCCGATAACGTCGCGGAACTCGGTCACCGGGACGATCTCGGGCAGACCCGAGCGCGCAATCTTCATGCTGGTGAGCAAGGTCGCGAGCCATTCCTGACCGAACGGGCTGTGCGCCATCAGCGTGGGGTCATTGTAGGTGGACAGGCGAGGCGAGGCTCCGCCACCCATGTTGACCAGGTTGAGCAGCATCGGCTTGCTGGTGGCCCACTGGCAGTAGAGATACGCGGCTTCCTTCACCTTGCTTTCGACCGGGATGCCGAGCGCGTCGGTGAACACCGGACAGGCATGCGCCTTCGGGCCGGCCGGCATCAGCCCGAAGCCGACGTGATCGACGATCTTCGAGACTTTCGGATCCAGCAGTGGCGGCGTGAAGCCGACGCCATCCATCCACATGCCCACCTTGCCTTGCATGAAGCTGGTCTGGCACTCGTTCCAATTGAACCCGACGACGCCGGGTGGGGCGCATTCCCGCAGCAGGGACTTGTACATCTCGCCGGCCCAGATCGCGGCGGGCGTGTCGGTGAGCAGGGTCTTGCCGTCCGGCGTCACGGTCTCCTGGTCCTGGCCGAGCAGGATGCTGGTCCACACCGGGACGTTGGCGTTTTTTACGCCGCGGCCGACGAAGCCGTAGATGCCGTTGGCGGGGTCGTTGATCTTGCGCGCGGTGGCCAGCATCTCGTCGAAGGTTTTCGGGAACGGCAGGCCTTTCTGCTGGAAGATCTGCTTGTTGTAGTAGATCAGCCAGATATCGGTCTCCAGCGGCAGGCTGTCGATGCGGCCGTCCGGCTGGGTCGCGGCACGCAGCGCGCCGGGGCTCATGTCGGCCCAGTCGTAGTCGGGCGCGGTCAGGGCTGGGTTCTTAAGATAGTCGCGCATGTCCACCAGCCACTTGCCGGTGCCCACCACGCGCTTGGAGACGTGCAGCGAGAAGTGCGTGACGTCGAAACTGGGCCGCGCGGACGCCAGTTCCATCACCATCTTCGGCCGTTGCTGTTGCTCCGGCATCTGCTCTGACTCGACGTGGATGCCGGTCAGATCCTCGAATTCCTTCTGGTGCTGCTGGAGGTTGTCGGCGCGCGGGTTCTTGGTCAGGCTGACGACGATCGTCTGGCCCTTGTAGCGCTTCCAGTCGAACGCGGATTGCGCGCCGACACGTTGGACGATGGCGGGCATGGCCAGCACTGCGGCGGTGCCGGTCAACAGGGTGCGGCGTCCGATCATGGAGCGGTCTCCTTGCCGATTTCTGCTGCGCCGCACCTGCTTCATGCGACGCGCCTGGGTTGTCCGGCATGCTGGACGCGGCAACCCGAACCGGCATTGATTTGGATCAAGCAGCGCGCGGGGGGCAAAGGCGCGCTGTGCTGGTGGGGCTCGATCGGGAGGATCGCGTTGGCTGGACTGGACGCCGCCTTTGGGGGTCCCATCGCATTGCCGGTGCCGGTGGGCGGCAAGCAAAGCTTTTAACACGGAGAAGGCCGAGAGCCACGGAAGGCCACGGAGGATTTGTTATGGCGCATCGCGCCGTGCCAGCAAACCCTTCTCCGTGGCGCTCCGTGGCTCTCGGCCTTCTCCGTGTTAAAAGCTTTGCTTGCTTGGCGTGGGCGCGCTTATGACATGCGAGACGAGCCGTGGGGATCGGGCCGGCCTCGCGCCGTTTACGCGGCGGATTGCCGGGTCAGGGCGTCGAGCTGGGCCAGCAGTCGCGTGCCATCGGCCAGCGTGGCCGGGCGCAGCGGCGGGCACACGCGCAGCCAGCCGGGTTGATTGGTCTGCGCCGCCAGCATCGCTTTCAGCAGCGCGATGAACGGCCCGCTGATCAGCCCGCAGGCCGCCTGCATCTGCTGCACCGGCGGGTGGGGGCGGAACATCGCCCGCACCAGGTCGGGCGCGACGTTGCCCATGCCGCAGATCGTGCCGGCGCCGCCCTCGGCGAGGGCGCGACCGATGTCGGGTTCGCTGCCGGTGGTGATGGCCAGGTCCGGCGCGGCGGCGCGGAAGGCGCGGAACTGGGCGAAGTCGCCGCTGCTGTCCTTCACGCCGGCAACCAGGTGCCCGTAGCGCTCCCGCAATCGCGCGGCAGTGCCGGGGGGGACGGCGACGCCGGAGACCTGGGGGATGTTGTACAGCGTCAGGCGCAGGCGATCGTCGTTCACCCGGTCGAGCAGGCTGGCGAAGGCGTCGACGAGGCCGTCCTCGGTCACGTCGCGGAAGAAGAACGGCGGCAGCGCGAGGACCTGGGTCAGGCCGAGCGCGAGGGCGTCGCGGCACAGGCCGGCGGCGTCGTGCATGGCGGGAAAGCCGACACCGAGCGCCAGACGGTCCGGGCCGACGGCCTGGCCGAGCAATGCATGGACGGCGGCGATACGCTCTGCCGCGGTGAACGAGGGGCCCTCGCCGGTGGTGCCGAACAGCACCACGCCATCGCAGCCGCGGGCGAACAGGGAGCGGGCGTGATCGCCGAGCACTTTGGTGTCGATTGCGCCGGTCGCGTCGAGCGGCGTCGCCGCGGCGACCCAGAAACCGTGAATGCCGTCTTGCATGGGGGTGGGCCTGTTCGGGAAACGTTGATGGGATGGTGTTGATGCTCGTATTCGACGGATATGTCAGCAAGTTTATGGTCGGCGATCAGCACGGTCGCGATTGGCTGCGATGCCGCCTCGTCATGGCGGGCGAAGGTCTGCAATGGGTGGAGGCTGTGTAAAAACTCAACGCTGCGATTGGACCGCAGAATATTCTTCCGTCGTTGCCTTCTGTCGCGCAGGACTCTTCCGTTTTAATGGTTCCCTCGGGCGAACGCAGCAAATTATTGCGCCGAATCGTTACGCAGGGGCGTTTTTACACAGCCTCGGTGGAAAGCGGACGCTCGGGACTAGTACTTCGGGACAGCGGGTTTGACCGGCTGGAACAGGCGGATGCGATGTCCCAACCGCCAATCCCGAGCGCCACATCAGGATGGAGAGGAGCCGGCACATAATACGCCGCATAGACTACCTCCCGTGCCGTCCTAGGCATGAAGATGGACGTGCTCTGTGACGTGGTCCCCGTGCTTGTGGCGGGCCGTTGAGATGCCGATCGGGACCAGATGCAAATCTGCATGCCGCACACCCCGCTGAGTTGCCAGGGTATCTGCGAATGCCGTGATGGCACCCGAAGGCCCGCGTAGCACGGACACTTCCAGGCAGGCCGCATGATCGAGGTGTACATGCATGCTCGCGACCGACAGATCGTGGTGATCGTGGTGCGCGTGGGTCAGCCGGCTGGCCAGATCGCGCGTCGCGTGGTCGAACACGTAGCTCAACGTTGCGATGCACGCAGCCTTCGGATCGGCTGCGCTCTGCCGGTCCACCATATCCCGCACAATGTCGCGAAAGGCCTCGGACCGGCTGGTATAGCCGCGCCGAGTCATCAACCCATCGACCGCCTTCAGCAGGTCGTCATCGATCGTGATGGTGATCCGTTGCATCGCTTGCTCTCCCCGTTCGATTGCGTGGCTGCCCGGTCCCTTGCCGGCAAGGTGGAAGCCCTGCAATCCTATATGAGAAGCAGGCCGAAAGGTATGATGCAGGATGGTCGCGCAAACGAGGAACGCAGCCCGCTTGGGAGCCGGTATGTGGCGGCGCTCGGCTGGCCTCTACGCGTTGCTGATCGCCGCCAACATCGCGGCGTGGGTCTGGGCATGGCAGGCGTTCGCCGGCCAGCAGGCCTTATTGGGCCTCGCATTGCTCGCCTGGGTCTTTGGGCTGCGCCACGCCGTGGACGCGGATCACATCGCGGCAATCGACAACGTCGTGCGCAAGCTCATGCAGGAGGGCAAGCAGCCGGTTGCCGTCGGGTTCTTTTTCTCGCTCGGCCATTCCACCATCGTCATCCTGGCATCCCTGGCGATCGCCGCGACGACGTCTGCGATGCACGGGCGTCTGGAGGCTTTCAAGACCATCGGCGGCATAATCGGCACGGCGGTTTCGGCCGCATTCCTGTTGCTGATCGCACTTCTCAATCTGGTGATCCTGCGCGGCGTCTGGCGCAGCTTCCGGCATGTCGCGCGCGGTGGGGCGTTGAATGCCGCAGGCATGGACTCACTGGACGCTGGAGGCGGGCTCCTGGCACGGTTGTGCCGGCCATTGTTCCGGTCCATCACGCGAAGCTGGCATATGTACCCGCTCGGCTTCCTGTTCGGGTTGGGCTTTGACACGGCCACCGAGGTCGGCCTGCTTGGCATCGCGGCGTCGCAGGCGGCGCAGGGCATGTCGCCGTGGCAGACGCTGGCCTTTCCGGCGCTGTTCACCGCGGGCATGTCGCTGGTGGACACGACGGACAGCGTGCTGATGGTGGGGGCATACGGCTGGGCCTTCGTCCAGCCGCTGCGCAAGCTTTGGTACAACCTGACCATCACCGCGGCATCGGTGCTGGTTGCGCTGTTGATCGGCGGCATCGAGGCGCTCGGCCTGCTGGTTGACCAACTCGGCCTGCAAGGCGGTGGCTGGTCGGTCGTGTCCGCGTTGAATGACGATCTGACAAACGTCGGCTTTGCCGTGATAGGGATTTTCATTCTGGCGTGGGGCTTCTCCGCGATCCTGTACCGCTGGAAGGGCTATGACCGGCTGACACTCGTCCCGGCCAACGAATAGGCCGTCACCACAGCCAGGCTTTGGGCAAAAATCGTGCCTTCCGACTTCGGTACAGCGTGCACGAGTGACTGCGCGAAGCGTTGCAACAGCCTCGTCGCCGACGTGTGATCTGGGGCAACGCCGAGTGCCGCGCTTTCAAAACAAAACGGTAACGGTAAGGCGCGCAGACAGCGGCTCCAGCGGATGATAGGTGGCCCCGGTCTGCGGCGCCGCGGTCGGGCTGACCTGGTACTCGTAGGCGTATTGCATCGCGTATGCATTCGTGTTGAACAGGTTGTAGATGCTGAGCTGAATCTTCATGCTGTCGTTGAACTTGTAGCCGGCCACGAGGTTCACCTCCTTATAGCCGGGCGAACGAAGCGAGTTGTCCGCCAGCAGCGGATAGGGACCAAGCCAACGTAGTTCGGCGCCGCCGAACCACGGGCCCAGATGGTCGATCAGGACACCAAACGACCCGATATAGCTCGGGGCATTTGGAATATAGAGGCCGGAAAATCCATATTGCGCCGGGTTGTTGGCCGTGTAGCGGCTATGGGTGAAATTGAAGTCGCCGCTCAGCTCCATCCATGGAAACGGCCTGATCAGTGCCGAGAGTTCCGTGCCCAGCAGCTGCGCCGGCGGCCCCGCATCGTCGTTGCCCAGGTCTTGGTCATAGGTCAGGTACGAGGCGAAATTCTCGCGGAACACCGCCACAGTCAGGTTGGTGCGGGGAATGATGTCGCTGCGGATCCCGACCTCCTCGCTGGTGATCCTGGTCAGCAAGGGCGTGTTCCCGGTCGCGTTGACGCCAGCCAGTGGCAGATTTTCGATCACGCCCCGCAGGTCGTTGCTATGAAAACCCTGGCCGGCGCTCACATAGAATTCTGTTTTCGCCCAGGGTCCGAACACCACGCTGCCTTTCGGCTGGGGCATGGCCTGGGAAGCATAGCCGGTCGAGCCGGTGATCAGGTCGTGGTCCAGGCCAGAAGCATACTCCTCGCGCAGGCCCACGATCGTGCGGAACCAGGAAGTCCAGTGCGTCGTGTTGCTCATCCAGACGCCAACGTCGGCGACCGAGACGCGGTCGGCGGCGCACACATAGAGGCCGCCGACGAACGGGGGTGTGTCGCATTGCGGCAGCACGACGCCGTTCTGGTCGTGACGGCGGTCGATATATTCGTTGTCATGCCGGCCCATCAGGCCGAATTCGGTTTCTGTCGGGAAGCCAAACAGTGTATCGGACCGCTTGTAGACCGTCTGGCCGCCGGCGGTGAAGCGGGTCTCGTCCTGCTGTTCCTCGTCGCCTTGAACCGGGTCGAACAGGTAATGGGTGAAGTCGTTACGTAGCCTGAGCTGGTAATGGATGATGTAGCCGCTGGTCACGACCGTCCAGTCATCGCCGCTGACATAGTAATGGCCGTTCAGGCTGAAGCGCTCCGCGTAGCTGCCATCCGATGGATCGAGCGTGCCAAAGCGGCTGATCAATCCTTGCTGAAACGCGCTGACCGGCTGGTCTGTGGTCAGGTTGCCGGCACCATGGTAGGCCATCGCCATGAGGTCGAAGCCGTCGGTCTGGTCGCCATGTGTGTAGCGAACCGTGCCGTTGTAGCTGTTATAGTCGTCCGGGTGCGACCATGGGCCATCGTAATGCCCAACGCTGAGCGCCCCGAGAAGCCGGTCGCCGTTCGGCAGATGCTCGGTGCCGCCGAAGAACTCCCGGTCGTCGCGCAGCGTTCCGGCGCTGACCGACATCTGCGTGGGGATCTCATCCGCCACTTTGATATGCGCCGATCCCATCGCACCGAAATCGCCAATGTCGGCGTAGAACGGCCCTTTCGTGTAATCGATCCCCACGGCCAGCTCCGGCATCAGGAAATGGACGTCCGAGTAGCCCTGGCCGTGGGCGTTGGTCGGTTCGTTGATCGGCATGTCGTCAACGTAGGTGGCGAAGTCCGTGCCGTGATCCAGGTTGAAACCGCGGATCAAATACTGGTTCGCCTTGCCTTCCCCTGAATGAACAGTCACCACCAGTCCTGGCACCGACTCCAACAGTTGCCCGACACGAAACACAGGGCGCAGGTCAAGTTCCTCCTGCGTGACCGTTCCCTGGCTGGCGGTTGCAGCACTTCCAAGCAGGTCTTCCCGCGAGGCCACCACGTCGACTGGCGGCAGCACCACGTCCGGTGCGGCGGCATTCAAGGATGGCGGCACCGCGGCCGCCCCATCCGGCGGCTGGTTGGCGGCCTGCGCTGACAGACGGTTGGGAGTGGCAAGCGAAAGGGAGAGACAGGCGACCAGTGGGCAGACCCAACGTTTCGGCCTGTAGCGGGACCAATGAGGGCCGTGTAGGGCGGCAAGCGGCTGAGGCATCGCGCGCTCCAGGTCGTGTGATGTATTCTTATGAAGATCATACCGATCGCCGGCCAACTCGCCAAAAGATTCTTGTCGTGCAACGGATGATGATAACGATTGACAATGCGCATGGGGCCGAGCTCGCCCTGTGGGCCGCCGAGCGTAGCCAGCGGGACCGATCCAAACTGGTCGCAAGTCAGCCTGACATGCCGCGCAGTATCACGAGCGTTGCCGACCGCGAGGCGCAGCTCACGTTAGCGGGCGCTTACGTCGAACCGCTCAAGACCCCTGTGCAGAGGTGCTAGGTGCCCGCTTTGGGTCGATTCCGGCGGTAGCCGCTGCCGACGCTCAAGCCATGGCTGGCACGTCGCGAAGCATCAGCCTTGCCATGTCGATCGGGCATCGGCCGATTGAAGTCTTGGGGCCGGACTGCTGTTCAGAGGCCCCTCTCGCTGACGGCCGCCAGAAGCTGGCCTCCAACCTCGATTTCTGGTCTGCCGAAGACCGTATCCAGAACCATCGGTTTTCGTTGCGAACCCACACCCATGGGAATCCAACCGCCGATCCTGGATGCGGGGCAACGCTCGCGCATCCCAAGGTTAATCATGCCTTTCGACGGTTCGTGCCGCTGGACACGAGCGGCAGCTAATCCCTGCTCTGGGCAGCGATCGGCGTCCCCGGCGGTGCCAGGCGCCGCCCTGGGGCTCGGCGCGGTGCAAGCCGGACCCGGCGCGAGCCACGCAATCATCGAGGGTCCGCACCGGACAGTGCGACCAAGCGACAGGCGGCGGCGCGGGCACAAGCGTTCCCAGCCGGCGGTCTTGCCGTCCGCGCGTGGGCTGCCCACCTTGAACGAACCAGGAACGCTCCGGGCCGATGACGACCACCAGCCAGCGACATGGCATGAGAAGCGGGCAGGGGTCCGACCGGACGGCAGAGTCCGGCACGCGCCGGGCAGCGTGGCGGCGGCGTACGCGCGACGGTTGGCCGGCCAGGCGAATCGCGGCGCGCGCCGCGCAGGCAAAAGGCGTTGGCTCGGCCGACGGTTGCCGTCGAGCATGCAGCAACGCCCCCTCGATGCGGCGCGATCATGCAGCATCCGGGCCCCGGGCCCGCCTCGCACCATGCAGGCGCGGTGGCAGAACCCCAAGCATCAGAACGGGCTGCTGTGCCAGTCCGCCGCAACCCCGGTCATGCAGCGCGACCGGGTCACGGACTGCGGAGGCAGAACTCCATGCACCAATTGGCTGGCTGCCCGGCACGGCGGACCAACCGCTGCCGCGACGGAGACACCCCGCGCAGAGCCTGCCCCCGGACGTTGGACCCGGGGGTGACGCACATCACCCCAGGACCCGGTGGCATGCCACGCCGTGCCACTCGTCGGCGGGGGCGGTGCAGCGTGCGGCAAAGCAAGCAAGAAAATTTTGCCACAGATGCACACAGATGCACGCTGATGGGCCGGGGTCCGGCGTGCTCGTTCACGGCAAGAACCGCCCGACCGGGCCTGATGAGCAGCGCCGGTGCGGTGTGCACTGTCCCATCCGTGTGCATCTGTGTGCATCTGTGGCGAAATTTTCTTGCTTGCTTCGCCGAGCCAACGGCCAACCATGCCGGTGGCGAAGAGCAGCGGCAAAACCCCATGCACCAATTCGCGGCGACGCCGACGCTCAGCCTCCGCAATCGGATCGTCTCGCGCCAAGCATGCAAGACCCCTATGCACCAATTCGGCACGGCACAACGATGGCGGGAACCAGCCGGACCATCGGACCATCCGGGACCGGATCGGCGGCCGCCAGCCCAGCGGCCGCCGGCGCGCCGAAGACCGACAGGAGCCCATGCACCAGGACGGGGTGGCGCGGCGGGCAGCAATTTGTCCCGATGCCATCCGTGGCGACGCCACCCCATGCCAAGCGGTGCTGCCTCGCCGGTGTTTCGCCGCGACCGGCGCGCGCCGCGACGCGTGCGGCAAGAAGCCCATGCACCAATTCGGCACGGCACGATGATGGCGGAAGCGGGCAGTCACGCCCCGGATACGATCGCGGTCCGTCAGCCCAGCGTCCGCCTCCGCACTGCACGGCGGCAGAAGCCCATGCACCAAATCGGACCGGCGCGGCGGGAGGCAAATCGCGCCCATGCCATCGCCGGCGATGCCCCCCTGGCAAGCGGGACGGACTGGCCGTTGTCGCCTCACGCCGGCCTGCGGGACGCGACGCGCGGCAAGAAGCCCATGCACCAATTCGGCACGCCGCGCCGCCCTGGCCGGGCGCGCATGGGGCCGGGCCTGACCACCACCGCACGCCCCGGCGATGGCGGGCGGTGGCCGGCGTTGCTGTCCAGGCCGGTCCAATGCCCTACGCCGGCAGATCGTCACGCCAGCAGGCTTTGGCGTGGCCCGGCGCCACCTCGCGCAGTGGCGGGACGGCACGCTGGCACTCCGCGGTGGCGAACGGGCAGCGGGTATGCAGCACGCAGCCGGAGGGCGGGTTGGCCGGGTTGGGAATGTCGCCCCGCAGCAATGCGACCCGGTGCGGCGCACCCGGATCGGGCACCGGCACCGCCGCCATCAGCGCCCGGGTGTACGGGTGTTGTGGCGCCTCATACAGCCGGACGGTCGGCGCCACCTCCATCACCCGGCCGAGATACAGCACCACGACGCGGTCGCTGAGATACTCCACCACCGCCAGGTCGTGGCTGATGAACAGCATGGCCAGCCCCATGCGTTGTTGCAGGCCGCGCAGCAGGTTGATGATCTGCGCCTGGATCGACACGTCCAACGCCGAGACCGGCTCGTCGGCCACCAGGAAATCCGGTTGCAGCACCAGCGCCCGCGCGATGCCCAGGCGCTGGCGCTGGCCGCCGGAGAACTGGTGCGGGTAGCGCGCCATCGAGTCGGGCGGCAGCTCCACCGCGGTCAGCGCTTGCAGCGCGCGGTCGCGCCGTTCGGCATGCGACCCGATGCCCTGGATGGACAGGCCCTCGGTCAGAATCCCGGCAACCGTCATGCGTGGCGACAGGCTGTCGAACGGATCCTGGAAGACGTATTGCAGGCGCCGGCGGAGCTGCTTCAACTCCCGGCGGGGCAGCCGGCGCAGATCGGACCCGGCGAAGCGGATGTCTCCCCCGGTCGGCTCGGTGAGGCGCAAGGCGCAGCGGGCAATGGTGGTCTTGCCGCTGCCGGATTCGCCGACCAGGCCGACCACCTCGCCGCGCCCGACGTCGAACGACACGTCCTCGACGGCGTGCACCACCCGGCCACGACCGAACAGGCCGCGATTGCCGAAATGCTTGGTCAAGCCGCGAACCTGCAACAACGTGTCGCTCATAGCTCGGCCCAGCGCAGGCAGCGCACCGCATGGTCGGCGGACACCGTGGTCAGAGGCGGCGTGTCATGCCGGCACGCATCGGTCGCCAGAGTGCAGCGTGGCGCGAAGCTACAGCCGGCCGGCAGCGCGCCGAGCCGCGGCACGGAGCCGGCGATGGTTGGCAATGCCTGGTTGCCGGCCCGCAGGCGATGCGCCTGGCCGAGGCGCGGCATGCAGGCGAGCAAGCCGTGCGTGTAGGGATGCCGCGGGCGGGAGAAGACCTCGGCGACAGGGCCGTGTTCGACGATGCGGCCCGCGTACATCACCGCCATGCGGTGCGCCAGGTCGGCCACCAGCGCGAAGTTATGCGTGATGAACAGCATGGCCATGCCGAGTTCGCGTTGCAGCGCACGCAGCAGTTCCATGATCTGCGCCTGGATGGTGACGTCGAGCGCGGTGGTGGGTTCATCGGCGATCAGCAGGCGCGGATGGCACGCCAGGGCGACCGCGATCATCGCCCGTTGCCGCATGCCACCGGACAGTTCGTGCGGGTAACGCCCGGCCTGATGGTCCTCGCCCGGCAGGCCGACACTGGCGAGCGTCGCGACTGCCTCGCGCGCCGCGGCGGCGTGCGACAGGTTGCGGTGGATGCGCAGCGGCTCGGCAACCTGTTCGCCCACGGTCAGCAGCGGATTGAGGCAGGTTGCCGGCTCCTGGAAGATCATGCCGATGGCGCCACCGCGCACGTGGCGCATGCGGTCCTCCGGCAGCGTGACCAGGTCGCCGTCGATGCCTTGCAGGCGGATGCTGCCGGCGGCGATGCGGCCGACCCGGCGCGGCAGCAGGCGCAGGATCGACAGCGCGGTGACCGACTTGCCGCAGCCGGATTCACCGACCAGCGCCAGCGTCTCGCCGACCTGCACCGACAGGCTGACGTCGTTCACCGGCACGATCGGACCGCCGCGCGAGGCGAACTCGGTGCGCAGCGCGGCGATGTCCAGCAGCGCGGCCATGTCAGCCGAGTTCCGAGCGCGGGTTCAGCGCATTGCTCAAACCGTCGCCGATGAAATTGATCGCCAGCTCGGTCAGCAGCAGGGCGATGCCGGGCGACAGCCACTGCCAGGGATAGTGTTCCAGCACGACGGTGGACCGCGCGCCGTTCAGCATGTTGCCCCAGCTCGCCGCCGGCGGCGGGATGCCCATGCCGAGGAACGACAGCCCGGCCTCGGCCAGGATCGCCTGGGCGAGCTGCAAGGTTGCGAACACGATCAGGATGTCGGTGCAGTTCGGCAGCGCGTGCCGGGTCATGATGTGCCAGGCGCCGCCGCCCATGCCGCGCGCGGCGATGACGAACTCGCGCTCGCGCAATTCCAGCAGCCGGGCGCGCACCAGCCGGGCCAGCACCGGCCAGGACAGCAGCGAGATCACCAGGATGGTCGGTGCGATGCCCTGCCCGGCGATCGAGGCCAGCACCAGCAGCAGCACCACCGGCGGCAAGGTCATCGCCAGGTCGGTCAGGCGCATCGCCGCGGCGTTCGCCAGTGCGCCGCCGAGCGCCGCGACCGCACCGACCAGGAAGCCGATCAGCATGGAGACGCAGACCGCGCTGCTGGCGACGATCAGCGAGATGCGGCCGCCTTCCAGCACGCGCGCCAGCACGTCGCGGCCGACCCCGTCGGTGCCGAGCCAATGCGCGCCATCGGGCGGGGCGTTCAGCGCGGTCAGATCGATCGCGTTGGGATCGACGCCCGGCAGCATGCCGTAGAAGATCACCGGCAGCAGGATCGCCAGCAGCAGGATCAGCCCGGCCATCGCCAGGGGATTGCCGACGAAGCGGCCGGCGGCCTGCGCCAGCGGGTGGGCGCGCCATGTCACCGCCGGGGTCATGGACGCGCACTCATCGCAGGGCGATCCGCGGATCGATCGCCGCGTAGAGCAAGTCGGTCAGCAGGTTGACGATCAGCACGCAGGCACCGATCACCAGCGCGGCCCCCATGATCAGCGGGTAATCGCGCGCCTCGACCGCGTTCACCAGCAGCAGGCCCATGCCGGGCCAGTTGAACACGCTCTCGATGAAGATCGCGCCGCCCACCGCGGCACCGAGACTGGCGCCGACAAGGGTCACCACCGGCAGCAAGGCATTGCGCAGCGCGTGCTTGAGGATCACCGAGACCTCGGCCACGCCTTTGGCACGCGCGGTGCGGACATAGTCCTGGCCCAGCGCCTCCAGCAACGCGCCGCGCATGAAGCGCATGGTCATCGTCATCTGGGTGATGGCGAAGACGGATGCGGGCAGCACCAGATGCGCCAGCACATCGCCGGGGGTGAGCGGCACGCCCGGGGTGGCAATGCCGCCGGCCGGGGCCCAGCCGAGGCGAACGGCAAACACGAACAGGCCGATCAGTGCGACGAGAAACACCGGCGCGGAAATGCCGAGTGCCGACAGGCTGGCCAGCACGACGTCGAGCAGGGTGTTGGCGCGTACTGCGCTGATGATGCCGAAGCACAGGCCGCCGATCGTCGCCAGCAACAGGCCGCTGCCCATCAGCAACAAGGTCGGGCCGGCGCGTTCGGCGACCAGCGCGCGCACCGGGGCGCGTTCATGCTGGGTGGAATAGCCGAGGTCGCCGTGGATCGCGGCCTCGGCCCAGGCCAGATACTGCACCGGCAACGACCGGTCGAGACCAAGCCGATGCCGCAGCGCCGCCACGTCGGCCTCGGTCATCGGCGCCGCGGGATCGATATACGCCGACACGGGATCGCCCGGCGTCATCCGCAGCAGGCCGAACATCAGGACGCTGAGCGCGATCAGCATCAATCCGGCAGCGGCAACGCGGCGGGCGACGTAATACAGCATTGCTCACGCGCGGCGGCTAACCGTCGCGCGGGCGCGACGCCGGGTCACGCGGCGAAGGCCCAACGCTCGGCCTGCTGGTCGTAGCCACCGCCGGAGGGGGCCGGCGTCCAGACGAAGTTCGCGACGTCCGAGGCGATGATGCCGTAGCGCGTGCCGACCCAGAGCGGCGCCCAGGGCAGGTCGCGGTTGAACACGCGGGCCACGTCCTGGAAGCCGGCGATCCGCTTGGCGTCGTCGGGCTCGCCCAGTGCCGCATTGAGCGCGGTGTTCAGCGCCGCGTCCTGAATGCGCATGATGTTGGCGCCATTGGGCGGGATCTGGCTCTCGTTGATATACATGTTGATCGCGCCCGGTTCCGGCCCGTTCTGCGCGCCGGCATAGACCAGCGGAAACTGCGCCAGGTCGGGCGGCCGGGCGTAGACGATGCCGTTATAGGTGGCGACGTCCACCAGCCGCGGCACGACGTGGATGCCCACCTCCGCCAGCATCGCCTGCATCGCCGCCATCAGGTTTTCGACCAGCGGCGTGTTGTAATAGGTCAGCCAGGCCAGCGGCTTGCTGCCGTTGATCTTGTCCCAGCCGGCGTCCTGCAGCAGTTGCCGCGCCTTGGCGGGATCATACGGATACGGATCGAGGTCCGCCGGCGTCACCGGGGCGGCGATGTACACCGAGTTGGACAACTCCGCCGCGCCCTTCAGGATCGACGTCACCAACGCCTGGCGGTTGATCGCCTGCATCACCGCGCGACGCACCCGCACATCGGCCCAGAACGACGTGGCGTGATTGAAGCCGATATAGTTCATCACCCAGGAATTGCCGGGAACGATGCGGAACGCCTGGTTGCCCTGGAAACTGCGCGCCTCATCGGCCTCGACATAGCTGAACTGGATTTCGCCGGCACGCAGGGCATCGACCGCATTCGCCGAGTTCTTGAAGTAGCGGTTGATCACGCCGTCGAGCTTCGGCTTGCCCTTGCGGTAGGCGGGGTTGGCCTTCAGCTCGACGAACTGGTCGGTTTCGTAGCGCACGAAGCTGAACGGCCCGGTGCCGATCGGCGTCTTCACCCACCACGGATTGCGGTCCAGCCCATCGCGCGGCAGGGATTCGAGGGCATGCTTCGGTAACATCATCAGCTTGGTGATGATGTCCAGCAGCGCGCCGCTGGGCTTGCTCAGCTCGAACACCGCGGTCAGCGGATCGGGGGTCGTGACGCGGGCAATGTCACCCAGGCGCGAGGCGAAGATCGAGCCGGAGCGGGAGTCCTTCGCCAATTCGATGGTGAACGCGACGTCCGCCGAGGTGAATGGCTGGCCGTCATGCCACGTCACGTCCGGCAACAGGTGGAACGTGTAGGCCGTCTTGTCGGCATTGGGCTCGACGCGCTGCGCCAGCGAACCCTGGATGGTTTCCAGCTTGCCGTCGTAGAGTACCAGCGTGTCGTAGTACAGGTTGAGCCACTGGAAGCCGGCGGTCGCGGCCAGCGGATTGAAGTTGCCCGGGTAGCCACCCGGCCCAACGTCGAAGCCGCCAACCAACACATTGCGGGATGGCTGGGCCGATGCCCGGCCGGCGGTGGCCGCGATCCCAATCCCGATGGCCAGCGCCATGCTGTCACGTCGCGTGAGTATGAACATGGTCCCGGTCCTTTGCTGCCGTGTCGCTGCAATTCGAGAAGGATCAAACTAGGCGTCCGTTGGAACAAGATTGCATTGACCTAGATCAAATGGCAGCGCGTCCGGCTCAGGTTAGGCAGCGCGGCTACCGCAGTGGCCATCCCGGAATCCGCCCGCGTCAGGAATGTGCCAGACGTCCATGGTCTGAAGCCTGACAAATCCGGCTGGTGCCAGGGTGGAACAATACGGTTGACAGGCCAAGTTGATGACCGATACGTTCAGAGAAAGTCAGCAAGGCAGAAGCTAATGATGCGGTTGGCAGCGGTATTTGCGGTGGCATTTGCATTGCTGTTGGGAGGCTGTCTGCGATACGAGCCGATCGACAACGTCGATCGCCCCATGCCGCCGAATGCCGAGCATATGTCGCAGGACCGCATCCGAGATCTGATCGTCAATTCCGGCCGCCAGTTGGAGTGGGTCATGACTCCAGTCGGGCCAGGCCACCTGGAGGCGACGCATGATGCCGGGAAAATCTCCGCTACCGTGGACATATATTACACACCGGCCAGACTGCAGATATTATTGAAATCCAGCAGAAACCTGTTCCAGACCGCTACGACGGTTCACGGTCATTACAATCTTTGGATCAGAAATCTCGAAAAGCAGATTATCGATGATGTAGCGGCAGCTCCATAAGGTCGGAGTGGATGATATAAACCGGCATTTATTATCCCAGCCGATGCCGACGGCGGATCTCGGGGAGCCCGATTCGTCGATCATCCAGTCCGCGCAGCAGGCCCGCCCGGCAGCGGCGCACCCTACATCCTGCGGAACACCAGCGAGGTATTGATTCCGCCGAAGGCAAAGTTGTTGTTCATGCAATACTCGAATTCCACGCGTCGCGGTCCGCCCATCACGTAATCCAGCTCGGCGCACCGCGCATCGACGTTCTCAAGGTTGGCCGTCGGCGCCAGCCATCCCTCGCGCATCATCTCGATACCAAGCCACGCCTCCAACGCGCCGCAGGCGCCAAGCGTGTGGCCGAAATAACTCTTGAGCGAGTGGATCGGGACACGCGCGCCAAGGACCGCCGCGGTCGCCACGGTTTCGGCGATGTCGCCCCACTCTGTCGCGGTGCCGTGGCCGTTGACGTAGCCGATCGACTCGGGCGGCAGCCGCGCGTCCTGCAAGGCGAGACGCAGCGCGACCGCCATGGTTTCCGCCTGCGGCTGCGTGGCATGACTGCCGTCCGTGTTGGTGCCAAAGCCAACAACCTCCGCGTACATGGTCGCGCCACGCGCCAGCGCGTGTTCGTACTCCTCCAGGACCAGCGTCGTCGCGCCCTCGCCGATCACCAGGCCGTCGCGGTCCTTGTCGTAGGGGCGCGGCGTGCGGTGCGGCTCGTCGTTGCGCACCGACGTGGCAAACAGCGTGTCGAATACCGCCGCCTGGGTGATGTCCAGCTCATCCGCGCCGCCGGCGAGCATGATGTCGGCCCGGTCCCAGCGAATGGTCTCGTAGGCATAGCCGATGGCCTGACTGCCCGAGGTGCAGGCGCTCGAGGTCGGGATCGTCCGGCCGGTCACCCCGAAAAACAGCCCGATATTCACCGCGGCGGTGTGGCTCATCATCTGGATGTAGCTGGTGGCGTTCAACTTGCGCGACGCGCCCTGGGTCATCAGCTCGGCGAAGGCCACGTAGGGCTGCGGGCTGCCGAACGACGACCCGTAGGCGATGCCGGTGCGTCCCGCGCGCAGCACCGGATCGCCGATCAGCCCGGCCGCGGTCAGCGCACGTTCCGTCGCGTAGGTTGCCATGCGCGACACGGCCCCCATGGTGCG
>JBEKNT010000089.1:0-19089 GCA_049522565.1 Acetobacteraceae bacterium
GGAGCCACCCCGATGCGCCTGCTGCCTATGCTGCTTGCCCTGCCATTGTTCGCGCTCCAGGCGCACGCGCAGACCGTCGCGCCCCAGCAGCCCGCCCCTGCCCCGGGTGCCCCTGCCGCGGCGACCCCCGCGCCGGCTGCCGCTGCTCCGGTCGCCGCACAACACCATCGCTTGACCTGGCAGCAACACTTTGCCCAGGCCAATCTCGCCCATGACGGCCACCTGACATTGCAGGAAGCCAGCGGCGGCTACCCCACGGTGGCACGCCATTTCACGGAAATCGATGCCGACAAGAAGGGCTACGTGACCGAGGAAGACATCACCAACTGGCACAAGCTGCAACGCGCGATGCGCCACGCCAATCCTGGCCGCACCGAAGCGCTGCGGCCGCGTCCCGCGATCCAACGGGGAGTCACCGCGCCACAGCCGATCAACACCTCGACGAACGGCAAGCTGCTGCCGATGACGCAGCCTGACCCGGCTTCCGCAGGCCAGCAGACAACGACGAAATGAGCTGAATAAACCTCGCCCGCGTGTCGCGTGGGAGAGACGTCCGGTGGTCCGCGTCGCGGGCGGGGACTACCGTGCCCGCGTCAGCAACCGTCCGGCGCGCTCCGGCGTGGCGCCGACGCCGTGCGCATAGGCGCTGCGGCCGTTCACCCAGGTTTCGACAATGCCCACGGCCGGCCTGGTCGGCGCGTCGAAGGTCGCGGCGTCGCACACCGTTGCGGGATCGAACAGCACGAGATCGGCATAGGCGCCGGCGCGGATCACGCCGCGATCGACCAGGCCGAACACCTCGGCGGTGTGGCCGGTCATCTTGCGCACCGCGGCTTCCGTGCTGAACAACCCAAGATCGCGCGCGTAATGGCCGAGCACGCGCGGGAACGTGCCCCATAGCCGGGGGTGCGGATACGCGTCGTGCGGCAACCCGTCGCTGCCGATCATCGCCAACCCATGCTGCATGATCCGCCGCACATCCTGCTCATCCATCTGGAAGAAGATCGCGCCGGCGGGGAGCAGTCGTTCGGCGGCCTCGCGTGGTGTGGTGCCCCAGTCGCGCGCGATGTCGTCCAGCAGGCGGCCGGCAACTTCGGGATGCGGCACCGACCAGGTGACCTGCACCGGCACGTCCGGCCGTAGCCGCTGCGGCATCAGCACGGTGGAGCCGGCATGATACGGATAGATGTCGAACGCCACCGCCTGCCGCTGCGCACCCTGTTCGATACGCGGCAAAGTCTCGGTCGAGCGGCCGTAATTTTCCGGCATGGCGCATTTGTGGTGGCTGATCACCACCGGCACGTTCACCGCGCGGCCGATCTGCAAGGTCTCCTCGATCGACAACAGCACGTCGTTGGCCTCGTCGCGCATGTGCGTGACGTACACGCCGCCGGCGGCACGCAACGCTTCGGCCACCGCGATCACTTCGTCGGTCGGCGCCATCATGTTCGGCGGGTAATACAGGCCGGTGGAGAAACCGGACGCGCCTTGCGCCAGCGCTTCGGCCAGGCGGCGCTGCATGTGCGCGGCTTCCCTGTCGGTGGCGGCACGCTGGGTGTCGCCGGCCATCGCCTCGACGCGCAGCGACATGTGGCCGATCAGCGCGTAGGTGTTCACCGGTGACGGATCGCGCGCCAGACGTTCGGCGTAGGCGGCGAAGCTGTCGAAGGTCCACCAGGATTCATCACCGAGCAGATCGAGCGGCGGGACGGGGCGGGTGCGCATGCGCACGGGCGACAGCGAGATGCCGCAATTGCCGACCACCACGGTGGTCACGCCCTGCGACATCTTGCACAGCATGCACGCCGGCCCGCACAGCACGGCGCGGTCGTCATGCGTGTGCGCATCGATGAAGCCCGGGGCGAGCGCCTGGCCGGTGGCGATTATCTCGCGGTCGGCACTGGCGCCGCCCAGATCGCCGATCGCGGTAATGCGATCGCCGGTTACGCCGACATCGGCGGTGAAGCGCGGCGCTCCGGTGCCGTCGAACACCGCGGCGTCGCGGATGATCAGGTCGCAATGCAGGCTCATGCCGTGGCTTCTCCCGAACGGAAGCCCGGGTTCAGCACGCCGATAGCGCCATGTCCATACAGGGCACGGGGCCGCCGGTGCGTTGTTGATCCGCTAGTCCGCCTGCGAACCGACCGCCTGTACCTGGCCCGTTACGGCGTTGGGGATGTGCAGCCACAACGCGCAGACGACCGAGGAGATCAGGCACAGGAAGGCCAGTCCATACAGCCCGCCGGCATAGCTGCCGGTCGCGTCCTTCACCGCGCCGACATACCACGGCCCGAAGAAGCCACCGAGGTTGCCGATCGAATTGATCCACGCGATGGAGGCCGCCGCGGCGGTACCGGTCATCAACATCGGCGGCATCGACCAGAACGGCCCCTTCGAGCCGTAGAACCCGAAGGTGGCGATGCACAGCCCGACCATCGCCCACCACGTGCCCATGGTCATGCCGGCGATGATCAGCCCGATGGTGGACACCACGCAGGCGCCGAGCAGGTTCCAGCGCCGCTCACTCATGCGGTCGGAGATACGGCCCCAGACCACCAGGCCGATGCCGCCGGTGATGTAGGGAATCATGGTCAGCCAGCCGACCGTCATGTTGCTGATCGGGCCGAACGACTTGAGGATCTGCGGCACGAAGAACAGCACACCGAGACTGGCGACGACGATGCCGAAATAGTTCAGCGCCAGCAGCAGCACCTTCGGGTTGAAGAATCCCTCCCACACCGAGAATTTCCGCATGGCTTCCTTGGCCTGACGCTCGAACGCCAGCTTGGCGGTGAGCCAGGATTTTTCTTCCGCCGTCAGGAAGCTCGCCTGCTCCGGACGGTCGGTCAGCACGAAGAAGGTCAGCAGCCCGATCAGCACGGTGGGAACGCCCTCGGCGATGTACAGCCATTGCCAGCCGCGCAGGCCCCAGACGCCATCGAGCCCGAGCAATGCGGTGGAAACCGGCGCGCCGGCGGCGACCGCGATCGGCAGCCCAACCAGGAAGCCGGAGACGATGCGGGCGTGATGGTGCTGCGGGAACCAGTAGGTGAAATACAGCACGATGCCGGGGAAGAAGCCGGCCTCCGCCGCGCCCAACAGGAAGCGGATGGTGGCGAAGCTGGTGGTGCCGGCCACCACGGCCGTGAGTGCGGCGAAGATGCCCCAGGTGATCATGATGCGGGCGATCCACACCCGTGCCCCGATCTTTTCCAGCACGATATTGCTGGGCACTTCGAAGATGAAGTAGCCCCAGTAGAACGTGCCGACGGCGAAACCGAAATCCGTGGCCGACAGATGGAGATCGCCGCGCATGGTCAGCCCGGCGAAGCTGCCGTTGATGCGATCGATATAGGCGAGAAAATAGCTGAGAACCGCGAAAGGCAGCAGGCGCAGGTAGATCTTGCGCATGGCCGATTTTTCGATGGCCGCGTCCATGGAGCCCCCTTGTTTGCCGGCAGCGTCCACCTGTCGGCGCCCCGAGCTTCTTGTTGGCAGTTGCTTTCGAGGTTAGGCGAGAAGGTCCGCCGAATGCAACTGTTTGTTACATAGCCGCTACTGCGCGCCTCGCAGCGCCTGGGTCGCCGCATGGTCCACGCCGCCGTCGGCACCCATCGCAACCTTGTAGAGCGCGCGGGCATTCGCGGCCGACACCAGCCCGTCGCGCACGTCGCGCGCCACCAGCGCCGGATCGCGTGTGGCCGGATCGCCCATGCCGGCGCCGCCCGGCAGTTCCAGGATCAGGCGATTGCCGTCCGGAACGATCTGCAAGCCCTTCGTCCGCAGCGGCACCCCGGACTTCAGATGCACCGCGCCGGGGGCGCCGTCCAAGCCGCCCTCGCGCCCCTTCGGCGCGTGCGCCACGCGGTCGAACGACGCGTTGACGGAGAATGCAAGATCACCCTTGCCAGCAACTTCCATGATCTGTCCGGTGCCGCCGCGCGTGCGGCCGGCGCCGCCGGAATCCGGCTTCAGTTCCTTGCGCCAGAAGATCAGCGGCGCGACGTTCTCCGTCGCCTCCACCGGCATGGTGCGCACGCCGGAGGGATAGGCGGTGGCATTCAGCCCGTCCTGCGTCGGCCGCGCGCCGGTGCCGCCGGAGTTGAAGGTGATGATCTCGAAATCCGGCAGCACCGGGCGGTTGCCACGCGCCTGGCCGGACACCGACGCGCCACCGCGCATCGGCGGATTCCACAACGCCGAGGCGCCTTCCGCGGTGACGCGCTCCGGCACCGCCTGGTGCAGGCAGCCCATCATCAGGTCGGGCAGCAAGTGGCCGATCACGTGCCGCACCGATACGGGATACGGGCGCGGTGCATTGAGGATGCAGCCTTCGGGGATCGTCATGCGGAACGGCGCGAGGCTGGCCCAGTTGTTGGGAATCTCCGGCGCCACGACGCACTTGATGCCGAAGCAGGAATAAGCCCGGCAATAGGCGGGCGGCACGTTGATGCCGCGCGACGACAGGCCGGAAGTGCCGGCGTAATCGACCTCGATGCCGTCGTCCCGCACCGTCATTGCCGCGGCGAGGCGCACCGGCTCTTCATAGCCGTCGGAGAAGATTTCCGCACGGTAGGTGCCGCGCGGGATGCGGGCGATCTCGGCCAGCGTGGCGCGATGCGAACTGTCGAAGATGAATTCTCCCAGCGGATCGAGGCTGTCCATCTCGAATTCGTCCATCATCTCCGCCAGCCGATGCGCGGCGGCGTCGTTGCACGCACATAGCGAATAGATGTCGCCTTCCAGTTCCACCGGCAGGCGCGATCCGGCGCGGATGAAGTCGAAGAAGGTCTCGTTCGGCCGGCCCTGGTCGAAGCATTTTATCACCGGGATGTAGAGGCCTTCCTCGAACACCGAGCGGCCCTCGGGCCCCATGCCGAGCCCGCCGATGTCGATGACGTGTGCGGTGTTGGCGAACAGGCCGACGATGCGGCCGCGGTGGAAGGCGGGCGTGACGACGGTCAGGTCGTGCAGGTGGCCGGTGCCGAGCCACGGGTCGTTGGTGATGTAGTGGTCGCCCTCGCGCATGACCTCGGTCGGGAACTTGCGCAGGAAATGCCCGACGGATTCGGCCATGGAGTTGACGTGACCCGGCGTGCCGGTGACCGCCTGCGCCATCATGCGGCCTTGCAGGTCGAAGATGCCGGCCGACAAGTCGCCCGCCTCGCGTACCGTGGTGGAAAACGCCGTCCGGATCATGATCTGCGCCTGCTCTTCCACGACGGCGATCAGCCGGTTCCACATGATCTGCCGGTGGATCTGCGCCAGCGCATTGGTTTCGTGGGACATCAGTTCAGCTCTCCATCAGCGGCCGCGTCTGACAGGTCGTGGCAATTCGCTGTCATTGCGCGGAGCGCAGCGACGCAGCAATCGCCTGCGTGATGAGCCTCGGCTCGCCAGGCGGAGATTGCTGCGTCGCTGCGTTCCTCGCAATGACGGGGCAAGCTCACACGCTCTCCCTCGTCATCTCGATATACCCAAGTCCGTTCACCGTCGCGCTCCAGCCCGGACAGACCAACGTGGATGTCTCGTCTTCGGCGATGATCGCCGGCCCGGCCACCTCGGCGCCCGGCGCCAACGCAACCCGATCGTAGACCGACCACGACGCGAGTTCGCCGGTCGTGGTGTCGCGCACCAACCGCGTGCCGGCCGGCGCGACATCCGGCGCAAACAGGTCACTCGCCAGCGGCAGCGCATCGACGTCTTCCGCGACTGTCGTCACCACCACGGCGTAGCTCATGATCTCCACGTCGGACCCGGGTACCGGCCGGTCGTAGAATCTGGTGTATTCCGCGTCGTAACGCGCGCGCACCGTCGCCACGTCCTCCGCCGCCATCGGTCGCGCCGGCAGCGGCACCGGAATTTCGTGCCCCTGGCCGACATAGCGCATGAACGCGGTGCGCGTCTCCGTCGTCGCCGCGCCGAAGCCGGCCGCGGCCACGACCTGCATCGCCTCCGCCTGCATCTCCGCCAGCAGCGCGTTCACCGCAGCCACGTCGAAGGTGGAAAACCGCTGGTACAGGCTGCGCACAACCTCGTAGCCGACCGGCGCGCGCAGGAACCCGATGGCGCTGCCCACCCCGGCGCCGGACGGCACCAGAACCCGGGAAATGCCGATCTTCTCCGCCACCCGGCAGGCATGCACCGGCCCGCCGCCGCCGAACGCAATCAGCGTGCGCCCCGCATAGGTTTTTCCCGATTCGATCGCGTGCACGCGCGCCGCATTCGCCATGTTCTCGTCGACCATCTCCACCACGCCGAGCGCCGCCATATCCGCCGCCAGTCCAAGCTTCGCACCGACCTCCGCCACCAACGCGTGATGCGCCGCCGCGCTGTCCAGCTGCATCGTGCCGCCGGCGAAGCGTGCCGCGTCGTAACGCCCCAGCACCAGGTTCGCATCCGTCACGGCCGGGTGCGTGCCGCCACGGCCGTAGCAGGCCGGTCCCGGGTCGGCGCCGGCGCTCTCCGGCCCCACCGCGATCCGGCCCATCGTATCGACATGCGCCAACGAACCGCCGCCGGCGCCGATCTCCACCATCTCGATCACCGGAATCCGCAGCGGCAGCCCAGATCCTTTGCGAAACCGCCCGACCCGCGCGACCTCGAACGCCCGCGCCGTCTGCGGTTTGAAAGCGTCGATCAGGCAGATCTTCGCGGTGGTGCCGCCCATGTCGAACGACAGCACGTTCGCCAGCCCGCATTGCCGCGCGATCGATCCCGAGAAGATCGCACCGCCCGCCGGGCCGCTTTCCACCAGGCGCACCGGGAAGCGGCACGCGGTCTCGATCGTGGTGAGCCCGCCGCCCGACAGCATCAGGAACAGCGGCGCCGCGACGCCCAACCCGCGCAGCCCGGCTTCCAGCTTGCGCAGGTAACGCGCCATCATCGGCTGCACATAGGCGTTGGCGACGGTGGTGGAGAAGCGTTCCCATTCGCGCATCTCCGGCGAGACTTCCGAAGACAGCGACACGGGAACGTCCGGCAGCGCCTCCGCCAGGATCTCGCGCACACGCTGCTCATGGCGCGGATTGACGAAGGCGTGCAGGAAGCCGACCGCGATGCTCTGCACGTCCGCGTCGCGCAGCACAGGCAGCAGCGCCCGCACCGCCGCCTCGTCGAGCGGCAGCAATGCATGCCCCTCGTTGTCCAGCCGCTCCGGCACGACCAGCCGCAGATGCCGCGGCACCAGAGGTTCCGGCAGCGTGATGTTCAGGTCGTACTGGTCGTAGCGGCTCTCGTTGCCCATGGCGATCACGTCGCGGAAGCCCTGCGTGGTGATCAGCGCCGTGCGTGCGCCCTTGCGTTCGATGATGGCGTTGGTCGCCAGCGTGGTGCCATGGATGACGATGCCGATCTCGGCGGGGCTTATTCCGCCCGCCGCCAGGATCGAGCGCACGCCGTCCAGCACGCCTTGCTCTGGCGCGGCTTGCGTGGTCAGGAGCTTGATGGTGGTGCGGCGTCCCGCATGCTCCAGCGCGAGGTCGGTAAACGTGCCGCCGATATCGACGGCAAGGCGGGCAGCTTGCATCGGTTCCCCGGGCTGGTTGGTCGCATCGGCCAGTCAATCAAGCCGGCGCCGCGGTGGCAAGCAGGCTGCCGCGGCAAACGGCGAGCGCCCGGCTTGCGCCCATCCCGGCCCCTGGCGGATCGCGCCACGCGGGAGCAAACTCGCGGTTGCCGCAGCGACTTGGGAGATAGCGCGATGCCCAGCAAGGTGATCATCAGTTGTGCCGTGACCGGCTCGATCCACACGCCCAGCATGTCGGACTATCTGCCGATCACGCCCGAGGAGATCGCACGCGGGGCGATCGAGGCGGCGGAGGCGGGCGCGGCGATCATCCATCTGCACGCGCGCGATCCGGACACCGGCGCGCCGACCCCCGATCCGAACGTGTTCATGCGCTTCCTGCCGGTCATCAAGCAGAACGTCGATGCGGTGGTGAACATCACCACGGGCGGCGGCCTGACGATGACGCTGGACGAGCGGCTCGCCGCGCCGCTGGTGGCGAAGCCGGAGATGTGCAGCCTCAACATGGGCAGCATGAACTTCAACATCTCGCCCGCCGGCGGACGGGTGAAGCACTGGAAGCATGAGTGGGAGAAGCCGTATCTCGACGCCACCGACAACTTCATCTTCCGCAATACGTTCCGCGACATTTCCGGCATCGTCGAGCGGCTCGGCAAGACGCACGGCACGCGCTTCGAGTTCGAATGCTACGACACCGGGCATCTGTACAACCTGGCCTATTGCCTGGACCAGAAGATCGTCGAACCGCCGCTGTTCGTGCAAACGATCTTCGGCATCCTGGGCGGTATCGGCGCCGATCCGCGCAACCTGATGTTCATGCGGGAGACGGCGGACAAGCTGTTCGGCGACGACTATGTGTGGTCGGTGCTCGCGGCGGGGCGCCACCAGATGGCGTTCACCACCATGGCCGGCATCCTGGGCGGCAATGTGCGGGTCGGGCTGGAGGACAGCCTGTATATCGGCCGCGGGCAGTTGGCGAAGTCGAATGCCGAGCAGGTGGCGAAGATACGCCGGATTCTGGAGGAGCTGAGCCTGGAGATTGCCACGCCGAAGGAAGCGCGCGAGATGCTGAAGCTGAAGGGCGGCGACCGGGTGGGGTTCTGACCTCTCCCGCGCTGCGGCGGGGTTGAGCAGCGAAGCGGATCGACGCGAGACGCGTCAGCGGCGAGGGTAAGGGTGATCGGGTCGCCCTGCTCTCCATGCTAGGTGCCGACCCGATCGTCCTCACCCTCGGTGCTTCGCACCTCGACCTCTCCCGCCGCAGGCGGGAGAGGTTTACGCCACCGTGTTTTCGGATCATCGTGGGCTTCGCCAACCAGGAGAACGACCGTGTCCAAAGAACGCAACCGCGGCAATCGCGAACCCAAGAAACCGAAGGCGAACAAGAAGCCCACGCAGGCTGGCTCGACCTTCCTGCGTCCGCAGCAACCGGCGAGCCCGAAGCCGGTGGTGAAAGAGCCCGCCAGGTAGCCATCGAGGCGGACGGGCCGCTACGCCTTTGGCCGCCGGTCCACCACCCGCTTTGCCTTGCCGAGCGAGCGTTCGATCACGCCGGACGCTTCCACCACGACGCGCGTGGTCAAGCCGATCGTGTCCTTGATGCGCGCCACCAGCGTCTTCGCCTCTTCCGCCAGCGCCAAGGGATCGAAGAAATCCGGCGGTGCCTCGACATGCACCGCCACCTCGTCCATGCGCCCTTCGCGGGTCAACTCGATCTGGTAATGCCCGGTGAGCACATTGCTCTTGAGCAATTGTTCCTCGATCTGCGAGGGAAACATGTTCACCCCGCGCACGATCAGCATGTCATCCGACCGGCCGGTGACCTTTTCCATCCGCCGCATCGACCGGGCCGTCCCGGGCAGCAGCCGCGTCAGGTCGCGGGTGCGATAGCGCACCACCGGCATGCCGATCTTGGTGAGCGAGGTGAATACCAGTTCGCCAGGCGCACCATCCGGCAGCACCGCGCCGGTTTCCGGATCGATGACCTCGGGATAGAAATGGTCTTCCCAGATGTGCAGCCCATCCTTGGTCTCCACGCATTCGTTGGCCACGCCGGGTCCCATCACTTCCGACAAGCCGTAGATGTCCACGGCATCGAGCGCGAAGCCCGCCTCGATCTCGCGCCGCATCGCGTTGGTCCACGGCTCGGCGCCGAAGATGCCGATGCGCAGCGAGCAATCGCGCGGGTCGATCCCGTCGCTGCGGAACTGGTCGAGGATTGCCAGCATGTAGCTGGGGGTCACGGTGATGATGTCGGGCCGGAAATCGTTGATGAGCTGCACCTGGCGCTCGGTCATGCCGCCCGATACCGGCACCACGGAACAGCCCAGGCGTTGCGCACCGTCGTGGATGCCGAGGCCACCGGTGAACAGCCCGTAGCCATAGGCGTTGTGCAGGATCATTCCGGGTCGTCCGCCGGCGGCGTAGATCGAACGCGCCACCACCTGCGCCCAAACGTCGAGGTCCTCGCGCGTGTAACCCACCACCGTTGGCTTGCCCGTCGTGCCGGACGATGCATGGATCCGCACGATCCGTTGGCGCGGCACGGCGAACATGCCGAACGGATAGTTGGCGCGCAGATCCTGCTTGCCGGTGAACGGGAATTTCGCCAGGTCCTCGAGTTGGCGGAAATCGTCCGGATGCACGCCGGCGGTGTCGAACGCGGCGCGGTAATGCGGCACGTTGGTGTAGGCGTGATGCAGGGTCCAGCCGATCCGCTTGCGTTGCAACGCGGCGATTTCGTCGCGCGACGCGGTTTCGATCGGATCAAGTCCCGCCATGTGTTGCCTCCGTCTCCTTCGTGCCGCGCAGTGTGCGCGTGTGGCCGCGGAACTCCGCCACCAGCTCGCCGCCCGCGGCGGTGACCCGCACGTCATACATCCCCGACCGCCCGGCGCGCATCCGTTGCACGGCTTCCGCTACCAGTACCTCGCCGACCCTGCCGGGGCGAATGAAGGTGACGGTGGCGTGCTGCGCCACCGCCGCGTCGCCGTGCTGGTTGGCGGCGAAGGCCATGGCGGAATCCGCCAGCGTGAAAATGAACCCGCCGTGGCAGATGCCGTGGCCGTTCGCCATCGCCTCGGTGATCGTCATGGACAGGCGCGCACGTCCCGGCGCCACCGCATCGAGATGCATGCCGAGCCCGCGACTGGCGCCGTCGGCTTGCCACATCGCTTCGGCTTTTGCCCTAACCAGTTCGCTCATATTCGCCTTGTCTGTGCCTCGGCTCCTCGAGAATCTCATGATATCACCGCTTGCAACGCAGCTATCACGTCACCGATCGCCGAACAACCTTGTCGCTCCTGGCTTTAGTCCGCTCCCGTAGTGTCTTCATGAATTGTTCGATCGCAGGAAATCCTTCCATTCCTACCTTCTTTCTTAACCCTTCCATTGCCGTTCTCCCTTTCTCTTCATCAAACAGATATGAGAATTCGCTTTCAATAACTTTAGGATCAGCTACTCCCATCGCCCAGGACAGCAGGATCGACTCGAGCATATTGAGGTAGCGGATTGCTATGTGGCGGATGTAAAGGACGTATTGCCCGTCAATTTCGTACATATTCCCTTTTTGTAATTCGGTAAGTTTCATCTCAACATCTGGGAATCGAAGTTGAAGAATGTTCAAGAGATGGAGTTTGTGGTCGATTCCAATAGACAACTTGCCAGACGTCGCTATTGCCTCGCACTGGTCCGGGAGCATTCTTTCGATCAGGCGCGTAACACTTGCAGTTTCCGGCGAGATGAAGCTGGACCAATGTGAGCACATCTCGATGGCCAATTGGCGACGGCTTCTGGCATGGTCAGCTAATAGCTGCTTGCGTGCGTATAAGAGTGTTCCGGCCCCAATGACAAAGCTTAAGATCAAAACGATCATTGTGATCCATTCTGTCGTTTCTGTGCGGTTCATTACCGCTATAAGTTGATCGAACTGGCCTTTATCCATGATTTATCCCCCCTTGCGCTGCGTGTACCTTCGACTATCCAACCAGGGCACAGACCATTTCAAAATATGTTGTAGCAGGGCCTTCTACACTAACCATTTGGTTCATTCGCTCCGGTGAACACCGGCGGCCGCTTCTCCAGAAAAGCGCGCACGCCTTCGGCATAGTCCGCGCTGCGGCCGGCTTGCGCTTGCTCGTCGCGTTCCAGGTCGAGTTGCGCGTCCAGGCTGTTTTCCCCCGCCACGGCGAACAGCCGCTTCATGCGCGCCAGCGCCGCGGTCGGGGCTTTTGCCAGAGTCGCTGTCAGCGCCTCGGCTTCCGGCAGCAGCGCGGCGTCGTCCACGGCTTTCCAGATCATCCCCCAGGCTTCGGCACGCGTCGCATCCACCGCCTCGCCCAGCATCGCCAGGGCGCGCGCGCGCGCTTCGCCGATGCGGTGCGTGAGGAAGTGGCTGGCGCCGGAATCCGGCACCAGACCGATCTTCACGAAGGCCATGGCGAATTTTGCGCTGCGTGCCGCCAGCACGATATCGCAGGCGAGCGCGTAGCTGGCGCCGGCGCCTGCCGCCACGCCATTGACCGCGCAGACCACCGGCAACGGCACGGCACGCAGCTTGCGCACGACGGCGTGGTGCAGGTCGGCGACCGTGCCGAGATCGGGCGGACCATCGGCATTCGGCATCACCGCCGGTCCAAGCTCTTGTCCGGCGCAGAAACCACGCCCTGCGCCGGTCAGCAGCAACGCGCGGCAGCCCGCGTCCGCCTCCGCCGCCTCCAGCGCCGCCAGCATGGCGCGCAGCATGTCCTCGTTGGCGGCGTTCAGCTTGTCCGGGCGGTTCAGCGTCAGCTTGCGCCAGCCATCGCGCTGTTCGACGCGCAGTGATTCACTCATGTCGTCCTCCGCCATTGCGACCATGCCACGCGCCCCAGGTCCGGCCGCGGCCGGTCCGGCAGCATGGCAATGAATTCCAGAGAGTGTCCGTCGGGATCGGTGAAGTACACGCTCGCGGCCGGCATCCAGGCGAGCACGGTCGGCTCGTCCACTGGCGCGCCATCCGGCGACAGCGGCGTCAGGCCGGCGGCGCGCAGTTTCTCCACGGACGCAACGACGTCGTCCAGCGCGACGTCGAAGGCGATGTGCAGCCGCATTTGCAATGGTGAACTGCCGTGCGACCACAGGCCGAGCATTGCCTTGTCCGAGGTCGGCACCCAGAAGAACGCGACCTGGCGTTCGGGGATCACGTGTGCGAGCGGCAGGTGGAGCACGTCGCGGTAGAACGCAATCGAGCGATCGAGATCGCTGACCGTCAGGTGGGCCTCGAACAAGCCCCGGATCTTCGTCATGGTAAACCTCTCCCGGGCTGCGCGGGGGAGAGGTCGGCGCGGAGCGCCGGGTGAGGGTGATCGGGCCGGCACGAAAGACAGCGGTGCAGCGGGGCGCACGCGTCACCCTCACCCTCGACGCTGCGCGTCTCGACCTCTCCCGCTTCGCGGGCGAGGGTGATCATGGCGTCTTCCCCCGCTGCCGCACCGGTAAATTCGTGCGGTACACCACCCGCTTCAGCGCCATCGCCGACTCCACCGACTGCACACCTGGTATCCGCATCACCACGCCGCGCAGGAATGCCTCGAACGACGCCAGGTCCGCCGCGACCACACGAACCAGATAGTCGCGCGCGCCGGTCATCTCGTACATCTCCATCACCTCCGGGCATGCGCCGACCGCGCGCTCGAATGCGGCCAGCGCGTCGTCGCTATGCGTCGCCAGCTTCACGCTGACGAACGCGTTCACCGTCAGCCCGACCTTCTCCTGATCGAGCAATGCGACATAGCGCTGGATGACCCCGGCCTCCTCCAGCAGCTTCTGCCTGCGGTGACAGGGCGACGGCGACAGCGCCACGGCCTCGCTCAGCTCGATCGTGGTCGCGCGGCCGTGAACCTGCAGGTGCTCGAGGATCGCGATGTCGAGCCGGTCCAGCTCCATGCCTTCACCCTTTGGTTTGCTCTCCGGACCCCGATCCGGTGGTTGCAGCGCAGCATTTTAGCCAATCCTGCCAAATCAGCGTGTGCGCCCGTCCAACTATGGCAGCCTTTCCCGCGACACCATACCTAGAGTCCGCCGCGGGGTGGAACGGCACTGAGAGCCGCAACCCACGATGAGAGGCGATCCAGGATGGATATCGGACTCGGCCGCGCCGCCGCCACGCTCGAATCACGCTTTGTCGATCTCGACCATCCGGTCTTGTTGACCGGCATCCAGGCCCTGGTGCGGCTGCTGCTGGAGCAAGCGCGGCTGGACCGCGCGGCCGGCCTGCATACCGGCGCGCTGGTTTCCGGCTATCGCGGCTCGCCGCTGGGCGGGTTGGACCAGGAACTATGGCGCCGGGGAAAACTGCTGGCGGCGCACGACATCCGCTTCCAGCCGGGGCTCAACGAGGACCTGGCCGCCACCATGCTGATGGGCACGCAGCAACTCGACGCGTTCCCGGGCGCTCGCGTCGATGGGGCATTCGGGCTTTGGTATGCCAAGGGCCCGGGCGTCGATCGCGCCGGCGACGCGCTGCATTGCGCCAATATGGCGGGCACGCATCGGCACGGCGGCGTGCTGGCGATTGCCGGCGACGACCACGGCGCGCATTCCTCCACCTATCCGCACCAGACCGAGTTCCTGTTCCAGAACGTTTTTATGCCCGTGCTGAACCCGGGTTCGGTGCAGGACATGATCGATTTCGGTCTCGCCGGCTACGCGCTGTCACGCTATAGCGGCTTGTGGGTTGCGCTGAAGACCACGGCCGAGACGGTGGAGCAAGCGGCGACCGTGACGGTGAGGTCGCAGCGCGGGTTTGTGGCGCCAGAGCATGCGGTGCCGCCACATGGATTGAATTTCGATCCGCATTTGCGATTTCCGGCCGATCGCACTGAGCTGGAACGCCGCGTCATCGACGAACGCCTGCCGGCCGTGTCGGCCTGGGCACGCGCCAATCGCCTCGACCGGTTGGTGTTCGGCACGCACGATGCACCGATCGGTCTGGTCACCGTCGGCAAGGCGCACGAGGACACGCTGCATGCACTGCGTGTGCTGGGTCTGGCGGGGCATCCGCAGATTGCGCTGTACAAGGTCGCGCTGACCTGGCCATTGGAAACCGACGGCTTGCGCGCGTTCGCCCGCGGCAAGCGCGCGCTGTTCGTCATCGAGGAGAAGCGGCCGTTCGTCGAAGCGCAGTTGCGCGACGCGTTATATCATCTGCCGGCCGACGCGCGGCCGGACATCATTGGCAAGACCGACGCGCGCGGCGCTGCGTTGTTGTCGCCGTTGATGGAGCTGTCGCCGGAAAGCGTCGCTGCCGCGCTGATGCAAGTGCTTGGGGCGGCCGGTATCGCAACGGATAACCCGGCGGCAGATTGCTTTCCCGGGTCAAGCCCGGGGAGCGCTGCGCGCCTCGCAATGACCGGAGGGATCGAGCGTTCGCCAGACCTGCTGCGCCGCGCGCCGGCGTTCTGCGCCGGCTGTCCGCACAGCACGTCCACCAAGGTGCCGGAGGGCAGCTTCGCCACCGGCGGTATCGGCTGCCATATCATGGCGCTGGATGCCGGCGACCAGACGCGCACCTACGTGCAGATGGGCGGTGAGGGCATGCCCTTCGTCGGCATGGCGCCGTTCACTGACACGCCGCACACGTTCGCCAATCTGGGCGACGGCACCTACCAACATTCCGGCAGCCTGGCGATCCGTCAGGCGCTCGCGGCGCACGCGCGCATCACGTTCAAGTTGTTGTTCAACGACGCGGTGGCGATGACCGGCGGGCAGCCGGCCGAGGGCGCCCCGACCGTGTCGCGCATTGCCGCGCAGCTCGCCGCGGAGGGTGTGCAGCGCATCGCGGTGGTGGCGGACGCTGCCGCCCGGCTGCCGCGCGCCCGCGACCTGCCGCCCGGCACCACGCGTCACGCGCGCGAACAACTCGATGCGGTGCAGCGCGAGCTGCGCGATTATGACGGCGTCTCGGTGCTGATTTACGACCAGGTCTGCGCCACGGAAAAGCGGCGCCGGCGCAAGCGCGGATCGATGGCGCAACCGGCGCGGCACGTCGTCATCAACGAACAGGTCTGCGAGAATTGCGGCGATTGCTCGACCCAGTCGGGGTGCATCGCGATCGAGCCGGTGGAGACCACGCTCGGTCGCAAGCGGCGCATCAACCCGACGAGCTGCAACGTCGATCTGTCGTGCCTGAAAGGCTTCTGCCCGAGCTTCGTCACCATTGCCGGGCCGCCGGCCGCTCCCGCTGTCGATCCGCAATGGGAACAGCGGGAAGCGGCGTTGGCGCGCGCTCTGGTGCAGCCGAAACTGCCGGATACCACCCCCTGGCGCGGGCTGTTCGCCGGCATCGGCGGCGGCGGCATCGTCACTGCGGGGGCGATCCTCGCCATGGCGGCGCATCTCGAGGGACGCCAGGTGCGAACGCTGGACTTCACCGGCCTGGCGCAGAAGAACGGTGCCGTCGTCGCGCATGTGCAGATCGCCGATACCGCGGCGGAGCTGGACGTCGTGCGCATTCCGCTCGGCACAGCCGATCTGATGATCGCTGCCGACCTCGCGGTGGGCTGCGCGCCCGGTGTGCTGGAACGGGTCGAAAAATCCGGCGCCGTGGTCGGCAATCTCGACCTTGCCGCCACCGCCGCGTTCAAGCAGGACCCGCGTCTGCCGATCGACGCCGTGCTGCATCGGCGCACCATCGAGCGTGCCACCGACGCCGGCCGATCGGTGTGGCTGCATGGGGTGCGCATTGCGGAAACCCTGTTCGGCCATGCCCAGGCGATGAACACGCTATTGCTCGGCGTCGCCTGGCAGCGCGGGCTGGTGCCGGTCGGTCAGGCGGCGCTGCTGCGCGCCATCGAACTGAACGGCGCGGATATGGCGCTGAATCGCCGCGCCTTCCTGTGGGGCCGTATCCTCGCGGACCGCCCGGAACTGGCGGACGCAATCCTGCGGCCGGCGGTGCAAGGGGCGACCGCCAGCATCGAACACCTGGTGGCGACGCGCGCTGCGTCGCTGACGCAGTATCAATCGCAGGCTTATGCCGACGGCTATCGCGACCTGATGAACGACGTGATCGCGCGTGAAACCGCGGTGCTCGGCCGCCCCGGCAAACTGTCGCGCGCGGCGGCCGAGGGGCTGTTCCGCGTCATGGCCTACAAGGATGAATACGAGGTTGCGCGGCTGCACGCCGAGGCAATGTATGGCGACAAGCCGGTGTTCCATCTGGCGCCGCCGTTGCTCGCCCGCACCGACCCGGCGAGCGGGCGGCCGCGCAAGATGGCAGTGCCCGGCTGGCTCGCTTTGCCGCTGTTCCGCGTGCTGCGGCACGGCAAGGTGCTGCGCGGCACGCGGCTGGATCCGTTCGGCTGGCTGGACGAGCGGCGGCACGAACGCGCACAACGCGACACGTACGTTGCCGATCTGCGCGTAGCGCTGGCGGCGTTGCGGCCGGATACGCTGGACGCCGCGGTCGCGCTGATCGAACTGCCGGACATGATCCGCGGCTTCGGCCCGGTAAAGGACGCCAACCGGGTGAAGGCGGCGGCGCGTCGCGAGATGTTGCTGCTTCGGCTGGCGGCACCGGTGCGACCGATGGCGATGGCGGCGGAGTAGGCCGAGAAAATTACTCCCCCTCCCCTTGAGGGAGGGGGTTGGGGGGAGGGGTGGGTACAGCCACGGTCTTCGGCTGTTCGACCGCTCCCCCCGCCCCCCTCCCACAAGGGGAGGGGAGCAGTTTGCCACCCATCCCGTCGCTTCGCCGCCTACTCCGCCGCGGCCCGCACCTGTTCCACATCGCGCGTCGTCACCACCACCTTGATCGCATCGTCGATGCGCTCGCGGGCATAGCGCAGCGCCGTCGGCAGGTCGTGCAGCGCAAAAGTGTGCGTGTGGATCTTCGTCGCATCGAAGCGCTTCTGCGACATGAACGCCTCGGCGCGGTGGGTCGCACTCTTGCCCTCGCCGCGGATGCCGTAGAGATAGATGTTGTTGCGCACGATATACGCGACGTCGATCAACGCCGGCTCGTGCGGGAAGGCGGCCAGGCAGATGCGGCCGCCGCGGTTCAGCATGCGCGCCGCCTCGTTGATCGCGTCGGGCGCGCCGGAGCATTCCAGCACGTAGTCCAGCCCCTTGCCGCCGGTGATGCGGCGCACCGCTGCCACCGCATCCTCATTGCGGACGTTCACCACGTGGTCGGCGCCCAACGCGCGGCCGATCGCCAGCCGGTTGTCGCGCGTGCCCGTCAGGATGACCGGCGACGCCCCCAGCGCCTTGGCCACCGCGACGCCGAGCAAGCCGATCGGGCCCGGGCCGAGCACCGCGACGCCTTCGCCCGCGACCAGGCCGCCGAGTTCGGTCAGCCCGTACATCGCGGTGCCCGCGGTCACCACCAGCGTCGCCTCGGCGTCCGACATGGAGTCGGGGATGGCCACCAGGGTGTTGATGTTGTTGACGGCATATTCGGCGAACCCGCCGTCGGTGGTGAAGCCGTTGGCGCGATGGCCCTTGTCCACCTCGCCGTAATTCAGGCCGTAGTTGAGGCAGGCGGTATACATGCCCTCGCGGCAGCGCTTGCACTGGCCGCAGCCGGCATGGATTTCGACCGTCACGCGCTGGCCGATACGATACTCGTCCACGCCCGGGCCGAGCGCCGCCACCGTGCCCATGTATTCGTGGCCGGGGGTGAAATTCTTGTTGAACGGGTCGCCGCCGCGGATCATCGCCGGCGGACCGTGCGCGATGATCTCCAGGTCGGTGGCGCAGATCGCCACGGCATCGATGCGGACCAGCACCTCCGCGCGGCCCGGCATTGGCACCGGCTTTTCCACCAGGCTGAGTTGGCCGGGGTCGTCCAACACCCAGGCCCGCATACGATCGGGCAGCGGGAGTTCGGGCGCGGTCTTCACCTTGCTTGCATCGGTCACGCGCGAGTCCTCCTTGCGAGTTGCGTCGGGCCGGCCGACACTACCAAGCCCAACGCAGCTAACCGCGAAGAGCGTCGATCGGCAACCAGCGACCGAGCAAATCCGCGACGCCGCCCGATATGCTATCATGTCGCCAATGGAGGCCACCAAGAGTGACAGCGAGATCGATTGGTCGGGTTGCCCCGAGGTAGAACGCGTGCCAGGACGCGTATCCGGGCAATGGGTGGTCAAGGATAGCCGCATCCTGGCCGACGGCATCATCGAGAACTTCGACGCCGGGGCGAGCCCAGAGGAGATCGGCGAGGAGATCTACGACGGTCTTGGGGCCGAGCGCGCCCGCCGGATCATCGAATACGCATTGATGCACGTCCGGCAGCCAGAGCCGCACACCTGAAGCCGCGCAGTGCCGAGCCGCATCCTGCTCGACCAGAACGCTCCGCTCGGCCTGCGTCGCTCCCTATCCCCTCACGAGGTGGTCGCCGCCCGGCAGATGGGTTGGTCAAGGCTCACCAATGGCGACCTTATCCGGGCCGCTGAGGAAGATGGTTTCGACATGGCTCTTGTAGCGAAGTTTGTTGATGCCTCCGCCCGACCGGGGAATCCCCTGGTTATGGGCCGGGATTTCCGGCCGGCCTGACAGCCACACGCCACGGCCTGGGG
>JBEKNT010000090.1:0-19085 GCA_049522565.1 Acetobacteraceae bacterium
ACGAGCATCATCACCAACAATCGCATTCAGGACGGGCCGACGGCGCAGACGAGCTACAGCATCGATTTCGCCGATGGCGGGAACGACGTAGTCACCGGCAACATCATCGAGAAGGGCGCGTCGGCGGTTAACCGCTACATGATCCATTTTGGCGGCGAGGGGACCTATCCGGGCAGCAGCCTGCTTGTCAGCGACAATACGTTCATCAATGACCGGAGCGACGGTGCCACCGCTGTCTTCAACCAGACCAAGGATTCCAACAACGTCAATATTCCCGCGACGATCACCGATAACACTTTGTACAACATCCCCGCGGCTTATCTTTTCCAGGACAACTTCGGACCGCCGTACGACGTGACCTCGAACAACGTGTTCCTGCCCGGCTCTGGACCACCGCTCAATACGTCGCCTGGCTACACCGTGCCTGAGCCGGGGAGTGTCGTGTTGCTGCTGGTTGCGTTGCTGCGTATGGCGATGCTGCAATACACGCGCATTCGCCGGCGGCGGGCGCGGGCTTGCCGGCGAACCGCATTTGCGTGAATCACGAGGTAGAATCGGCAATCTCGTTGCCGCGGTTCTGACTCCAACGGTTCGATCCCAGCCTCTCAGGTGTCATTGCAATACGCCTCACGCCAGGCCTGCCGCTGGCAGTGCGGGCTTGTTGGGGTCGTTGCGGCATCTGGCGGTGTGCAGCGGGCATCTGACGTGCGGACCCATGGAACCCGTTCTGAGTCCGGACCAGAACTGTGCCGCGGGACAGACCATTCGCCTGGTTCACGTCCAGGGTTTTTCTGGAGCCAGGTAACCCGTCAACGGCGCGCCAGCCCGTTAATCGGTCAACGGCGCTTCGATGCGGGTTTCCGCGCCTTGCACGATGCTGACTCGCTCGCCCGGGTGCAGGCCGATGGCGTCCGGCTGGACGATGGAAATCATCGTTCCGCCCTCGGTGCGAACAATGAATTCGAAGACGTGGCCTGCAACAAATGCGCCCTGGGTGCCGAGGCTGGACAGCAGGAGCCGCGCGGGTCCTGGCGATGCGGCCGGTACTGGCCGCATCGCCAGGATGGTGCCGTGCATCCCGGCGGGCGGGGCGGCTTGCGCCTTTGCCACCGGTGGTTCCGGGAGCGTCGCGCAGCCCGCGAGCAGCAGCAGCGCGCAAAAACTGGCAGGTCGCAACGACATCGATTGGATTCCACTGATTGATCGCTGTTGCGTGATCGTGCAAATTTCGTCCCCCGAAGCAAGCGGTGATTGGCGCGGCGCGGGGGACGCGATACGATCTTGCGCGGATCAGCGATCTGCGATAAGGGCTTACGAGCGTTTCCTGCCTACCCACCTCAAGCGACGGCCATCCGGCCGTCGTGCCCTCCGGCCATTGCGGCCGCGCCACGACGGAGGCCCTCTCGGATGCCCCGCTGCACTCGCGTCGCCCGCCTGACCCGCGTTGCCGCTTCGTTCGGCGTTCTCGCCCTGCTCGCCGCCTGCGCGTCGCAAACGCCAGGCCCTTCGGCGACCCAGGAAGCCGCGCGTTACGTAGAGCATGCGCGCAACAACTACATCCCGCCCGGGCCACCGGGAGATCCCTGGGGCCCGTATATCCGCGAGGCATCGGCGCGCTTCGACGTGCCCGAGCTGTGGATCCGCTCCGTCATGCATCAGGAGTCCGGCGGCAACGAATATCGCAACGGCCAGCTCATCACGTCCGGCGCCGGCGCGATGGGGCTGATGCAGGTGATGCCGTCCACCTATGACGAGCTGCGTCAGCGCTACAGCCTGGGCGATGATCCCTTCGATCCGCACAACAACATCCTCGCCGGCGTCGCCTATATGCGCGAGATGTACGACATCTACGGTTCGCCAGGATTCCTCGCCGCGTATAACGCCGGGCCGAACCGGCTGGACGACTACCTCAGCAACAACCGCCCGCTGCCGGACGAGACACGGCGCTACGTGGCGATGATCGGCCCGAACATCATCGGCGTGTATCCGGACCATCGTTCGCCGGCCGAGCAATACGCGATGAACGCGCTGCCGACCGTCATCCCGCCGGGCACCCGCTATGGCCGCGCGGTGCAGTTCGCCAGCCGGAACGGCGGTGGCGGGCGCGTGCCGGCGAGCATGCCGGTCCAGGTGGCGCAACTGCCCGAGCCGCCGCGCGCGGTCGCGATGCCGGCGCCGCAGCAATACGCATTGGTGGCGCCGCCGCCCCCGCCGCCGGGCCGTGGCTTCCACCTGATCGCGTCGGCCAATGCCGAGCCGGTGCCGTTCCGCCATTTCGAGGCCGGTGGGCCGGCGACCGGGCAATGGGCGGTCCAGGTTGGCGCGTTTGCTAACGAAAGCCAGGCCCGTCTCGCCCTCGGCAACGCGCGCGAGCATGCGCATGTCGAGTTGGCGGTGGCGCATCCCACTGTGGCCAGCGTGCGCGCATCGCACGGCGTGCTGTGGCGCGCACGACTCACCGGGCTGTCGCATGAAGCGGCGGTGCAGGCCTGCGAGAAGCTGGGCCGCATGCGGCTGGGCTGCGTGGTGGTGTCGCCGGAGTCGCAGTTGTAGGCCTCGCCGCCTCACCCCACCTCCGCCACCAGCCAGTCGCGGAATGCCCGCACGTGGCGGTCGCGCAATGCCTCGGGTAGCGCGACGAAATAGTGCCCCTCCGGCCGGTCCAGCGGTGGCGCCGGTGCGACCTCCGCCAGCATGCCGGCCGCCAGCAGGTCGGCGACCAGGTGCCGGTCCACCACCGTCGCGCCGATCCCGGCGATCGCCGCCTGCACCGCCAGGGCGCGCGTCTCGAAGGTCAGCACCGGCGCGGTGTCGGCCAGGCCCAGCGCGGCGGCGGCCAGCGGCCAGTCCGCCTCCCGCGTGCGCGCCGCCAGTCGCGGCAGCGCGGCCACCGAGCCATGCTCGGCCAGCAGCCGCGGATTGGCCACCACCACCGGGCGCTCGCGGAACAGCAGCGTCGCCGCGAGGCCCGGCCACACGCCGCGGCCCCAGCGGATGGCGCATTCGAACGGTTCGGCGGCCAGGTCCACCGGGCGGGTGCCGGTCGCCAGCAACAGCCGCATGTCGGGATGCTGCGCCTGCAAGCGGGGCAGGCGGGGCACCAGCCACAGCGTGGAAAAACTGGTCAGCGCGGAGACCCGCACGTCGCCGCTGCGATGCCGCGCCTCGTCCACCGCCCGCTCGATGGCGTCGAACGCGCCGCCCAGCCGGCGGGCCAGCCGCGCGCCGGGCTCGCTGAGCGGCGCGCCCGGGCCGCGTCCGGCGAACAGCGCGAAGCCGAGCGCCGCCTCCAGGTCGCGCAACAGGTGCGACACCGCCGAGGGCGATACGTGCAGGCCGCGCGCGGCTTCCGCCAGACTGCCGGCGCGGGCCACCTCGGCGAACGCGCGCAGCGCCCGCAGGGACGGGATGGACATGAGAAAACCTCACCATGGCGGGGCGCGATCTCACTACCGCCGCGGCGCGTGGCGCGCCAGGATGCGGGCAGGGCAGGGGCAGCAGCAGGAGAGCCGGCGCCATGTGGAAACCGCATTACGAGCAATTCGCCGCGTATAACCGCTGGGCCAACCGGCGGCTGTATGACGAGGCCGCACGCCTGCCGGATGAGGCGCTGCGCCGCGATGTCGGGCTGTTCTTTCGCAGCTTGCATGGCACGCTGAACCATCTGGTGGTCGCGGATCGCGTGTGGCTGCGGCGGCTTACCGGAGAAGGGGCGGAGCCGGCGCGGCTGAACGAGATCCTCTATGAAGATTTCGACGCGTTGCGTGAGGCGCGCGAGGCGGAGGACGCGCGGATCATCCGGTTCGTCGGCGGACTGGGCGAGGCGGATTTCGCGGCGACTTTCGAATATCGCACGCTGGCGGGGAAGGCGTACTCGCAGCGGCGCTGCGACACGTTGGCGCATTTCTTCAATCACCAGACGCACCACCGCGGCCAGGCGCATGCCGCGCTGACGATCCTTGGCGTGCCGGAACCCGCGCCGCTGGACCTCCTGGCAATGCAACGCGCGTAGGGAAAATCATAAGACTCTACCGCCGCGCGGGAGACTGCCCGGTTTGCGGCGGCGCCAGGACCATCCAGCGGCAGGCCGTCTCATAGGCGTCTCATTTCATTGCTCGGAAGCCAACGGTGCGCGGCATGAGACGCGGCAGGAGCAGGGCGGTGGATTGGCGATTTGCCATCCTGTGATCGCGGGTGGCCGCTTGCAGTCGCGAAGCCTGTCTGGGGGAAGCGGCGTCTCACAGACGTCTCGTTTTGCTGTGTGGCAGAAAGCGACGCATGGGATGAGACGGGGCAGGAGCGGAACGTTGGATTGGGGTGCGACGGCGTCTCACGGGCGCCTCGTTTCTCTATGCGCGGGACAGCGCCGCGCGGGGTGATATCCGGCGAGAGCAGATCGTTGGATGGGCGTTCTGCGATCCTGCGTTCGCAGGTGCCGGCTTGCGGCAGCGCAAGAATTGCAACACGGAGAACGGGCGGAGGGCCACTGAGGGCCACAGGAGTCGTGCCGTTACCACGTGCGGGGGACTGGCCGAGCGACCTGTTGGTCTTGAACCCCTGTCGGGGTATCCCGATCATCACGCCCGTTGCCTTCTGCCACGCGCAAGCGATGTGATCGCCTCATGTTTGTCGCAGAATCGGCTTTACGGTAAGTGGCCGGCTGAATTCCGGCTGCCCATGCGGATAGCGGCTAGTTTTCGCATTTCCTCGATGGCCTGCTTCGCGACCCGTTTGGCGTCCGCCCGGTTCAGGCCGCGTTCACGCATTTGAGCCGTCGTATATCGCCGAAAAATCTTTTCCCAGATTGGGGCGAAACCTCCCTCTGGCACTTCCAAGATAACCTTGGGCAGATTCACATCGTGCTTCAAGCGATCACCCTCGCGACCAGACTGAATATATAGGGCTTTGGTGGCTAGGGTTTGCTCCACAAGAATCCCGTGGTTTCTCTGAAGGTCGAATTCAATGATCGCAACCAACTCGGCCGGTCGCAAAAACGACAGAATGAGTGAAATGGTTTTATCGTGACCGATGATCTGACCCCATTGGCTTGTCACATCGCCTGCACCGACATACTGATGCACCCGGATAAATTCCTCCAGGTCCGGTCGGGAACTGCTATCGACGATCACGAGCGGAATCAGCCGTCCCTCACCTACGCCCGGGTGAGCAATAGCACCGTCTGCAACAATGTGGAGGGCATCCTTTTCGCGCTCATGGCGCAGTTCGATATGGCCTGTGCGGAAACTAAACCGCATGCCGCTTCTCGCTGACCACAAGAGGTTCCACGGCCGCCTCGCCTTGATGACTGTCCGTCAGGACGATCTGATACCCGTCGATCGTGTGCCCGCCTATAATATCGGGCTTAACGATGAAATCGCACCATCCGGAGATGGTGTCGTGCGCGGCGACTCTGGAAGGTGCTATCAATCGAGGACGGATACTGTTGGCGCGAGGACGAGTATGTACTGATGGCGACAGCTTCACCGTGATCGATGCAGAGTCGTCGATGCGATAGCGAAGATGCATTTCAATCTGCGCGATAGCGTTGTCGGAACCGGCCTGGGTGAGCTGGCGCACTTGCGCCGCGACGCTCTGGCCGTCCGTCGAGACTCGCGCGTATCAGTATTTCATGCCCTGATTATGGCGGTAACTTCTGCAAAGGAAAAGCCCTTTCTTTTCAGCGGTCTAATTTCCTTGCATAATTCTTCAATTTCGGGCAGCGCCGAAATCGGAAATGCGACCTGTCATCGCCCGCGCCCGTGTCCTTAGCCGCCTGATTTTTGGATGAAGCGCACGCCGGGCAAGTTCTCAAAATGCTGGTCACAAGTCAGTAAATCGGCTTCGTGCGCCAGCGCGGTCGCATAAACGATAGCGTCCGCGGTCGCCAGCTTGTACCGGGCGCACAATTCCGCAGCAGACAGGGCAGTCGCCGTGTCGAGATCGGCGACAACGCATGTCTCGGTAAACGCGATCACGCGATCGGCCTTGTCCTCGCCGACCTCGCGGGTCAGCCATTTCGCCAGTTCCAATTGCACCATGGTCGGCACCAACCATTGCCCGCGGTCGGGCAGTTCGGTCGCCAGCGAGGCACCGAGCGCCGAACCAGTCAGGAATTCGATCCAGGCCGAGGTATCGACAACCCGCATCAAACGCGGTCAGTCCGGTCCCGGTAGTCCCCCTGCTTCGCGCCGCGCGCCAGACCAGCAAGCTCGTCGAGCGCCGGTACTGGCACCAGCATCATGCCCTCGCCCTTGGGGACGAAGGCGAAAACCTGCCCCGCCTGCCAACCTCGCGCGGTCCGGATGGCTTTCGGGATCGATATCTGAAATTTCGTCGAAAGTTTGGCCGTGTCCTTCGTCGCCATTACAGTCTCTCCATCGATCATCATTTTGTAAGACACTATCATGTTGGGCGGAAATCCGAAACCCGCGTCTGTGGCCACGTGCCCGACAATCTTGATCTTTGCCTGATTCTGGAAATCCCGAAGGGCATGATTGCCGACGGCTCTGCGATCGGCAGCATTCTGCCGCTCCTGGCTACGAGGCACGCTACCATCCCGACGACAACCGTTGCCGCCGCACCGCCCCGTCAGCCATCCGCCTCTCGCCGCGCGCGCCGTGCCGCCCGGGCAAGCAGCATGCGGTCATGCACGGGGCTAAGGATCTCGACCGCTCCATCCGGCGCCACTCGCTAGTTGACCAGATGCCTTGGTTCGCCGACCCGATGGCCCTGGGACAGGCGTTCCCGGGTAGGACCGCGAAACCGATACGATCATAACTTACTTAGAGTCCGCGGCTTGCTTGCCGCCCTCCTCCCACGCGCTTCTCCCCGCGCCCCGTCCCGCCAGAGGTTTACGCCGCCCCATCCCCCCGCCAAACTGACCGTTCCATCGAACCGGCCGAAGCCGTTTCGTAGCCAACGGGGGAATGTCCGCCATCATGCCCGACTCAGCCTCGCGCTTCTCCGGCCTCACGCCACTGCTCTCGCCACGGTCGATCGCCGTGCTCGGCGCCTCGTCCGACCCGACGCGCATCGGCGGCCGGCCGATCGCCTACCTGAAGGCGCAAGGCTTCAAGGGCGCGATCTATCCGGTGAACCCCAACCGCGCCGAGGTGCAGGGGCTGCAAGCCTACCCCTCGGTCGCGTCGCTGCCGGAAACGCCGGACGTGGCGATCGTCGCGGTCGGCGCCGAGATCGCCCCCCAGGCGGTGGAAGATCTGGCGAAGCGCGGCACCAAGGCGGCGCTGATGTTCACCGCCGGCTTTGCCGAAGTGGACGATGCCGGCGCGGACGTGCAGCGCCAGATGGTCGCCGTCGCGCGCGCGCACGGAATGCGCATCCTGGGGCCGAACTGCCTCGGCGTGTTCGACGCCCGCACGTCGTACTACGCGACGTTCTCCTCGTCGTTCGATTCCGGCTGGCCGGTGCTGGGACGCATCGGCATCGCCTCGCAGTCCGGCGCCTACGGCACGCATCTCTACACGCTGGCGCGCAATCGCGGCATCGGCGCCTCGCTCTGCATCATGACCGGCAACGAGGCCGACGTGACGGTGGGCGAATGCATCGGCTGGTTGGCGGAAAACCCCGAGGTGGACGTGATCGCCACCTACCTCGAAGGCATCCGCGAGGCGCCGAACCTGATCGCCGCGCTGGAAGTCGCGAAGGCGGCGAAGAAGCCGGTGGTGATGCAGAAGGTCGGGCGCAGCGAACTCGGCGGCAAGGCGGCGAAGTCGCACACCGCCTCGATCGCCGGCGACGACGCGGTGACCGAGGCGGTGATGCGCGAATTCGGCGTGATGCGCGCGCGCAATTCCGAGGAGATGCTGGACATCGCGCATACCGCGACCCGCAAGATCTATCCGGTGAAGAACACGCTGGGCGTCATCACCGTGTCGGGCGGCGCCGGCGTGCTGATCAGCGACGTCGCCAGCGACGTTGGCCTGGCGATGCCGGAGATGCCGGAGGCGACGCAGAAATACCTGCGCGAGCTGGTGCCGTTCTGCGCGCCGCGCAATCCGGTGGATGCCACCGCGCAGATGGGCAACGACGTCACGCTGATCAGCAAGTTCGCCGAGGCCGTGGTGCATGACGGCGGCTACGCGACGATACTCGGCTTCTTCAGCATGACCGCGTCGTCGCGCCGCTGGCCGATGATCCGCGAGCAATTGAACCTGGTGCGGCAGAAATACCTCGATCGGCTCTACGTCTTGTCGGTGATCGTACCGCCGGACCGGCGCGACGAGCTGGAGCAGGACGGCTGGGTGGTGCATGAGGACCCGACGCGGGCGGTGATCGCGATCGATGCGATGGGCCGCTTCGGCGCCGCGTTTGCCGCGCCGCCGGGAATCGCGCCGCCGGTGGTGCACCCGGTGACGTTGCCTGCTGCGACGCCCTCGGAAGCCGAGGCGAAGCTGCTTCTGGCGGCGGCGGGTATTACGTCGGCGCCGGAACAGGCCTGCGCCAGCGTCGAGGAGGCGGTGGCCGCGGCGGAGCTGTTCGGCTTCCCGGTGGTGATGAAAATCCTCTCCCCCGACATCCTGCACAAATCGGAAATCGGCGGCGTGCTGTTGAACATCACCGACGATGCCGCGGTACGCGACGGCTACGACCTGCTGCTGGCGCGGGCGAAGCGTGCCGCGCCGGACGCGCGCATCGAGGGCGTGCTGGTGGCGAAGCAGTTGCAGGGCGGCGTGGAGTGCATCCTGGGCATCCACCGTGATCCGGTGTTCGGCCCGATCGCGATGTTCGGGTTGGGCGGCATCTTTGTCGAGGTGATGAAGGACGTGGTGTTCCGCCGCTGTCCGTTCGGCGCCGACGTGGCGGAGGCGATGATCCGCTCGATCAAGGGGGCGCCGCTGCTGCTGGGCGCGCGCGGCCGGCCGCCGGTGGACCTCCATGCGCTGGCGCAGATGCTGGCGCGGCTGTCCGCGTTCGCGGTGGCGGCGGGACCGCGGCTGCAATCGATCGACCTGAACCCGGTGTTCGCCATGCCGGAAGGGCACGGGGCGTTCGCGGTGGATGCGGTGATCGAGGTGGGCGACTGACGCTTGCCCACGCCGCCACCCGCGCCGCAGATTGCCCGCCCGCCGTTCATCCCGCGTCAACCCTTCGGGGCGATGATGGCGGGGAACGCTGGACAGGCCCAATGCCCGAGCCCGCCGTCCTCGACCGCTCCTTGTCGCGCGAGCGCCTGCTGACCTTCGCCTTCGCCGCCGCGGAACTGCTGGTGGAGATCGGGCCGGACTCCAGCATCACCTGGGCGGCCGGCGCCTTCCCCGCGCGTTTCGGCGAGCCGGCGGAACGCTTTGTCGGACGCCCGTTGAGCAGCCTGATCGCGCCGGCCGATCGCGATGCCTTGGGCCGCACGCTGATGAATGCCGCGCTGTGCGGCCACGTGCCCCCGGTCTTGCTGCGGCTGAGCGATGCCGGCGGCACGCCCTGTGCCCTCGCGGCCTTGATCCTGCCGGGCGTGCAGCGCCGCTTATGCGTGACGCTCGGGCCGGTGCCGGTCGCCCCGCCGGCAAGCGCCGCGGTGCCGCAGCCCGCGTCGGTGTTCGCCAAGGAGCTTGAGGCCCGGCTGCGCGGCAAACAGCCGGGGGCGTTGGCGCTGCTCGACGTGAAGGGCTGGCCGGCCGCGACGGACGACGCGAGCCAGCAGCAGCGCGGCGCCTTGCGCGATGCGGTCGGCGAAGCGCTCGCCAGCGTGGCCGGTCCGGGCACCATGGTTGGCGAGGTCGCCGACGGCCGCTATGGCGTGCTGAGCCAGCGGCAGATCGACATCGCCATGCTTGCCTCCGGCCTGGAGTCGCTGATGCAGGCCCGGCCGGATGGCCAGTCCCTGTCGGTTGACAGCCAGTCGATCGGCCTGTCCGCGCCGGGGATGCAGCCGGCGCAGGCCACGCGGGCGCTGCGCTTTGCCCTGGCGAGGTTCGCCGCGAGTGGGGCTGCCGCCGTGGCGGCCAGCGGCTTTGCCGCCGGCCTTGCCGGCTTCATTGCGCAGACCCAGGGCCAGACCGCGGCGCTGCGCCAGGTGATCGCCGATCGGCGGTTCGACGTGCTGTACCAGCCGGTGGTCGCGCTGCGCAGCCGGGCCGTGCACCACTACGAGGCGCTGCTGCGCCCGACCCCGATGGCCGGTGCGCCGTGGCAGACCACGCAGGAGTTCGTCACCTGCGCCGAGGCGCTGGGCCTCGCCGAGGAGCTGGACCTGGCGGTGTTGCAGCATGTGCTCGCGGCGCTCGATCGGGCGCCGGGCTGTTCCATTGCGGCGAACATTTCCGGTCAGTCGATGGAGAGCGAGAAATTCCGCCGGCGCCTGCTGCAACTGCTGCCGGCCGGGTCGTATCGCCGGCTGCTGATCGAGCTGACCGAAACGGCCGAGATCGTCGACGTCGCCATCGCCGCCGCCACGCTGCAGCGGTTGCGAGAGCAGAATATCGGCGTGTGCCTGGACGATTTCGGGGCGGGTGCCGCCGCCTTTCGCTATCTGCGCGACTTTCCGGTGGACTACCTGAAGATCGACGGCGCCTACGTGCTGGGCGCCTTGCGTGGCGAGCGCGAGCGGAATGTCGTCACGTCGATGCTCGACCTGGCGCGCTCGGTGGGGGCCGAGACGATCGCCGAGGCAATCGAAACCCGGGAGCTGGCCCGGCTGATGGAAGAATTGGGCTGCATGTTCGGGCAAGGGTGGCTGTTCGGCAAGGCGGCCCCGTTGCCGGGGACGGCGTGAGCGCTGGTGGGGCGGCGTGATGGCGTGGATGCGCCGCACCGGGGCCCGGAGCGCGGGGCGTGTTGCGCCGCCGGCCGGTGGTCAACGCGCAACGACAGCCGGCCCGGGGATCGAAGCGTAAGGACCGCCAGGTCAGTCACTCAGGGATTGCATCGAGAAAGGCACGCGGCCCGACGGCACGGTCACACGTCCTTGCTTGATTTCGTCTACCAGCGACCGGATCTCGGCGGCAAACGAGGGGTCGAAGGTGGCGGGCACGTCGATATAGGAGATGCCTGTCAGGAAATCGGCGATCGGGGCACCGCCTATTCGGAGCGGCAGCAGGTTGCGCTCACCCACGAACGCCGCCTTGCGGAAGGACACCTCGCGTTCGACCCAGGTTTCCTCTCCCATCCGCCGTTTGCGCTCGAGCAGGTGGGTGTTCAGCACAACAAACAGCAGCGAGGCAGCGATCGCGCCGGCGAGGTATCGGGAAAAGCTCCTGCCAGGAGCCACCGTGTCCAGGTAGACGGTCAGTCCCTGGGACAGCAAAGCAGACTTCGTCGCGATGGCCAGGTTATGGTCCTCGACGGCAAATGAGATGAATACATCGTATTCGAATGTACGGGCCACTGCCCGGCCAAGTTGGCTCATGATGTGGTCCAACCTTTCCGGTCCCCATTGGGCGAATCCCGACTCTTCAATATGGACCAGCGTCGCGCTTGGGGAGCGCACGTTGTAGCTGCCGAAACGGCTGACGATGCGGTTGGGAAAGTCGACGATGACCGGAGCGAGCGCGGAACCTTCGACATAACCCGCCGCGGGCATGCCCAGCGTATGCTTCGCCAACGTGCCGCTTGCAAGGATATAGAGACCAGGCCCGGCGAACAGTTCATGCGATGCGTCGATCTGGTCGCCTGCCGAGAAATCAAGGCGGCGGGAAAATGGATAGAGAAATTCCCATGGCTGGCTCACGTTGCCCAGGGGGCCGGGTTGCGATTGATCGAGACCGATGAGATAGTCAGCGTGGTTGCAAACGTAATCCAGAACGCGGATGTCGATGAAGGTATTCAGCGCTTGGCTGAACCTGGCATTCTTGCGATGCATCGTGAGGAATCGGCGCAGGTTCTGGTGACTGAAGGACAACAACGAAACCGTCCCGATGGCTTGCAATGTTGCCGTGCGTTTGGCCCTCAGGGCAACGGCAAGCTCGCCGACGACATCGCCGGGCCCAAAAGTCAGGTCCTGAACGAATTGGGAGGGCGAGGCCGGCTCGGCTTCAGGCGCTGCGACGGCAAGCGCAAGCTCGCCCCGCAGGACCACGAACATGGTGTCGCCGGCGTCATCCTGGTTGCAGAGTACTTCGCCATCGCGCCGCTCGACCAGTTCGGCCGACACAACGAATGACAGAAAGGACGGGGGATCAATAATCGAAAACAGCGATGAGCGGGCGATGCTTCGGCCGGTTTTCTGGGGCACCAGCTCGCCGTAGTGGCCAAGGACTGCGTTCGTGATAACCGTGGTCGCTTCCGGGTCGCCCGAGTTGGTCTGGATGATGCGTCGCGCGTAAAAGATCACGTCCCATGGTGCGTGCGCCGTCATGGCCTCGTTCAGCATGGCGCGATCGGATCGGTGCAACGGCATCCAGGACGAACCCGGTACGCCTTCGAGGGAGCAGAGACAGACTCGCGTCATCCGGAAATGCTTCAGGTAGACAAAGCGAGGGTCGTGGAATCGAAGACCGGCGCCGGAGATCGTGGCAAAGAACTCCGCGAACGATGTCGTTACAATAATTGCCTCGGAGGACGCGACCTCCAGCAGGCTGCCACAAAGATTGATGCCGTCGCCCACGAGCTGCACCCGTCCGTCCGCGCCGCGGACCGTGCTGGCCATGCCGACGTGCCCGACTATTCGCAGCGCTGCGGTGAATTCAGACGACCAGTCCCTTAGTTTTCGTATGACGTTTGGGACGCCTTCGACAGCGCCCGCCGGCGTGAACGCGATGTGCCCGCCATCGCCGCCCGACGCCCATAAGGGCGCGTCGGCTCCCGGCGCGCTGATAACAGCACCGACAAGGTCGTTAAGCGTCGCCACCCGCTCGACCTGTTTGGCGTGATCGGCCTCGGAAGCGTGAGAGCTGATGTCAAATGAAACGAACACAAACTGTGCCATCTGTGCCCCGCTGCGTGACGGTCCTCACCGAAAAGCGGTAACGCCCGGGAGCTTACCAGTGCCGCATGTTGCGCGAAAGCGAGCAATGTCGCGGGCGACGGAGCCCTTCGCTGCGGTAGCGCTGTCGCGAGCGCTGCGAATTGCCGGGGTGGCCGCGTTCTGATTGCGTGTTGGACGGCAACACCCGGCGAGCGGCGATACGCCCGGTCAGTGGCGACACGGCAACCCGGACCCTCACCCCTCGATCTCCTCCCGGAGCATCTCCAGCGCCAGCCATTGCTCTTCCGCCGCTGCAAGTTCCGCCTGCGCCGTGCCCAGCGCTTGCGTCGTCGCGGCGAACCGGGCCGAATCACGCGCATACAGGTCGGGATCGGTCAGCGCCGCAGTCAGCCGGCTCACGTCTTCTTGCAGCGCCCCGATCCGTGCCGGCAGCGTGTCCAAGGTGTGGCGGTCCTTGAATGTCATCCGTCGCGGCCGACCGGCGGGAACCGGCCTCGCCTCCGACATTGCCCGCGCCTCGGCGGCCGGCCGCGGCTTCGCAGCCGTGCGAGCACTTGCGCCCGCACCCACCTCCGGCGTCGCCGGCCCACGCTGGGTCAGCATGTCGGAGTAACCACCGGCGTATTCGATCCAGCGCCCGTCGCCCTCCGCGGCGATCACCGAGGTCACCACGCGGTCCAGGAAGTCTCGGTCGTGGCTGACCAGCAGCACCGTGCCGGCGTACTCGGCCAGCCGCTCCTGCAGCAGGTCCAGCGTCTCCAGGTCCAGGTCGTTGGTCGGCTCGTCCAGCACCAGCAGGTTGGACGGGCGGGCGAAGGCGCGCGCCAGGGTCAGCCGCCCACGCTCGCCGCCGGACAGCACGCCGACCGGGGTGTTCGCCTGTTCCGGCCCGAACAGGAAGTCCTTCATGTAGCCGACCACGTGCCGGCGCTGGCCGCCCACCTCCACCTGGTCGCCGGCGCCGCCGGTCAGCGTCTGGCTGAGCGTCAACCCGGGATCCAGCGTTTCCCGCCTTTGGTCCAGCGTCACCTGGGCAAGGTTGGTGCCGAGCCTGATGTCCCCCGCATCGGGTGCCAGCGCCCCGGTCAGCAGGTTCAACAGCGTGGTCTTGCCGGCGCCGTTCGGCCCGACGATGCCCACCCGGTCGCCGCGCAGGATGCGGGTGGAAAAGTCCCGCACGATCAAACGGTTGCCATAGGCCTTCGTCACGCCATCGGCGGCCACCACCAACTGGCCGGAAAGTTCGCCCTTGGCGATCTCCAGCCGCACCGTGCCCAGCGCGGCCCGCCGCTCGCGGCGCTGCTTGCGCAGGGCGTGCAGTTCCCCCAGGCGGCGGACGTTGCGCTTGCGCCGGGCGGTGACGCCGTAGCGCAGCCAGTCCTCCTCCATCACGATCTTCCGCCCCAGCTTGTGCCGGTCGGTCTCCTCCTGCTCCAGCACCGCGTCGCGCCAGGGTTCGAATCCCGCAAAGCCTCGATCCAGCGTGCGGGTCATGCCGCGGTCCAGCCAGACGGTGGCACGCGAGATCCGCTCCAGCAGCCGCCGGTCATGGCTGATCAGCACGATCCCCGATCGCATCCCGGCCAGCTCCTGCTCCAGCCACTCGATGCCGGGCAGGTCCAGGTGGTTGGTCGGCTCATCGAGCAGCAGAATGTCGGGGGAGGGGGCCAGGACTCGGGCCAGCGCGGCGCGACGGGCCTCGCCGCCGGACAGGGTGGCGGGGGGTTCGTCGCCGGTCAGCCCGAGTTGCTCCAGCAGGTAGCGGGCGCGGTGGTGGTCGGCGTCGGCCTCGGTAACCAAGCCTGCCTCGACATAGGCGAGGGTGGTGGCGAAGGAGGCAAAATCCGGCTCCTGCGGCAGGTAGCGGATGGTGGCGCCCGGCTGGACGAAGCGGCGGCCGGCGTCGGGCGGCATCAGACCGGCGGCGATGCGCAACAGCGTGGATTTGCCGGAGCCGTTGCGTCCGACCAGGCAGACCCGGTCGCCGGGCGCGACGGCGAGGCCCGCGCCGGCCAGCAGGGGCGTGGTGCCGAAGGTCAGGCTGATGTCCTGGAGCAAGAGGGCAGGGGGCATGGGCGAGGGCATAGCACGCCAAGCGTCAGTGAGCTTGGGACTCCCCCACCCACGAGCGGAGAGTCGTGGTTCAGCTAACGCGGCGTATTGACAACGCCGCTCCCGCCCCCCGCACCGATCACGTCGGATGTACCGCCGCCGTTCGGCACCATGACTCCACTGCCGCCGGGCGTCCCCAGCGTCTGGTAATTCGCGGTGCCGCCAGTGGTGACGCCAACGCCCCCTTGCGGAAGCTGGACGACCTGCCCGGTCCGGCTGGCATCAGGCGCGGTGGGGGTGACCAAAGTATGCGCGCTGTCCTGCGGCGTCGTTTGTGCGAGGGCGGCCTCCGCTATCATCGCCAGGGCCATCGTCGTCGCGAGCCCTGCTTTGACCATGTCACGTTCTCCTGCACTGTGCGCAAGCGGAGATCGCGTCCGTGGCGCGCCGCATTTCAGCTTTAGCGCGAGCGCGAATTGCCGGAACGCGAGCCACTCGAACGCGAACCCGACGCAATAGATGGCATCGCGTGGGAAGCCGGCGCGGATCTGTACGCATGCTGGCCACCTCCGCCGGTTGCACGATGGTCGCCACCGCGATACGGGGCCACTTGGTAGCCACCTCCCCAGCCACCGTAGTCGGCACCGTAGGGTTCGTAGTAACCCGCCCCGATGCCCCCGCCGTCGTATCCGTATCCGTCACCAACCACGGCGCAGCCGGCCGACAGGACCGTCAACGTCCCGACCACGCAGGCGAGCGCTGACCAGCGTGAGAGGAAGGTATTCACTTGCCCACCTCCTTGCTCTCGGTGTCCGGCCATTCAAGCAGTCCGAAAGGTGCCCCCAGAGGGTCGGCGACCACCGCCACCTTGCCGCCGTGGCGATCAACCCGCGGCTCGACCAGCACGCGGCCACCGAGCGCCACGACTTTTGCCGTCGTTGCGACCGCATCTACGACGCGTATGTAATTGAGCCAGTGGGGATGGCCATTGGGCCGGTTCGCCGGCAGCGCATTCGCGCTCGCGCGCGCATAGTTGTCGGACGCGAGCAGCAGATGCTGGAGGCCGTCGCTGGCGGGCAACTCGAAGACTTCGTAGTCGAACAGCGTCTGGTAGAAAGCCGCATCGGTGTCCGGATCGCTGGTGATGAGCGAGCTCCAGATCCATTCACCGGGTTCGGCCATGAGGTCGGGCGGATCGCCACTGCTGGAAGCGACGACCGCGAACACCGCCCCTTGCGGATCCGCGAAGATCGCCTCGCGGCCACGGTCGGGGATGCTGTGCGGTTCGAACAGCACCTTCGCGCCATGTTGCAGGGCAAGCTGCTTTGTCGCGTCGACATCGCGCGCGGCGATGAAAGTCAGCCACGCCGGCTGGCGATGCTCGCCGGCCGGTACATCCCTTTGCGCCAGTCCCGCGACCGGACGACCATCGAGCGATGCCGCGGCGTATTTTATCCCATCGCCCGGCACGTCGCGAAATGTCCAACCAAACAGGCCCGCATAGAACTGCTCGGCGGCGGCGAGGTCCGGCGTCACCAACTCGACAAAGACCACCTTGCCGACGTGATGCTCCTGGCTGGCGGGCGCAACAATCGGTGGCAGCTCGATCGGTGCGGCCATGACCGGCACCGCACCCGCAAACCCGAGAAATGCGGCGAGCAGGACTTGCCGAAAAAAATATCGGTCTCGATTGGGCTGCGCCCTTCGAGGTCTGATCTTACTTGGTACGACCGAGCCGATCGGGTTTGGGCTGCGTTGTGGATGCATAGTGGTCTCCACGCTGTTGTACGCATTAGCCGGGAATACGTCAGGCGGCGTCCCGCATTGACGCCACGCCCCACGCTACGGTTATCGGAACACGCAACGGATCGTGAAGGCGGCCGATATCACGCGATTCGCGGTGACAGCTCCGCCGCACGGATATGTAAGGAGAGCTTTATCCGGGATCGGCGAGATCGTGCCTACCCCCGGAAACTACCTATACCCGGGCTCTCCGAGAATCCGGAAAAACCTTGTGCCCAGCGGCCCGGAGCAGCTTCTACCGGACCTATGACCGGCGCGTGTTGCTGTCTCGGTCGTGGGTCGCGGTGTTTGGTTGACGGCTTATTGGTGAACGCTCCGGGGGACGCAACGGGCCGTGGGCAATGGGCTACGGCAGAACAGCCTGTGCCTCGATCTCCACTTGCAGTTCCGGCAGCACCAGCGCGGCGACCTCCACCAGCGTCGAGGCCGGGCGATGCTCGCCGAAATAGCGCTGCCGCGCCGGGTTGATCCGCTTGCGGTCGTCGATATCGGTGAGGAACACGGTCACCTTCACCACATGCTCCGGCCCGGCGCCGGCCGCCTTCAGGCAGGTGTCCAGGTTGCCCAGCGCGAGGTCGAATTGCGCCACGACGTCGTCCGGGATGCTGCCATCGGCTGCCATGCCGACGGTGCCCGAGACCCAGATCAGGTTGCCGGCGCGGACCACATGGCAATAGTGGCTGACCGGCGCGGGCTGGTCGTCGAGCAGCAGGCGGCTGATGGCAGCCATTTTTTTCTCCTCCTGGCGAACCGTCTTGCGCGGTGGTGCCTCGCGCGAGGCCTGGGCAAGCTGTTACCACGGTGGCGGTGCAGGGTCACGGAACGGTGTCGTTGCGCGTTGTCCACCGGCTGGCGGCGGCCGACCCGCCCTGGATGAAACTGCGGAGGTCACCCGAGATAAGGAGGAGTTGGTTTCTTGCGAGGTCGCAGCGTTCCATGCCAGTCGTGCCAAGGACTGCGGCGAGACCGGGCCGGGGCAGGCCGCCAGCCGCTGGAACCCTGGCGCGGGCCGGCCGGCGTGGCGTCGGTACGGTGTGCTCCGGCGGCCCGGTTGCCATGCCGAGCCCGTCGGTCTTAGCTGCACCGCAACATGAGTTGCACCGCACCAGAGGAGGTCCAGCATTGGCGACGCACCGCTTGTCGGCGAGCCCCGAAACCGTGCGCTGGGGCATGTTCGATGCCGCCTTCCCGCCGCTGATCACCGTGGCGTCCGGCGACACCGTGGTGTTGGAATGCGTCTCCGGCGCGCCGGAGGTGATGCCGCCGCCCGGCTCCGGGTTCCGCATCCCGCCGGCGCTGGCCGCGATCCACGCCTCCAACATCCCGCGCGCCGGCGGACACATCCTCACCGGGCCGGTCGCGGTCGCCGGGGCAGCGCCAGGCGACATGCTGGAGGTCCGTATCGACCGCATCGAGTTGGGCAATGACTGGGGATATTGCGGGTTTCGCCCGCTCGCCGGGACGTTGCCGGAGGATTTTCCCGCCCGCTACCTGAGCCACATCCCGGTGGACCGGGCGAAGCGCACCTGCACGCTGCCGTGGGGCACGGAGCTCTCGCTGGCGCCCTTTTTCGGCGTGATGGGCGTGGCGCCGCCGTCGGCCTACGGCACCATCTCCACGATCCAGCCGCGCGAGCATGGCGGCAACCTGGACAACAAGGAGCTGACCGAGGGCGCCACGCTGTTCCTTCCGGTATGGACCGAGGGCGCGAAGTTCTCGGCCGGCGACGGCCATGGCGTGCAAGGCGACGGCGAGGTCTGCATCAACGCGCTGGAAATCTGCCTGACCGGCACCTTCACCCTGATCCTGCACAAGAACCCGTCTCCCGCGGGCGGGGGGACGCGTGCGCCCGTGCTGAACTACCCGCGGGCGGAGACCGCGACCCATTTCATCTCGATGGGCATGCACGAGGACCTGGACCTGGCGATGAAGCAGGCGTTGCGCGAGATGATCCGCTTCATCACCGCCCGCACCAACCTGTCGCGCGAGCAGGCGTACCAGTTTTGCTCGCTGGCGGTGGATTTTCACGTGACGCAGACGGTGAACGGCGAGAAAGGCGTGCACGGCCTGCTGCGCAAGGGGCTGCTGTTCTGAGTACACCTCTCCCGCGCGCAGCGCGGGAGAGGTCGATGGCGCGGCAGCGCCGAGGGTGAGGGTGATCGGGTCGGCACGCAATTTGTGCTGCGGGGCGACCCGATCACCCTCGCCCGCCGCTGGGCGGCGACCGTTCCCGCGCTGCGCGCGGGAACGGTGTACTACTACCGCTTGGGCCGTCCGCCAAAGTTGTCCACAACTTTTTGTAGTCCCCAGCGCGATCGGTTATTGAGCCGGGCGCACGACCTACCGTATC
>JBEKNT010000091.1:0-19039 GCA_049522565.1 Acetobacteraceae bacterium
AATAGGCGATGAACAACAGGAAATAGCCGCTTTGCAGCGCCGGGCGCAGCAGCGGCAGCATGATGCGCCGGAAGCTGGCGATGCGGTTGGCGCCCGAGATCCAGGCGGCTTCTTCCAACGCGCGGTCGAGTTGCACCACCTGCGCGCCAATGGTCTCCGTCGCATAGGGCAGGAAGCGTGCGACGTAGCAGAACACCAGCACCCACAGCGTGCCGTAGATCGGCAGATAGACATACGACCACAGGAATCCGAGGCCGATGACGATGCCGGGAATGCCGAACGGCAACGAGGCCAGAATGTCCAGCGCGCGGTAGCCGCGTCGCTTCAGGCGATGGGTGGAATAAGCAATCAGCGTGCCGAGAATCAGGCCCAGCACCGCGCCGCCGCCGGCGACGATCAGCGTGTTCCAGAACGCGCGGATTGTCCCCGGGCTCTCCCAGATTTGCTGGTAGTTCCGCCACGTGTAGGCAGCCTCGAACGGGTTGGCGACGAAATACTTGATCGCCGAGGTGTAAACCAGCGCGATCGCCGGAATGATGAAGCTCAACAGCGCATACAGCAGGCATAGGACACTGGCGGTCACCCGCCAGTGTCCAAGGTTGAGCGGACGCAGCCGATAGCCCCGGCCACTCACGGTCGGCGCGTTGCGCCGATGCACCACGCGTCGCTGGGCGAATATGGAAAGCCCGGTCACCGCGCTCATCGCCAGACCCACCGTCGCCGCCAGTCCGGTATTCGGCGGCGAGAAGCTGGTCAGCAGATACAGCTCGGTCGCCAACGTGTTGACGTGACCGGGAATGCCGACCAGTGCCGGGATGGCGAATTGCTCCATCGACAGGACGAAACACAGCAGCAGGCTGGACAGCACCGGGAAGATCATCAGCGGCAATGTCACCCGGCAGGCGACCTGCCAGGGATTGGCGCCGGAGGCATAGGCGGCCTCCTCCAGGCTGGAATCCATGCTGGACAGCGGCCCTCGCAAGGTGAAGAACGCGAACGGCGTGATGTGCAGCACCTGGATCCAGATGATCCCGGTGACCGAGTAGATGTCGAACTGCACGTTATCGATATGCAGCACGTCCGACAGGATGCTGTTGAAGATACCGCCTGGCGACCCGAGGATCACCCAGGCCATTGCCAGGATGAATCCCGGAAAGAAAAAGCTCAGCCCGATCGCCGCGACCAGCAGCCGCTTGTAGCGGAAGTCGGTGCGATAGGTGAGCCAGGCCATTGCCCCGCCGCAGATACTGCTGAACAGCGAGGTCAGCACGGAGATCAGGCAGGTGGTGAGCAACGTGTTGATGATCCCGCGACTGCCCAGGTCCTGCCAGTTTTGCGTTGTGTATGCGGCACTGGTGCCAGGTCCGCCGGTGCGGAAACTGCCATACAACAGCGAGGCCAGCGGGGTCACGATGAGGAAGGCGGTCACCGCGAAGGTGCCGACGAAGATCACGCGGATGAGGGCATCCGACGATCGGTGCCGGACCATGCGCGCGGGCGGGGCGAGCGTGGGGCCGGTCAGTTCGAGTGTGTGATCCGACGCCGCCATGGCTATGTCACGCCAAACACGCTCTGCCAGTGCTGCACGCTCGTCTTCCGGCTGTCAGGGATCAACGGCGTGCGGATATTCGTCAGGTTCAGGTTGTCACCAGCGCACATCGTATCCCGCCCTCGTCTTGGTCGCCGCGTCGTCGCGCCGGCCGGCGGCAATCTACTGACGAGTAGGAACGAGTCAAATCGACGTCCGCGCCGCGGCCATGCCATCCGGCGGCCGCCGCGCGACCGTTACTGCAACCCGAACACCGAACGCCATTCGTTGACCATCGCCGTCTGCTTCGCCGGCGTCAGCACCTCAGTGCTCAACACGATCTTCTGGCCTTCGAGCCCTGGCACCAGCTTCGGCGGCTTCGTGCCAGGGCGGATCACCGTTGCCCCGACAATATCCACCAAGGTTTGCTGGCCCACCTCGCTCATTGCCCAGTTGAGGAACACCATGCCGACTTCGGGATGCGGCGCCTTCGCCGGCAGCATCGTGACCGTGGCGATCGAGGGAATGGCGGACGCCGGGTAAACCACGCGGACCGGCGCGCCGTCCGCCAGGGCGCTGATGACCGGCGGATCGATCACCGCGGCAATCTGGATGTCGCCGCGGATCACTGCCTGGATCACGCCGGCACTGCCGTTGAAGAAGCGAACGCCGTTGGCCTTCAGCCGCTGCGGCACATCCTTGATGCCGAGCTGATCCCAGACTGCCAGCATCTCCTGGATGGCCACCGATCGCCATGGCGGGTCCATGCCGAACTTGTCTTTCCACTTCGGATCGAAGCAATCGGCCCACTCCTTCGGTGCATCGGCCTCACGCACGCGCGACTTGTTGGAAACCAGCGTCGAACGGATGAGCTGGATCGTATAGATCTGGTTGTCGCGCTTGTATCGATCCGGGAACGCAGCAGCCTCGGGCGGCACGAAGCTGCGGAGCCAGCCGTCCTGCTGCCATTTCGCCAGCGAGTCGTCCCAGAGCGTGATCAGCACGTCGTTCTGCGACGCGCCGGCGCCGTACTCCGTATTGAAGCGCTGCATCAACTCGGAACTGCCGAGCCGCGTTGCCTCCACCGAGATCGCCGGAAAGGCCTTGTTGAACTCCGCCAGCCACAGATCGCCCATCGGCGGCGGCGTGTTGTGCAGGATATTGAGGTGGCCTTGCCGATTCGCGGTCTCGACCACTTTGGCCCAGTCGGTGCCCTGGGCGCGCGCGGTCGCAGCGAGCCCGGCAAACATCGGCATGGACAGCAAGGTACGGCGCCGCAGCATGGTGTTTCCCCCGATCGACTGGGCGCGGACCTTCGGACAAGCGCCGCCCGGTGTCCAGGCCGGCCGTCCGGCCGCGCGAAATCCGACCCGTTGGCCGCGGTTGATCCAGGTCGATGTCGCGGGGCAGAAATTGCCGCGCGAACCGAAAAACATCAGGGTTGGCCACGGCGATGTGCCGCCGGTAACGCCATAGGTCGAGGTAAAGGGATGATGGTTTCGGCGGAAACCGATTTGCCCCGATGCAAGCGATGGTCACACCGCCGGCACTTTGCCCTGCTCTTGACGATCCGATGATATCCTATGAGACTATCCGGCAGACAAGCACGCTGCGGCAGCGGCGGACCGGTCGGGGGAAACAACATCCATGAATCAGCATCGCGCGCTGCTCGCGGCAGCCACGGCTATCTGCGTCGTTTGTGCCAGCGTGCCCGCCTGGGCACAGGGCTGCGAACTCAAGATCGGCTCCATGGGCCCGATGTCGGGTGGTGCGGCGCAGTGGGGCCTCGCCATGGATGCCGCGGCTAACCTGGCGGCGGCCGAGGCGAACGCCGAGGGCGGCCTCAAGGTCGGTGACAAGAAGTGCCACGTGACCGTGGTTGCGTACGACAGCAAGTACACCGCGGACGGTGCAGCGGCCGGGGCCAATGCGCTCGCCGCCGAGGGCATCCACTTCATCATCGGCCCGGTTGGCGCACCGGAGGCGACCGGGATCAAACCAGTCGCTGCCCGCAACGAACAAATCGCCTGGAACGCCAGCTACGCCAAGGACGCGCTGACGCCGCGCTACCCGCTGATGTTCCATATGGGACCGGGCCCCGGCGCGTGGGCGGATGCGGTGATCAAGCAGGCACTCAAGTACTTCAAGATCCAGTCGGTCGCGCTGATCGCGCCGAACGACCAGGGCGGTACCGACATCGTCACGGTCGATGAAGTGGCCTACAAGGACAATGGCATCAAGACCAGTTCGGAGTACTACCAGCGCGGCACGACCAACTTCGCGCCGATCATCACGCGGCTTCTGGCGGCCAACCCGGACGCCGTGGATACCGCCTCCTCGCCGCCCGGCGATGCCGGGGTGATCGTCAAGCAACTCCGTCTCGCCGGCTTCACCGGGCCGATCGGACGCAATGGCGGCCCAGGCACCGCCGAGATCCTGCGCGTCTGCGGCGGCATCGACGTGCTCAAGGACTTCTACTGGTATGAGGCCCAGCCACCCAACACGCCAGAGATGCGAGCGATCGACGAGGAGTACAAGAAGCTCCTGGGCAAGGACCAGACCTTCGGCACCTCGATGTGGAGCAATCTGCCGGGCGCGCGCATGACGCTGCGGGCGATCGAGGTCGCCGGAACGATGGACGATGTGCAGAAGGTGGCAGAAGCATTGCGCCATCTGCCGGTGGATGACCCGAACATGGGCAAGGGCCTGTGGTCGGGTCAGAAGCAGTTCGGCATCGCGCAGGAACTGATGTTCGCGTTCGGGGTCGGGATCATCAAGGGTGGCGAGAATCTCGGCGTGACGCGCGTCGAGCCGAAGCTATAGGCGTGGCGTCGGTGCAAGACCGCGCACGTGCCCGAATTCCTTGAAGCGGCCATCATCGGCGTGGGCCTGGGCGCGCAGTATGCGTTGCTCGCGCTTGGGTTCACGCTGATCTTCGGCATCCTCGGCGTGGTGAATTTCGCGCATGGCGGATTCTACATGCTGGGCGGCTACGTTGCTTATAGCTGCGTCAGCGGACTTGGCCTACCGTACCCGTTGGCAGTGCTGGTGGCCGTGCTTGCCACCGCGGCGCTCGGCTGGGTGTTCGAACTGCTGATGATCGAACGGCTGATCGATGACCACCTGGCCACGTTGATGCTGACGCTTGCGCTTTATCTGATCATCTCGACCGGCGTGCTGACGGTGTTCGGCCCGATTTCGATGGAGTTCACTTTTCCGGTGGGCGGTGCGTTCCGCGCCGGGCCGATCTACGTGCCCCGCGAAAACCTGATCGTACTGGCGGTATGTCTGGCAGCCATAGCGGCATTGTACCTGGTGCTGTTCCGCACCGATCTCGGCCGTGCCTTGCGTGCCCTGGCGGACGACCGTGCCGTGGGCATGGCATTGGGCTTGCGCCCGCGCCTGTTGTTCCCGGCCGCCTTCGCGCTGGCGACCGGGCTCGCCGGACTGACCGGAGCGCTGGTCACGCCGATCCTCTCGCTCGCACCCGGCGTCGGCGACCCGGTATTGGCGACCTCGTTCCTCACCGTCATCCTGGGCGGCCTCGGCAGTCTGGGCGGCGCCGCGCTGGCCGCCTTCATCGTCGGCATCGTTGAAGCCTACACCTCGGTTTATTTCGGCGGTTCGGCCGGCGCGCTGGTGCTGTTCGTGATGGTCCTGCTGTTGCTCGTGTTCCGTCCGACCGGCCTGCTCGGCCGCGACGTGCGGGGCGCCTGACCGATGCATGGCCGGCCGGCTGGGCTGATCCGCCGGCTGGGAGGCGCGGAGATCGCCGCGGTGGCGATTTTCATCGTCGCCTTTGCGATCCCGATCTCGACCAAAAGCGTGCTGGTCTACTCGGTGCTGAACCAGGTGCTGGTGGGCGTGGTCGCCACATTCAGCGTCTGGATCATGCTGCGCATGAACTTGCTCAGCTTCGCCACTCCGGCCTTCATGGCGATCGGCGGCTACACGGTGGCGATCGCCGGGCGTTACGATATCACCGACGCATTCCTGCTGACCGCCGGCGCATTCATAATGCCGGCGCTGGTGGCAGTGCCGCTCGGCGCGCTGGTGCTGCGGCTGCGCGGCACATATTTCGTGCTCGTCACTTTCGTGCTGTCGCAGATCATGCAGTTGGTGCTGTTCGAAACGCCGGGCCTGACCGGTGGGTCGAACGGGATCGCCGGCATTCCGCCGGGAACGCTGCTGGGAACCGAGCTTGCCAGCAACCAGCAGGTGCTGCTGTTCGCCTGCGGGCTTGCCTTGCTGGCGACGCTGATCACCGCGCTGCTGACCCGTTATTTCCGTCAGCACTTCGCCGCGATCGAGGAGAACGAGATCCTCGCCGAGAGCCTCGGTCTGGTGGTGTGGCGCTACAAGGCGTTGGGCTTCGTCGTGTCGGCGGGCGTGGCCGGGTTGGCTGGCTATTCGCTGGTGAACATGCTGCTGACCGCCCATCCAAGTTCGTTCGATTCGATCACCGCGGTGGATTTCATCGCCTACACCATCGTCGGTGGCCGCGCCTCCATCCTGGGGCCGGTCGTCGGCAGTTCGCTGCTGATCTATGCGACGAATCTGTTCGGCACGCACGGCCAATACGCGCAGGGACTGTACGGGGTACTGATCATGGTGGTGATCCTGGCGGCGCGCGGCGGCATCGTCGGAACCATTGGCACCTTGCTGCGCCGGAGGCCATGACGTGGCGGCTGGCATGGAACTTCGCGTCGAGAGTCTGGCCAAGCAGTTCGGCGGACTGCGGGTCTTCTCGGAGGTGACTTTCAGCCTGGAACCCGGGGGCCTGATGGGCGTGATCGGTCCGAACGGCGCCGGCAAGACGACGCTGATCAACGTGATCTCCGGCCGTCAGGCCCCATCGGATGGCCACGTGCTGCTGGACGGACGCGACGTAACCGGCAAGCCGGCGCACGCGCTGAGTCGGCTCGGCGTGGCACGCAGCTTCCAGCAGACCAACATTTTCCGCAGCGTGTCGGTGCGCGAGAACATTTCCCGTGCGGTCCGGTTTGGCCAGCGTGGCGTGCAGCCCGGGCTCGATCGTCTGCTAAGCGAGTTTGGCCTGACCGAGCGACTGGACGAGCAAAGCGACAAGCTGCCGTACGGGTTGCAGAAAATGCTTGGGCTTGTCATGGCGTTCGCCACCCGACCGAGCGTGCTGTTGCTGGATGAGCCGGCCGCCGGGTTGGAGCGCGGCGAACGCTCGCGGATCGACGCATTCGTGCAGCACGTGCGCGAAGCCGCCGGCTGTAGCGTCCTGATCGTGGAACATGACATGGATCTGATTCGCCGGCTGTGTCCCCGCGTGCTGGTGCTGGATGCCGGCGCCGTGCTGGCGGACGGCGCACCGGCCGAGGTGCTGGCCAGGCCGGACGTGATCGCCGCGTATCTCGGCGATGCCGAGGCTGAGGCGGCGTGATGCTGCTGCAAATCGAGGATCTGCTGGTACGCTACGGCGGGATCACCGCGCTGTCGGGCGTATCCATCGATGTGGCGGAAGGCGAGACGGTATTGCTGGTCGGCGCCAACGGCGCCGGCAAGTCCAGCACGATCAATGCGGTCATCGGCCTGGTCCCGGCCGCCGGCGGGCGCATCATGTTCGACGGCGTGCAGCTTTCGGACGTGCCATGCGAGCAGCGCGCAGGGTACGGTATCGGTTATTCGCCGGAAGGGCGGCGGGTGTTTCCCACTTTGTCGGTCACCGACAACGTCTTGTCGGGTGCGTTCGGCCGCGGACGGGCGCGTCAGCGCGAGGCACTGGACTGGCTGTGGTCGGTGTTTCCGCTGCTGAGCGAACGGGCCAACCAACCGGCGGGTCAGTTGTCCGGCGGCCAACAGCAGATCGTCGCACTGGCGCGCGCGATGGCATCGTTTCCGCGGCTGCTTCTGCTGGATGAGCCGTTTCTCGGCCTCGCGCCCGTCTGGATCGCACAGATCAGCGATGCGATCATGCAGTTGCGCGGGCGCGGCACCACCGTGCTGATGACGGAACAGATGGCTCGCCCGGCGTTGAAGTTGGCGACGCGGGGCTATGTGATGCGTGGCGGCGAAGTGCGACGCAGTGGCACGGTGGCGGAGATCCGTGAGTTGGCGCTGGCAGACGAATATTTGTAGTGACGCGGCGGGGCCATTCTACGCCGTTCCATCACGCTTCCACAGGATCGCGCGGATCTCTGTAGCTGATCACCTGCGCCTCGCCGGTTTCGATGTCCAGCACCGCGCAACTCAAAGTCAGTCCGTCGCCGGTGTATCGCCCTTCCCCCGCGGAGCCCGGATTCACCACCACCACCCCGCCGATGCGTCGCACAACTTCCGCATGGGTGTGTCCGTACAGCACGAAATCCGCCCCCGCCTCGGCGAACAACGCCAGCTTTTCGTTGTGGGGATAGATATACTCGCCGCGCGGCTCCCACGGGGTGGAGTGGATCATCAGCACTGTCTTCCCGCCGTATGTCAGCATCCTCCGATGCGGCTGGTCGGCGACGAAGGCCACCAGATCCCGGTCCACCCCGTGCTGCTCTCTCGCCTGGGTGCCCGCCTCGGACAGGAAGACCTCCTCGTGGTTGCCCAAAATCATGTGCGCACCGACGGCCTTCAACAGCGCGATAACCTCGTTGGCAAATCGGAACTGATAGATGCTGTCGCCCAGGCACAGCAACTCATCGACCGGCCCCATCACCGCAAGCGCTTTCTGCAGCCCGACGAGATTGCCGTGGATGTCTGAGACAATTCCCAGCTTCACGTGACGCACGCCTTGTGGCCCGATGGCAGGAAAGCCGGCGGCGGGCCGCCATGCGCGTCGTCGCGCGGGTGCTTCGTGATGCGATGATCGCCGGCCCCGGCCAGCAATAACTCAGACATGGTGTGCCTTCCCACGTGGCAGAACGGCAGAGCATACGCATGATACGCTGCGCCTCAAGACCCGTTGCGTGCCTCACCGCGAAGCCGACAGCGCCGGCGGCGTTTCGCGGCCGGTCGCTCCAGAAGCGGCATCGGTGCTCTGGGCGAAGCCGCTGGGAAGGGCTGATCCTGGGCACCTTTGAATTCGTCGGCAGAGGGTGCTACGATGCGTCAGATGCTCATCCGGAGCGTGGGTGCCACGCGGGATGGGGACGCCAGGAACAGCAATGCGGCAACGCAGGTTCATTTGGCTGCTGCGTATATCGGTTTCGCACGGTTCCCATCGTGTTCGGAACGCAGTTGCCTCCGGAACGGGGATTTGCCCGGTCAGCCTGCGCAACCAGCGGCCTGATCTCTTGCGCACTATTGATGCGACGCAGCGGCAGGCATCCGCCTGTCTGACGTAATCTGTTTGCTGAACACACAAGGAGGAAGCCTATGCCAGGTCGGTATCCCCAGATCGTCTACACGGAAGAAGGCATGCGCGAGGGCATGCAGATCGAATCTGCCGAGATCCCGGTTGACCAGAAGGTGGAACTGCTGGACGCCTTGTCGGAGACCGGGCTGAAGCAGATCGTCATCGGCTCGTTCGTCAGCCCGAAGTACACGCCGCAAATGGCCCGGATCGACGAGATCGTCACCAAGTTCCACCCCAAGCCAGGTGTCATGTACACCGCGCTGGCGCTGAACGAGAAGGGGGTCGAGCGGGCCAAGCAATACTCGCCGCCGCTGACCATCATGCGCAGCAAGCGGCCACAGTTGCGGGTGCATCAGTGCGACGTGTTCGCACGGCGCAACACCAACCGCTCGCAGATGCAGGAAATGGCGGCGTGGCAGAAGGTGATCGACAACGCGGTGGCGACCGGCGTGAAGGAAGCCGGCATCGGCACCAACGCCACGTTCGGCTCCAACTTCGTGGGCGACTTCAGCGTCGATATGACCATGAAGTTCCTGGAGAAGCAGCACGCGCTGTGGGACGCGGTCGGCATCAAGGTGACCTCGGTCAGCATCGGCGACCCGATGGGCTGGTGCCATCCGGTGAAGGTCGAGGAGATTTTCGGCCGCGTGAAGCGCATGTGGCCGGAAATCAACACCTTCAGCGCGCATCTGCACAACAGCCGCGGCATGGCAACCGTTTCGGCCTACACCGCGATCAAGACGCTGGATGGCGATGACACGCTGCACCTGCAAGGCACCATCGGCGGCATCGGCGGATGCCCCTACTGCGGCAACGGCCGCGCCACCAGCATGGCGCCGACCGAAGACTTCATGCACATGCTGGAAGGCATGGGCATCGAGACCGGCGTCGATCTCGACAAACTCATCGATTGCGTCTGGATGATGGAGAAGATGATCGGCCGCTACGCCTGGGGCCATGTATCGCGCACCGGTCCGCGGCCGATGACGCCCGACAAGTTCTACGATGCCAACGCGCCATTCGTTGAGACGGTCGAGCAAGCCAAGCACTTCAAGCTGGGCAAGCAGGCTTACGAAGGCTGCATCTATCCGTGGGACAAGCCGATCTCCAGTCCGTACCTCGATCGGGCGCTGGCAGGTCAGCCGACTTACGAGGTAGAAGGCGCTTGGCCGTGGGAGGAGGAATTCTTCCCGAAGCCGCAGCAGTTGGCAGCCGCCGCCGAGTAAGCCCCGCTGCTCTCCGTGCGGAGAGCCGACGGCTATCGTAGGACGGCCGGGGCACCGAAAAGCCCCGGCCACCCTCGCTTTCCAGGAGCGTTGCATGAGCGAGACGAAAAACCCGCTGACCGATGAGGTCAAGGCACTGATCGGCGTATCGGCGGAGAAGGTGGAGGCAAGCCCGCCCTGGGGCATCGAGCGCGAGGGCCTGCGGATCTTCACCAATGCGATCATGGATCCCGACCCGCGCTACTGGGACGACGCGTTCGCCAAGAGCACCAAGTTCGGCGGTATCGTTACCCCGCCGATCTATTGTTCCTATATCGGACGCAAGACCCTCGCCGGGGTCGAGGACCCGATCACCCGCGCGTTCCTGGAGAATCCGAACTCCGACGGCATCGGCGGGGTGCGCGAGGGTGGGGCGGACCGCAGGGGCGCGCTGCCGCCGATCCCGACGCCGCTGAAGCGGATACTGAACGCCGGCAACGAGATCGAGGTCTATCAGTACCCGAAGCTTGGGGACCACATCTACAGCCAGGCGAAGTACCACGACATCAAGGGGCGCGTTACCAAGGACGGCGTTCCGATGCTCGTTGTCACGACTCAGGCGACCTACACCAACCAGGACGGCGACGTGCTGTGCATCCTGCGCCAGTCGGGAATCCGCCGTTAGGCCGGGGTCGCACCAGAAGGAATGTGCCATGGTGACCGCAGACGAGCTTCGCAACAAAGCGCAGCTCCATTACGATGACGTTCAGGTGGGGCAGGAGATGCCGCCCCTGGTGATCGGCCCGATGACGCCGACACATCTGTTTCGCTGGAGCGCGGCGATCGAGAACTGGCACCGCATCCATTACGACCAGAACTTCGCCGTTTACCACGACGGCCTGCCGAACATCCTGGCGCAGGGCTCGTGGAAGCAGAGCATCCTGCCGCGCTACCTGAAGGATTTGTGCCTGCCCGACGGCTGGCCTTGGAAGGTGCAGTTCCAGCACCGCGCGATGATCGTGCCGGGCGACACGATCACGGTCTGGGCCAAGGTGACCGACAAACGCGAGGCTGACGGTCTTGGACTGATCGAGATGGATGTCGGGATGCGGCTGCAATCCGACATCGAGAGCTGCCCGGGCACTGCAACCATCGTGCTGCCGATCCGCGGCGGCCGGCCGGTCCCCTATCCGTTTGTGGCCCCGAAGGGCGCGTAACAGCAGCAATGCCGCCCGGCCGGCGCGGCCGGTCGGTTCAGGAAATGCCAGTCGGCAAAGGAGACGAGATGGGACGCTGGATCGCGATCGGTAAAGCGCCAGGATGGGATGACCTGGCGAAATTCACCGATGAGCTGAAAGCCACGTCGAAGTGGCGCATCGACCCGCGGACGACGATTACCGAGGTGATCGCGCTGGGGGATGGTCGCATGCTGGCGGAATGTCATGCGAACAGCCAGGCGGATTTCGATGCCTGGTTGCAAAAGAAGGGCTGGCAGGTGGAAAGCGTCACACCGATCAAGCACTTGGCGCGGACTGGGGAAATCTGGAAGATCAGCTAAGGCCGTAGACCTCTCCCGCTTCGCGGGAGAGGTCTACGTCAGATGCCAAGCCGTTCCTTATAGTCCGGGTCCCAGTAAGCCAACCGCCCGCGATGGACGCGTTCGTCCATGCTCATGCGCAGGACCGGGCGCGGATGTGTAGGCCGCGTGCCGACGATGCCGGATTGCTCCATTTCCGCGTAGCGCGCGTCGTCGTAACCCAGAATGTCCTGTAGCACCTCGCGGTTGTGCTCCCCCAGCGTCGGCCCCGGCCCACGTGCGTGCAGCGGCGTTCTGCTCAGGCGCCACGGGCGGCCGATGATCTTGCGCGTGCCGATATTGCGCTCGGGGGGGAACTGCACGGTTTCCAACAGGCCCCGCGCCTTGGCGTGCGGATCCAGGTGCATGTCCCGCGCATCGAACACGGCGCCGGCACGAACGCCGGCGGCCTGAAGCCGGTCCATCGCCTCGGTCTTCGAGACGCCGGCCGTCCACGCGGCGATGATCGGATCGATATCGTCGTGGTTCTGCATGCGCGCCTCGTTGCTGGCGAACCGCGCCTCCTGCAGCAACTCCGGGCGACCGATCACACGGCACAGCGCCGCCCATTCCTCATCGTCGTGCACCGAAACAACGCACCACTGATCGTCGCCGGCACAGCGATAGCAACCCTGCGGCGCCAGCCACGGGTGGCGGTTGCCGATCTGCTCACCGCGGCGTTTGTTGACTTCCCAATCGAGAATGCGGTCCGCCACCATGTAGCAGCCAAGCTGGTACATCGCGACATCGACCCAAAGTCCCTTGCCGAAGCGATGCCGATAGCGCAGCGCCAGCGTGGTGCCCATGACCAGCGCCCAGGTAGCGAGGAAATCCACGAAGGACTGGCCGGCTTTGGACGGCGCTTCGCCGCGATAGCCGGTGACATGCACCAGCCCGTGCGTCGCTTCCTGCGTGGTTGCCTGCGCCGGGTACTGCGCATACGGCCCGTGCGGACCGTAGCCGCTACACGACACCATGATCAGGTTCGGATTGAGTTTCTTCGCGTGCGGGTAATCCAGCACCCAGCCCCGCATCACCCGCGGGGTGAAGTTCTCCATCAGCACGTCACTGACCTTGATCAGGTCCCGCAGCACCTCGCGCCCCTCATGGCGGCGCAGATCAAGTGCGAGCGACTTCTTGCCGCGGTTGAGCAGGTTGAACGTGCTGGTGCGATTCCACGGATCATCGAGCGGCTCGTTTTCCGGATACACCCCGGAAAACGCGCCGCCGCGCGTGACATCCAACCGCCCCGGCCCCTCGATCTTGATGACTTCGGCGCCCAGATCCGCCAACAATCCGCCAGCGTAGGGCAACGAGAACACGTTGCTGATATCGATGATGCGCAACCCTGCCAGCGGAAGCGACGGTTCCCGGCCAGGATCCTGCTGTTCAATTCCCATTCGCTGCCACTGCCTTAGATGATGCCACGATCGCGCAACCTGCCGATCTCCGCCTCGGCGCATCCGAAGCGACCGAAGACCTCGACATTGTGCTGCCCAAGCAGGGGCGCAGGCCGGCGGCAGGAGGCGGCACCGAGGCTCATGTTCCACATACGGAATGGAATCCGCAGCCGGCCGATCACCGGATGCTCCACCTCCTGGTAGAACTCCCTGGCTTCGAGTTGCGCGCAGTTCGCAAGATCTTCGGGAGTCTGCACGATTCCCAACAGCATGCGATATTGCTCGGACGCGGTCTTGAACATCTCGGCCATCGTGCGATCCTTGGTGGCATCCAGGATGATCGCATCGAGCTCATGGCCATGCAGGATGCGTTGCGCCGGATCGGCGAAGCGCGGTTCCTTCAACTCCTCGCGGCCAAAGAAATTCGCGATCTGCTCCCAGGTGATGGCGCCGCCTTCCTGGCTGACGAAATAGCCATCCTTGCAGGGCGTCACGTGACCGAACGAACTTCCTTCCGGGCGCCGCCGGCCCTGCACCCCACCGGCAAAACTGTAGTACGGCTGGTTGATCACCAACGACGAGGTCACCACCTCCTGTATCGACACATCGACATGCTGGCCTAGCCCGTTCAGATCGCGCGTCAACAGCGCAACGTTCGTCGCCAGCATGCCGTTCATCGCGGCCTCGTACATCGCCGGAAACCCGCCATGCTGCAAGGGCTCACGGTCCGACGTGCCGCTGATCGCCATGATGCCGCCGGTTGCGTAGGCGACGATCTCGTTGCCCTTGTAATGGCTGTACGGACCGGTCTGTCCGAACGGCGTGATGGAGGTCATCACCAGGCCGGGGTTGTCCTGTTCCAGCGTCGCGTGATCGAGCCCGAGCGACGCCAGATGACCCGGGGCAAAACTCTCCACGATCACATCGGCAGAGCACGCCAGGCGACGGAAGATGTCGGCGCCCTCGGGCTGCGTCAGATCCAGGGTGACGCCGCGCTTGTTCAGGTTGGCCAGCAGGAAGAACAGGCTCTTTTCCGGATCCGGATCGTCCTGGAAGAACGGCGGCAAGCGTCGGCCGCACTCCCCGCCGGGCGGCTCGAGCTTGATGACATCGGCACCGTAGTCACCCAGCAGCCGCGCGCAGAGCGGGCCCGCGATCCCCTGGCTGAGGTCCAGCACCAACAGGTCGTCGAGTACGGCCGGCAGCACCATCGTTTCTCCCGTTGGTTCGCCGGCCTACGACGTGCGGGTATATTGCTCGGGGTTGATCAGGAACTTGCTGCGGCATTCAAGGCTGTCGAAATACACCCACTTGCCGTCATGGAATTGCCTGGTCCCCTTGGTCGGATCCGTTTCGGAGGCGCCGTGCGCGGTGAATCCCGTGGTTTGCTTCGCCGCCGCTTCGTCCACGGTTTGGCCGCATACCGGACATTGAGCCATGTCTGCTTCTCCTTTCTGCTGATGACGCCTGACTGCCCTAGGCCTCGGCCACGACGGGCACCGGCCGTCCCAAAATCACCTGGCCCGGGTGGTCCAACAGCGCGCGAGCAACCTTGGCGCGATGCTCATAGGCGGTGCCGAGCCGCATGGTCCAGGCGCAGACTCGGCGGTACCAAAGCTGCAGGTCGAACTCCATCATGAAGCCGATGCCGCCATGGATGCCCTGGCAGATGCGCACCGAGGCCTCGCATTTCTCGTTGCAGAAGGCTTTTGCCTGCGACGCTTCGACGCCGGCCGGCAGACCCTGGTCCATCTTCCACAGCGCCTCGTAGGTCAGCAGATTGCCGCCATCGATCCACATCAGCATGTCGGCACACATATGCTGGATGGACTGGAACGCGCCGATGGGTTGGCCGAACGCCTTGCGGTACTTCGACCACTCGATGGCCATCTCGGCGTCCTTGCGCGTGGCCCCCAGCATCTGGGCGCACAACAACGCCGTGGCCTGCTCCAGCATCTGCTCCGCAAGCGGCCAACCCTGGTTCAGCCCACCGACCAGGTTGGCTTTCGGCACGCGCACGTTGTGGAACTTCACCTCGCTCACCTTGTCCTTGGCGAGGGTGATCAGCGGCACCTGCGACAGGCCTGCGCTCTTGGTGTCCACCAGGAACAGCGAGAGGCCGGCATTGGCGTCGGATGCCGGGGCCGTGCGGCACACCACCAGGCAGTGGTCGGCAACGACGAAGTTATCGACGAACAGCTTGGTGCCGTTGATGACGAAGTCGTTGCCGTCGGCGATCGCCTGGCACTGCACCGCCTCCGGCACCAGCAGCGGGTTCTGTTCGTGGAATGCCCAGGTCAGCACGACATCCCCCGCGGCCACCCCCGGCAGCACCGCCGAGCGGACTTCCTCGGTGCCATCCCTGGCGACTGCCAAGGACGCCACGACGGTGCTGAGCAGCGGCAATGGTGCGAGCGCACGGCCAACCTCCTCCAGCACCAGGCCCAGATAGGTCAGCGGCATCTCGCTACCGCCGTATTTCTCCGGCAGCGCCAGTCCCTGCCAGCCAAGTTCCGCGGCCTGCTTCCACAACGCCGGCGGATAGCCCAGCGGATCCTTTTCCATCTCGCGAACCAACTTGGTTGGGCACTGCGCTTCCAGGAATTTCCGCGCAGTTTCCCGGACCATCACTTCTTCTTCGCTCAGCGTCGTATCCATTGTTCATCCTCCGCGGTGCCGCAAGCCGGCGGGGCGCACCGTTCGCAGCGTCAGTTCACAATTCGATGCCAATCCCTCGGGGTTGACGACGTCATTTCCGGGGCATGTCCAAACCGCGGCGAGCCACCTGATCACGCATGACCTGGGTACTGCCGTGATTGATGCCGGACTGGAACGCGCCCATCAGGTTGTGGGCGAACACGCCACGCTCGACCGCATGCGGCGAGCCGTTCAGCAACTGGCCATAAGGCCCGAGCATCTGGCTGATCGCTTCCGTTGTCCGCACGCCATGCTCGGGCGCCCACACCTTTTCCGCCGAACCCTCGTAGGTAAAGTTGCCGCCATGCTCAACGATGGACATGCTGCGCATGGTCATCAGCCGGCAGACCTGCGCATCGATCCACAGGTCGGCGATCTTGTCGCGGATCGCCGGATCGCTCGCCGGGGAGTAGCCGTCGAACTTGTGCTGCTTGACGAAGTTCACGATGTCCTCGTCGCGGCGCACCGAAATCAGGTAGCGCGCGGCGCCGACGCGATCGAGGTTGAGGCCCAGGGCGCCGACGCGCCAGCCCTCGTTCTCCTTGCCCAGCATGCAGCTCGCGGGGATGCGCACATCGTCGTAGAAGGTCTCGTTGGTCCGCGGCGTGCCGTAGGTGGTGCCGATCGGCGCCGGTGGGTCGTTCTGGATGGTCCATAGCGGCCGAACGGTGATGCCCGGCGTGTCCATCGGAAACAGGAAGATCGAGATGCCGCGGTGCTTCGGCAGGTTGGGGTTGGTTCGGGCCATGAGGTAGATGTGCGTCGACGTGTGGGCAGACGAGGTGTACATCTTCTGCCCGTTGATGACATACTCGTCGCCGTCGCGCACCGCCCGGCATTGCAGCGAGGCGAGGTCGGCGCCCGCGTGCGGCTCGGTGAAGCCGAGCGCAAACGAGAACTCCCCGCTGATCAGCTTCGGGATGAAGTGACGCTTCTGCTCCTCGGTGCCCGCGGCCAGGATCGCCGGCGCGCCGCTGCCGCCCAGCCCCAGGGAGATGTTCTCGCGGGCGAACTCCTCCTCGACGATATATTGCGTCATACGGTCGCCGCCTTGGCCGCCGTACTCCTTCGGATAGCTGATCCCCAGCCAGCCACGTTCGCCGATCTTCTTGAACAGATCATTGATCAGGTTACCGCTGTGGCGACCCGGGCTCACACCGAAGCCCTCGCTCAGCGAGTCCATCTCGGCGCGGACCGCGTCGTTCAAGTAATCGGCGATGAAGGCGCGGACTTCCCGTCGCAGCGCCTCCTGTTCGGGTGAGTATCCGAAATCCATGGCGTTTCATCTCCCACGTCTGCAGCCCGATGCGGCCGATCTCGTGCCTGGTCGCATCTTTCAGGGACGCACCATTCCCATACGACGGGATACCACCGCACGCAACGTGCCGTCTCGCCGACCCCCGATCATTCTGCCATGCGAAGTCATGTTCTTGTCGTGTACCAGGCATGCGATAGCGTCAGATCGCGACGTCCATTTCGGACTCACACTATAATATTTTCGTTTGCAACGAAAACCGTAAGCCGAAGCCTCTGAAATCCCTGATCATGCGACCTCCGTGAACGGAAACAGATCCGGCAAGCACGGCCGGGACGTTGCGCATCCGGTTGCTTGACGATCCATGCGGCACGCGCGAAATTGCTTGTCCAGACTGCGTGGTCTGCCATTGGATAATGCGGCAGGTTGCCGGCGAAGGTGTACCCGGACCACCGGGCGCCTGTGCAGGTAATTGCCCGTGGTGGATCATGTCGGTCGGTTCGGGAGAAACGTCCGCCACCGGCGATCGGCAGCGCGGCAAACCAGCAAAGAGGGCATGCCGACAAATGAACGGCCCGCTGTCCGGCCTCAAGGTCGTCGAGTTCACCGTGGCCATGGCGGGCCCGTACTGTGGCATGATGCTCGCCGACTACGGTGCCGAAGTCATCAAGATCGAGCGTGTCGGTGTCGGCGACGACAGTCGCGCCTGGCCACCGCATTTCCACGGCAAGATGCCGCACTATTTTGCATCTGCCAACCGCAACAAACTCAGCGTCGCCCTCGACCTGAAAAGCCCCGAGGGCCGCGCGATCGCGCGCAAGATGGTGCTCGACGCCGACATATTGCTCGGCAACTACCGGGTCGAGGCATTGCCGCGCGCGGGGCTCGACTACGAATCGCTGTCCGCCATCAATCCGCGACTGATCTATTGCCTGATCAGCGGTTTTGGGGCCACCGGCCCGCGTCGCGACGATCCGGCCAACGACCTGTTCATGCAGGCCTATACCGGCGGGATGAGCATCACCGGCGAACCGGACCGTACGCCGTCGAAGATGGGCCTCTCGGTCGCCGACATCGGCGCCGGTATGATGGCAACGATCGGCATCCTGATGGCGGTTGAGGCACGCCACCGCACCGGCCGCGGCCAGCGTGTCGATACCTCGCTATTGGAAGGGCAGATGGCGATGCTGTCCTACCATCTCACCCGCTATTTCGCGACCGGCCAGGTGCCGATGCGAGGCGGCAGCGGCAGCGGCCTCAGCGTGCCCTATCAGGCGTTCCGTGCCGCCGACGACTGGATCGTCATCGCCGCCTTCAACCCGCGCATGTGGCGGGACTTCTGCGGCGCGCTGGGTGAGCCCGAATGGGCCGATGACCCCCGCTTCCACACCGCCGCCGCGCGCGCCGAGAACCGCGATCTGCTGATCGACATGATCCACGCGGTTCTTGGCCAACATCCAGTGAAATACTGGGAGGAACGGCTGCGCGCGCGCAGCGTGCCATCCACGCCGGTGCACAACATCGAGCAAATCGTTGCCGAGGCGCAGGTGGCGGCGCGTGAGATGGTGGTCGAGGTGGACGTGCCCGGCGCCGGGCCGATCCGCATGGCCGGCCTGCCGCTCAAGTTCACCGAGACGCCCGGCGCCGTCACGTTACCGCCGCCCCGGCTCGGCGAGCACACCGAACGGGTGCTGCACCAGATGGGCTACAGCGCAGCAGAGATCAGCGGTTTCGCGGCAAGCGGTGCGATCGGTCTCGATACGGAGGCGATTGCCTGACGCAATCTGTGGCGCGGCAGGACGAGCGCGCTGCCGGGCAACCAGAATGAGAACAGAGGAAACCCCATGACGAGCACCACAACCAGCATCAGCGCCAGGCTCGAACGCCTGCCCATGACCTCGGTGCACCGCACGGTCTTCCTGGCGCTGGCCTTCGCCTATTTTTTCGAACTTGGCGACCTGAACACCTTCGCTTACGCGGCTCCCGCCGTGATCAAGCAATGGGGCATTTCCGTTGACACCGTCGCGCTGATTACCTCGGCCAGTTTCGGCGGCATGTTCCTGGGC
>JBEKNT010000092.1:0-19028 GCA_049522565.1 Acetobacteraceae bacterium
TGGCATTCATGTCGCCATTGGCGATGGCGGTGACGTAGGCGATCAGCTCCTGTAGCCAGGAATGCACGCCGTTGATCGCATCTTTCATCCGCTGGTGGTCGCCCTTGCATTCGATGCTGACCTTCTCCCGCAGATTGCCGCCGCTGACCTGCCGGAGAATGCGGTTGCCCTCGCCGATCGGTAGCAATATGGCGTCCAGCATCTGGTTGATGCCGTTGATGATCTCGCCAAACACGCCTTGGAATCCGTCAGCCTCGCCACGCTTCTCCAACTGGCCCTGCTTGCTGTACTCGATCAGTCTGGACAGCTCGGCCTGGAATCGCTGCATCACGAGCGCGATGTTGTTGACGCTCTGCTTCATCTTCTCGTGGTCGCCCTCGTAGGTCTGCGCGATCAGCTCCTCGACCTTGCCGGCCGCAACCTGCGCCAGGATGCGGTTGCCCTCGCCGATCGGCAGCAGGATGGCGTCGAGCATCTGGTTGATGCCCTTGATGATGTCGGCATAGACCCCTTCGAATCCCGCGGCCTCTCCGCGCTTCTCCAGTTGCCCCTTCTGGCTGTAGTCGATCAGCTTCGTCAGTTCCGCCTGGAACCGTTGCAGCACGAGGGCGATGCTGTTGACGTTCTGCTTCATCTTCTCATGATCACCTTGGTAGGTTTCGGTGATCAATTCGCTGACCTTGCCGTGCGCCACCTGATCGAGGATGCGATTCCCCTCGCCGATGGGCAGCAGGATGACGTCCAGCAGCTCATTGATGTTGGCGAGAACTTCCTTGAAGTCGCCCACCGCCACGCCGGCATTGGCGCGGTCGGTCAGACGCCCCTGCTTCACGGATTTGATCAGGCGGCCGATTTCGTCCATCGCCGCCTGCTGCGAATCAGTACCAATGGCCATGGCTTCGCTCATCGCACCCTGTGTCCTTCTCCGACGATCCTGCATCATCGCGGCGGCCGGTTGCCCGTTGCCGGCCGCTCCGCGCATCCGCCGTGGATTACTGGCTTGGGGTTAACAGGTGCTTACTGGCGCGGCACAAACGCAGCCCTTGCCAGCCGACGCAGGGCAGCCATCGTCATGGCGGGCGAACGCCGTCACCCACGACTTCACTACTTGCCGTTGGGAAAAGTCATGAATGCCGACCGGAGCCTGCCGCCGCACGCTTGACCCGGTGGTCGGCATGACGATGTGGGTCTGATCGGTGGGTCAGCCTTTCGGACGCCTGGTATCGGCCGGCCGGATTGGCCAGTGCCCGACCGGCCACCGCAGGCAAGAAACCCGCGGCAGAGCAATCATTCGTTAACCCCGGCCTGCCATGTCATCGCCGGGCGACCCGGGGCTGGCCCGGGCAACGCCCGACGTGACGGAGCGTCTCGTGAGCAATCGGCGATCGTCGGCCACCTGCCTCGCCCTCAAGGCTGCCTGACCGTGCGCTGCGCCGGCGAGACGCAGGGGCGCCGCAGCGCGGTGCCGCGCCAGCCTGCGATCGTTGCACTGGCATGCGTCTCCCCCAGGTGTGGCAATCGCCGCGAGGCGCCGCTTTGAGCAAGACCATCCTGAGCGTCGATGACTCCGCGAGCGCTTTGCAGATGGTCAAGCTGACCCTCGCCGGCGCCGGCTATCAGGTGGTGCAGGCCGTCAACGGCGCCGAAGGCCTGGCCAAGGCGCGCGCCGGGCGCATCGACATGGTGCTGACCGACCTCAACATGCCGGTCATGGACGGCTTCGCGCTGATCCGCGAGTTGCGCAAACTGCCGCCCTTCAAGGGCGTGCCGATCATCTTCCTGACCACCGAATCGGACGCCGCGATGAAGCAGCGGGCCAGGGAAGCCGGCGCCACCGGCTGGATTACCAAGCCGTTTCAACAGGATCAGCTCCTCGCCGTGGTGCGCAAGGTACTCGGCCAATGACGCCGCTCGATGCGGGCCACGCGCGCAACGCGGCACGCCACGCGGCCGGCGCGGTGGCATGCGCCACGCCAAAGCCGGCCACCTTGCCCGGCGCCGCCCGTGTGGCATGGCCGTTCGCACGCCGCGCGGCGGAGATCGTCCAGGCGCGGCGGTGACGCCGCCGCCAGACGTCCAACCGACTCCCGGCCTTGTCGAGGTGTTCCTGGCGCCGGGCACGCTGCACTGCGCCGCGGCGCCGTCACGGGTGACGACCATCCTCGGCTCCTGCGTCGCGGTTTGCCTGTGGGACACCAGGCTGCGGCTCGGCGGCATCAACCATTACGTGCTGCCGTATCGGCGGGGCATCGGCCCCGGCACGCGGTTCGGCGACACCGCCATCGAACAACTGCTGGCGCAGATGCTGCGGCTCGGCTGCCGCCCCGAGTCGTTGCAAGCCAAGCTGTTTGGTGGCGCGGCGGTGCTGGGGTTGGCGACCGGCGGCGATCCGGTGGGAGATCAGAATGTGCGGGTGGCGCTGGACAAGCTGTCCAGGCATGCCATTCCGATGATCGCGCGGGACACCGGCGGACGATTGGGGAGGTTGATCCGGCTGTTCACCGAGAGCGGCGACGTGATGGTGCGCCGCGTCGCGGCGGGCGCCACCGAGCCGATCGTCCCTTGCCAGCCAGCCGTCCTGGCACATCGCGCATAACGGCGCGGGCGCCGCCTCCGTGTCATGGCGGGGCCCGCGGCGTCAGAACAGCACGTCCGCGAACGCCTCGGCCTCCGTTGCCGCCACCGGCTCATCCGTCGGCGGCACGCCTTGCAGCGGTGCGAACCGCGCATGCACCGTGCGTTCGCGCGCCATGGTGTAGCCCGCCGCGATGTGCGCCAGCACGGCATCGGGGATCGGCTCATCGGTGGCTTGCCCGGCCTGCCGGTGGCACGCCGTCGCCGCCTCGCGCAGCACCGCACCGATCTCGTGCTGCACCGCAAAGCCTTCGACGGCCGTGTGCAGCAGTCGCGCGACCGCCTCGCCATCGACGGCAAGGCCGATCAACGCCGCCCCCATTCGCTCCGCCGTACCTCCCAGGCGGCGCACCGCCTCCGTCATGCGTTGTGCCGCGGCATCGATGGCATCCGCACCGGTAGCCGCACCCACCTCGGCGAGCGTGCCGGCGTCCGCCAGCAAGCCTTGCAGCGCATCGAGCACGCCGGCCGCATGCTGCGCGGTCTGCCGGCCGCAATCGCGCACCGCCTGGGAGATGACGCTCAGCGGTCGGCCAACGACACCGAGCCGGCCGCATTTCAGGCTGGTGTTGATGCCCATGATGTGGATATCGGCCTCTACCGAGCGGATCGTGGCAACGTGGCCGACCAGTCCGTCGGCCGCCTGCAACACGGCGGCGATCCGCGGGTTCACCGTGGCATGTGCGGCGCGCAGATCTCCGAACAGGGCCTGCGCCTGCTGCGCGTCGGCTTCGAGTTCATCCAGGAACGAGCCGGCTGCGCGACCCGACGCACCGTATGTCTGATTGCCTTGCCGGGCGATGTCGCCGGCTTCCGCGGCAAGGCCATGCAGTTCCTGCACGATACGGGCGGCGCCGCGCTCCAGTTCCTCGGCAACATCCAGCAAGTGCGCGGCGACCAGGCGGCAGGCCAGCGCCGGCGGGGCTGCCGCCTGCGACAGAAGCTGGCAGGCACTCTGCATGTGCTCGATCCGCTGGCGGGTGATGTCGCCGAGTTGCAGCGCCACGATGGCCGCGGCGACCTGGCCGTGGATCTCCTCCGAGCGTGCCGCGACGACGGATGCGGCGTTGCCGGACAGCCTCACATGCGCCTCGATCGATGCAACGCTGGCAGCGAGCCGGCCGATGATCGCCTGCATCGTACCGGCATGCCGTCCGACGAACGCCCCGGCGGCTTGCCCGGCGGCCTGCAAATGCTGCCGCGCGCCGGCCAGTTCCGTGGCGAGCCGGTCAAGGCCATCGCGCGCCGCGCCCGCCGAACGACGGATTTCGGCGGCGAACGGCAGGAACCCGGTGCCGGCCGCGCCCATGCTGGCCGCCACCAGCCGCGCATTCATCGCCAGTATGTCGACTTCCCGCAGCACGATGTGCATCCGGGCGATGCGGCCGTCGATCGCCTCGGCGATGCCGGCAAGGTGCCGGAGGGTGGCAACATCCGCCTGCGCCGCACCCGACAGCATGCCGACGCGTGCGGCGACGGCGGCGAGATCCTGCCCCGACTGGGCCAGTTCGCTGCCGCGCAAGTCACCGAGCAATGCCTGGAAGCTGGCCGTGAGCGCGGCAAGGATACCGACGGCCTGTTCCAGGCTGTGGCCAATCGCGTCGAAGTGACGCTCGGCCAGGCCGCCGAGCGAGCCGAGCCGATCCGCCACCTGCCCGAGTTGTCCGGCCGCCGGCATCCGTCCTGATTCTCCCGCAAGCTGCGATGGTGGCGGCCCGCCGCGCCGGAGTGCGAGGCCGGTGCAGCGTCACGTTATGGCGCGGCGGCCGTTAAGGCGCGGTGAACAGCGCAGGAGGCTTCTCCAGGGCTGCCCGCGGGCGAGCAATGCCTTCGCGTCATGGCGGGCGCCCGGCAAGCTCTCCCCCTGTGGCATGGCCGGCGAAGCCCGGCCACCCACGACTTCGCTGCGTGACGCAACGGAAAAGCCGTGGCTGGCCGGCCCTCCGCCGGCCCTGACACCGGGCAGCGCGCCAGACCGCGGATCACGTCGGCGTCGAGGCTGGTTGGCATTACCGCCGCGTGACAGTGATTTTAGCCACATGGAAGCGGTTTAATTGCTGCACCGGGGGAACGTTCACCTCCCCGTTCGCATGTTGAGAGCGCAGTCGGCGCCAACCCTGGCGCCGGCCCCGCGTTGCAATCGCGTGCCCGAACGGGCTCGCCCAGCAGGAGGAATTCATGACGCCGCATTCCGATACCGCAAACCGCCCAAGCCCGTGGCGCCGCGCTACGCTGGCCGCTGTCTTGCTCGCCGGCACCGCGCTTGGCGGCTTCGCTGTCGGCCACGCCGCGCCGACACCTGCGGTCGGCAGCCAGCCCAGCAGCACTGCCGCCGAGAGCACCGGCGCCCCGGTCAATCCGCCGGGCGCCAATGTCGCGCCGCACACGCTGCCGGACTTCACCCAGCTCGTTTCGCAGGTGAAGCCGGCGGTGGTATCGATCACCACCAAACTGGGCGCCGACGCCAGCGACCAGGAGGGCCAGATGCAAGGTGGCCCGCAATTGCCCTTCCCGTTCAATCAGATGATCCCGCAACAACCGCAGATGCACGCCATCGAGGCGCGCGGCTCCGGCTTCATCATCGATGCCAACGGCACCATCGTCACCAACAACCACGTGGTGAAGGATGCCAAGAGCGTCAGCGTCACGCTGGACGATGGCACCAACGTGCCCGCCAAGATCATCGGCCGCGATCCGCGCACCGACATCGCGGTGCTGAAGATCGATGCCGGCCATCCGTTGCCCTACATCCAGCTCGGCAATTCGGCCGATGTGAAGCCGGGCGAGTGGGTGGTGGCGATGGGCAATCCGTTCGGCCTGGGCGGCACGGTCACCGCCGGCATCGTCTCCGCGATCAGCCGCGACATCGGCGACGGCCCGTACGATCAGTTCATCCAGATCGACGCGCCGATCAACCAGGGCAATTCCGGTGGTCCGCTGTTCACCCAGGACGGCAAGGTGATCGGCATGAACACCGCGATCCTGTCGCCGTCCGGCGGGTCGATCGGCATCGGCTTCGCCATCCCGTCCGACATGATCCACAGCGTCGTGGCGCAACTGCAGGAATCCGGCCACGTCACGCGCGGCTATATCGGCGTGGAGGCGCAGGAGCTGAAGGGTGCCACCGCCAAGGCCATGAACCTGCCGGAGAACTCCGGTGCCTTGCTCGCCGGGGTGATGGCGAACGGCCCCGCCGCGCAGGCCGGCTTGCAGCCGGGCGACGTGATCCAAACGGTGAACGGCCAGAAGGTCAGCAATCCGCGCGAGCTTGCGGTTGACGTCGCCAATCTCAAGCCGGGTGACGCAGCGCATCTCAGCGTGTTGCACGACGGCCAGAACAAGGACGTTGCCCTGAAGATCGCGCAACTGCCGAACGAGGAAACCGCCAGCAACGAGCAAGGCGCCGGTCAGCATCAAGAGCAACTTGGACTGGCCCTGGCACCGCTATCGCCAGATCTGCGCGGCCAGCTTGACGTGCCGGATGGCACGCGCGGCGCTGTGGTGCGTGGCGTGCAGCCCGGTTCGCCGGCGGAGCAAGCCGGGCTGCAACCAGGTGACGTGATCGTCGGCGTCGGCATGCATCCGGTGACCTCGCCGTCCGACGCGGCACGCGAGATCCACTCGGCGATGAACGGGCAGAACCACGCGGTGGCGCTGCGGGTGATCCGCAACGGCGAGGCGGTGTTCGTCGGCATCCAGATGGGCGCCAACCAGGCAGGCTGAACCGGCAGCAAAGCCCTCTCCCGCTGCGCGGGAGAGGGAATTCTACAAACCGACCGTCAGCGCATCGTACTCGTACAGCCAGTCGTAGCGCTGCCGGACCTTTTCCGCTGCGAACTCCCGATCGATATAGTCCGCGGCGCCGGCCGGATCGCCCAGCGCCGGATTATGAAACCGCCGCGTGTTCTCCGCCGAGCCACGCACGATGGCTGCCGTGCGATCCAGACGCGCCGCCTCGAAGCGCCGCAACGCATCCTGCACCGGGAAAGCGTCCAGGCAGCGCACCACCACGACCGCATCTTCCAACGCCATGTTGGCGCCCTGCGCCAGGAACGGCAGCGTCGGATGCGCCGCGTCGCCGAGCAGGCAGACGCGGCCTTGCGCGAAATGCGGCAGGGGATCGCGGCCGAGCAGCGCCCATTTGAACGGCGTGTCGATGTTGCGGATGATGGCCTGCACGTCCTCGTGCCAACGCGCGAGGTCGCGCATGCATTCCTCGCGCGTGCCGGCTTCGGTCCAGGATTCCACCTGCCAGTCGTCGCGTTCCACCACGCCGACGAAATTCAGCAACGCGCCGCGCCGCAACGGATAAGTAACGACGTGGCCGCCATGGCCCAGCCAGTTGGTGCCGACCAGTTGCCGCATATGCGGCGGCAGCACTTGCATCGGCACCAGCCCGCGCCAGGCCATGATGCCGGTGAACCGCGCCCGCCCTTCGCCGAACATCTGCCGGCGGATCGCCGAGTGCACGCCGTCGGCCGCGAGCAATACGTCGCCGGTGACCTGCGCTCCATTCGCGAGATGCAGCGTGACCGCGTCGCCGGTCTGTTCGAAGCCGGTGCATGCCATGCCGGCACGCACCGCATCCGGCGCGGCCGCGCGCACCGCGTCCAGCAGCACGGCATGGAAGTCACCGCGATGCGCCATCCAGTACGGCGCGCCATAGCGCTGCTGCGAACCGACACCAAGATCGAACACCGGCCAGGTCTGCCCGGTGGTCCACAGGCGAATTTCCTTGCCGGTGGGCTCGCAAACGACGCGCCGCATCGCCGCTTCCAGGCCGAGTGCGATCAGCACACGCGTGCCGTTCGCCCCGAGCTGCACGCCCGCCCCAACCTCGCGCAACGCCGTCGCTTGCTCGAACACGCGCACGTCGTAGCCGCGCTGGAGCAGCGCCAGTGCGGTCGTCAGCCCGCACAGGCCGGCGCCGGCAATAAGAACGCGCATGAAGGATACTCCCTCCCCCCTTGAGGGGGAGGGTTGGGGAGAGGGGTGCGATCCGTACCGATCGTGCGAACCGTCCCCCCTCCCCAACCCTCCCTCTCAAGGGGGGAGGGAGACTCCTGATCCGCTATCCACGATCGCTATCCACGTGCCTCGCGCCACAGCCCCAGCGCTTCCTGCACCGGCCGGTCGGAGAAGCTGAACAGCACCGCATCGCTCGATGCGTGGTGGCGGTGCGATTGCCAACTCGGCACGACGAAGATGTCGCGCGGCTTCCAACGCAGGGTCGTATCGCCGACCAAGGTTTCGCCCTCGCCCTCGACCACGGAGAACACCGTCCCGTCGGTACTACGGTACGGCGCCGTGGCGAACCCCCGGGGCAGCAACTGCATGCAGGCGCCGATCGTCGGCATCGGCGAGCCGCCGGTCGCCGGATTGACGTAGCGCAGCTTGTATCCGTGGCAGACATCGGGCTCGCCATTGCGCGCCAGCGTCGCCAGCGCCTCGCGCGTGCGCTCATACGGGTAGTTGAACACCGGCGACGCCTTGCCCGGCTTGTAGTCCACCGGCAGCATGTTGGCGCCATAGCGGGCATAGCTGTCGCCCGACGGCCGCGACACCGATTGGCTGTCGGCATTGGCGGGTTCGGCGAAGCTGGCATCGAGCAAGCGCACGATCGGGATGTCCAACCCGTCCAGCCACACCATCGGTTGATCGGTGTCGTTGCCGTGGTCGTGCCACGTCCAGCTCGGCGTCAGCACGAAATCGCCAGGCTGCATCAGGGTGCGTTCGCCTTCGACGGCGGTGTAGGCGCCGCGCCCCTCGATGATGAAGCGCAGCGCTGCCTGTGCGTGACGATGCGCCGGCGCCACCTCGCCCGGCAGAATAAGCTGCAATCCGGCGAACAACGAATGGGTGATGCAGGCCTGGCCCTGCATCCCGGGGTTTTCCAGGATCAGCACGCGGCGTTCGGCTTCTTTCGCGGTGATCAGGCTGCCGGCCTGCATCAGATGCGGCCGGACCTCGTCGTCATAGTGCCAGATCGCCGGCTGTATCGGCGTGGCCGGCGTGCGCGTGACCAGCGTGTGCAGCCGCTCCCATAACGGCGCGAGGCTGTGCGGCGCAATGCGATCGTAGAACGCCTGCCGCTCCGATGGCCGGGCGACGGTCTGTGCTGTGTCGTTCATGGGACGTTGCCTCTGTATGGGGCAACGAATTCTCTAGGCAGCGCTGCCCCTGGTGTCAATTGCGACGGACCCGGACGCAATGGACCCGGACGCAATGGACCTGACGACCGTCGCATCCAGCCGGGCCGGCATCGCCCGCGCGCGTGTCGGCGTCGCCACTTCGCCCGCGTCGATGACCATGCTGCAACGCTGGCGCAGGAACGTGGCAATCAACTCGAGCAACGTCTCGCGCGCCCAATGGGCACTCAGAGTGTGGTCCGCGCCCTCCAGCAGACGAAACATCACATTGGACTGGCGACGGAACTGGCGGCCTTGCGCACCGAAATACTCGGCGATTTCGACCAGCCCGGGATCGTTGCCGCTGAGCACGAACAGGATCGGCACGTTGCGCTGCTGAAGGTCACGCACTCTGCGGCGGACGCGTCCCACCCGCGTCTCGTGCCGTTGCAGTAACGCGAGCATCGGGTCACCGGCGGCGACCAGCTTGCGCAGCGCGCGTCCGGCCAGCGCATGGGCTATGCCGGCGACGCTGACCTTGCCGTGGATCAGCCGCCGCAAGGCATGCTGCCGGACCAGGTTGCGCAAATAGAACCGCGTCGTGCGCGGCGTGATCCGCTGCACGACCGACAGCGAGTCGCCTTCCCGCCACACGAATTTCTGCAAGTTCACCAGCATCAGGCCGGCGATGCGGCGATCCTCGAAAGCGGCGCGCAATGCGTGAAACGCACCCGAGCACATGCCCAACAGCAGCACCGGTGTTTCGAAGCGGCGGCTGAGTTCGTCGATCGCCGCGGTCAGGTCATTGTCGCCTTGCTGCGAATACGGCTGGCCGCGCTCGCCGGTATCGATCGCGGAATCGCCGATGCCTGCGCCATCCATGCGCATCGACGCGATGCCGTTTGCCGCAAGCCAGCGTGCCACGGCTACGGCGGCGCGCGAATTGCCGTAGCGCGGATTGGCCCCCGTGTTGGCAATCAGCACCGGCGGAGCATTGTCGCGGGGATGTGCAGGCGTCGACAGGATGCCGAACAACCTGCCGTTCGGACCGAAACAGATCGGTGCTTCCGTACCATAGTCGGTTACCAGCGCCGACACTCCCTCTCCCGCCTGGCGAGAGAGGGTTGGGGTGAGGGTATTGCGGGGCGGACGCAACACCCTCGCCCCACCTTCTCCCGCGCAGCGGGAGAGGGAGTCTGCGTGCCAGGCCACCACGCGGGCGAAGGCATCATGCGGCACCGCGTTCTCGTACGGATCACGCAGCATTGCATCCAGCTCGTCCGCGCCTTCGCAGACCACCTCGGTGCCTAGCCGCCGCAGGCGTTCCGCCACCCCCTCGCCGGCCGGACTGCCACGCTGGTCCAGCACCAACGCGCGCGGCGCGGGACAGCGCGGCAACTTCGCCACGTCCAGCCGATCCAGCGCCTCGCGTGTCGGCTGGTCCAACCGCAGACCGTGCGCCTCGAACCAGGTTCCGTCCTCGATACGGCTTTCCAGTTGCCAGATTTCCGCGATCGTGCGCGCACGCAGGATCAGTTCGCGCAGGAAGCGGCGCCCGTTCGGCACGGGCGACAGCAGTACCAGCGCCTCGACATCGTCGATCTCGCAGGCCGCACGCGCAGCGAGTGCCGCACCAATACGCACGCCGACCAGCGTCACTGACCCAACGCCGCAGGTCTCGCGCAACCAGCGAACGCCGGCGGCAATCCCGGCCAGCCAGGCTTGAAAGCGGCCAGGCTCGCCATCCTCGCCGCCGGAATCGCCCGTGCCGTAATATTCCAGCCGCAATGCCGGCGATCCGCTCGCGGCAAATCGTTCCGCCAGGAACACCAGCGGGCGATAGACGTTCAGCGCCTCGTCGCCCAGCGTGCTGCAAATCAGCACGCCGCGCGGGCCCTCGGCCGGGTGCAGCACGCCGAAGCATCCGGAGATGTAGACCGGCGTCGCGCTCATCCCGCGTACCGCACGATGCGATCCATGTTCAACGCGCGGATCTCGCCATTGGGAACTGCAGCCGCCGCATCACCTGCCGCCGCGAGACCACCAAGCGGACGCAGGCGAATCCGCCGCACGCGACCCGGCGCCAGGTGCAGCCAATCGTCCTCGGCGGCAAACGATGCATCGTCGATGTGCACGAATTGCGCAAAGCCGCGCGCAACAACGTCCAGATACCAGACATCCCCGACATGCCCGGCCCTGGCTTCGAGGCCAAGCTCGCGCGGCGGCAAAGCAGGGCCACCAGGAAAATGCACGGCGTCGGCGATCAGCGTATCGTCCTCCGCGTCATGCAGACTCGCCACCGTCACCTCGTGTGCCCGCGGGCCGAACCGGTAAGCGTATGCGATATCGAAGAATTCCGGCAACAAGGCGGCGCTGTCATGGCGCACCGCCGCATGTGCCGGCAACGTGATCCGTTGCTCTGCCTGGCGCACCGGACGATGGCCGTCGTTCAGACAGACCAGACGCAAAACCGCATGCAGCGGCGCAGGCGATTCATTCAACACATGGACGTGAAGCCCGTTCAGGCCTTCGTCGCTGAGGATGACCTGGCGCGGCCTGAAGGCGTGTCGCAACGCATGCAACGCCGGCTTCGGCCGCCCCAACGAGTCGACCACGCCCCACCCGGCGCCAAGCGCCAGATCCTGCAACTGCCAGACCAGTCCGCCGCCGCAGGTCGAACCGACGCGCCGCCATTCGCCGAAGACATGCTCGATCAACAGGCAGCTTACGGCACGCGACAGGTCCAGGTAGCGCGAGAAATCCGCCCAGCGTAGCTGCACCGGATCGACCCCGAACAGCAGCGCCAGGTAGTGATCGCGGACATCGTCGAAATCCCAGCCGGCGCCGGGATCGCGCGGCACCCCGCGCTTCCAGTGCGGATCGGTGATGGTGGCGACGCCGAGCGCTTCGACCGCGCGCGCATCGGGAACGTTCGCCAGCGCCAGGCATTCCGAAGCGAACCGCACGCCGGCGCGCCGCGCATCGTCCAACGGACGCAGATAGGCGCCCACGCCATAATAATGCGTCACGCCGGCATTGGCCTGAAACGGCCACTCCCCGCCGGACGGCGAATTCGGCACATAAATCAGGTCCGGCCGCTGCCGCTGCACGATGTCCGGAATGAACGCGGTGTAGAGCGACGCGTCCACCTTGTCGGCCGGCAGTCCAAGCATCGCGGCCTGTTGCAACACCTCGCTGCCGCCGCAGAAGATCGCCAGCGACGGATTGCCCTGCGTGCGGTCCAGGAACTGCGCCAGTTCGGCGGCCAGCGAGGCGCGAAACGCCTCGGTCGGCGGGTAGTCGAAATTGGCGAGCATCGCATCCTGCCACACCAGCAGGCCAAGTTCGTCGCACAGCGTATAGAAGGCGTCGGCTTCATAGACCATCGTGCCGCCAACCCGCACCATGTTCATGCCGGCATCGCGCATCGCCGTGAGCCATGGCCGATACGATGCCGCGTCGCCGGGCAGCGCGACGATGTCCGGGCTGGTCCAGCAGGCGCCGCGGCAGAACACCGGCACGCCGTTCACCGCGATGGCGAAGCCGCGCCCATCCGCGCCGCGCCGCACCGCGATGCTGCGAAACCCGACCGGGCCGAGATCGCAACGCGTGTCGCCGATTCGCAAGGTCAGGTCGCGCAGGGCAGGGTCGCCATGCGTATGCGGCCACCACAGGGCGACATCCGGTACCAACACTTCGCCGCGCAGCAGATTCGGCCCGGCACGTTCCAACCGCGTCACGCGCCCATCAAGCTCGGCGACCGCCTCGACATCCGGCGGCAGGTCGAGCACGGCGCGGATCACCACGCGGCCCGCGCCGTCCAGCACGGCGGTGCGCAAATCCACCGCCTCGATGCCGATCCCACGGTCGCGCCGCTCCCGCAAGATCGGCCGCCACGGGCCGACCGGATGCACGGTCGGACACCAGCCCGGCATGTGCCCCAACAAGCTGGTTCGCGCCATGCGCAGGTTGGATGGCGACACCAGGCGCGGCCGCCACCGGGCGCGCCCACGCTGCCCCGCGAGCCAGCCGGTCAGGCTGCGGAAGCAGATATGCAGATCGTTGTCCGCGCCCGCGCGCACCGCGACCCTGTGCGCCAGAAACATATTGTCGGACTGGAGCAATTTCCGGCCGTTCAGCCAAACCTCGGCGATCGTCGCGAGGCCCTCGAAGTGCAGGATCTCATCGCCGTTACCGGCGAAGCGCGCACGATACCAGATGTCGTGCGCGTCCAATTCAAGCGGCGCTTCGCCATTCCATTCTCCGGCCGCGCGCAGTGCCGCGGCGAACGTGCCGGGCACCGGCGCGGGCAGCCAATGAAGCTCGCGCAAGTGCTCTGGCGAGGCGACGGCGCCCGCTGCCGTGCGCGCACATTCCCACGCCTCCGACAACGGCTGGACCATCGACGCCGAGCAGGATCGGACCCGGGCCACGCGGCGGCGCTCGTTACGGTCTCAAAGATCGCATGCCGTCGAGCCCGGTCAGCCCAGCCCGCGCGCGAGACCGTCGATCACGGCCTCGTAGCGTTGTTCCAGCGTGTCGAACAGGGCATCGCATGGATCGAAGCGGCGGCGGCTGGCGATGCGCGCCGCCTTGAACTGCATTGCCTTGGCGCCGGCCGAAATCTCCGCGGCGGCCCGGGATGAACTAACCAGGTGGTTAATCCCGCGGCCGGTCAACCAGTTCATGTGCGCCGCCAGCAACTGGAAGTTCGCGCCCAGCTGGCGGAACACGCCAAAAGCATAGTCGTGGAACCGGTCCGGATGCGCCATCAGCCAATCCATCTGGGCGGCGAACCCGGCGCGGTAACAGCCAATCGGGTTTTGCTCCGGCCGCCGGCGCAGATGGCGGCGCAACACCGCGACCGCGGCGTCGGTCAGTGCCCGATCGGCCAGCGGCGGCCAGCGGCGCCGCGCGACCTCGACATAGGGCGGCAACACGTCGTCCACCGCACCCTGTCCCGGCAGCCTGCGAAACACACCGGCATAGTCCTCACCGGCCAGTTCGTAACGGCCGACATTGTGGAAATAGGTCAGCCGCCCCGCACCAGGCACCATGGCATCAACGGCAATCGTGGTCTTGGTGTGCTGCGTGCGATACGACGTGGCGCGTGTATCGGGCAGGTAGTAACCATCCACCTCGACCAGCACCACCCGGCCAAGCCCGACCTGCGTCGCGATCTGCGCTTCCAGCGCGTGCCAGATCGACAGCTCGCCGACGATCACGCCGTACAGGTTCTCCAGGTCCTCGTGCAGGTATTTGAAGAAGGTGAACTGGTCGCCCTCGTAGTCCTGCGCGACCGTCACCCCCAGGCCGGCCAGAGGATCGAGTCCCCAGGCACGCAGCACCAACATCCAGGCATCGACATAGCAATTGGTGATCGGCCAGTCGCACGCCTCGGCAGGGGTCGCGGCCGCACGCAGATCGACCGCGTCGTTCATGCGTCCAACCGCAACGCCGCCCGGGTCTTTGCCGGCCAGTGCGCCGGGTCCAGCCCATGATGGCGGAACAGCGCCAGCGCGATGCGCTCCAACCCGAAGCCGACGCAGCCGCTGATCGCCACCCGACCATCGGCCTGCTGGATGCCCCAGGGCTCACCGAAATGATCGAGGTGGTAGTTGAAACTCATGCAGGCGGTCGGCTTGTCGTCGTGCGCGACCGGGATCAGCAATTCGTACTTCAGCCGTTGCTCGCGCTGGCTGTCGGCCATCAAGCGCCCGGCGCGACCGAAAAACGGATCGTGCGCGATGTCGATCGTGTAGGGCAGCGCAAGTTCCGTGACGAACCCCTGCGCCCGATCCAGCCATGCCTGGCGAAACTCCAGCACCTGCTCGTTGCTGCCCATGCGCACGAATTCCCGCACGCGGAAACACTGCATCCGCGCCGGATCGGTGGATGGTTCATGGCGGAAACACCACGAGTGCATGTCGTAGATGCCACCCTCGGGCGGCAGCGCCCCGCGGCCCGCGATGATCGGATACAGCGGATAACACGCAGCCGGCGTCAGCAACAGATCGGTGGGTGCCTGCTGTACCGCCCATTCCTTGCCTTCGTCCACGCAGCGCAGCAGGGCGCGGTGCGCGGCGTCGCTGCCGCAAAAGCAGTGGATGGTGCCCAGGAGCTGCGGGAAACTCTTGAGGTAGCCGCTGCGCACAAGCTGCGCGCTCACCATGGCGGGCGGGAACCGCAACACCTCCGGCCGATCGATCGCTCCGGTGCGGCCGACCAGCGCGTCCAGCCCGTCCACCACTGCCTCGAACCGCGCACTGCGCGCCAAAATGCCATTCACGCCACTCGGGATCAGCAGCCCGGCGGCGACGATCTGGTCCATCAAGCTTGCCACTGCATCCATGTCAGAGAACTCCGAGCGTCGGGCGCTGCATCAGCAGCAGGTTGCCGGTGCTTTCCAGCATGCGGTCGTTGTTGATCATCACCGGCGCCGACATCAGGTCGCGCACATGCCGGCCGAGACTGAACTCGGTGCCGTTCTTGTACGCGTTGATGCCGCACACCATGAAGGCATGCTGCACCGCCTCAAGACACAGTTCGGAGACTGTGATCTTGAGGTTGTTCATGTCGGCGGTGAACCCCAGCGGCAGCGGACGGACGCCCGCCGCAAATACCTCGTCGTAGTCCCGTAGCGCCTGCGACAGCCGGGCCTGCATGAGTTGCAGCAGCCCGACGGAGCGCGCCAGCCGATGCGACAGCATCGAGATGTTGCCCCGCTCGCGCACCTGCTGACGCAGATAGGTGCGTGCCCGGTTCACCGCACCGGTCGCAATGCCGAGCCAGACGCTGGCCCACAACAGGTGCGACACCGGCAGCATCGTCTGCCCGGCGATCTCGGAGAACGGCACCGGCAATATCTGCTGTTCGGTCCCGGAGAAACGCAACCGGAAGCCCTCGCTGCAGGTCCCGCGCATGCCCAGCGCGTCCCAGTCCGAGGTCTTGTCCAGCGCGTAGTCGCCGCGCAGCGCCACCACCATCACCTGGTCGTTGGCCGCCGCCTCGGTATTGCGCCGCGCCGTGATCAGCAGGGCGTCGGCGCGCGCGCCGGAGGAGATAGTGGTCCCCTTCTTATGAATCTGCGCCCGGCCGTCCTTAGCTTAGACGCCGCAAATGCTCGCATGGATGTTGCCGCCGGTCCCCACCTCCGAGGTGACCGACCCGAGCAGCAATTGCTCGTCGCAGACCCGGCGCAACAGCGCCCGATGCCAGTCGCTCGCGGCGCCGTGCGCGACGATGCAGGCCACCTGGATCTGGTGCATCGCATAGATCATCGCCGACGAGCCGCAGGATTGCGCCAGTGCATGACAAACCGCGGCCACCTGCGACATGCGGCGACCCGGACCGCCCAACGCAGCCGGCACCAGCAGTCCCATCAGCGCTTCGGCCTGCAACGCACGCACCACCTCCTCCGGAATGCGGCTGCTGCGATCGACCTCGTCGGCGTGCTCCGCCGCCGTCCTGGATACCACGAGGATGGCGGCATCCAGGCCATTGCTCGCGTTCATGTGTGCGCGACCTGCCCAGTCAGGCGCGTCACGACGGAGTCGATCGTGGCAATGCTGGAAAACGACTTGCGTTGCAGCATGTCGTCCGGGAGTTCGATGTCGAATTGCTCCTCCAGACGCATCAGCACGTTCACGATTGCGAGCGAGTCGAGGCCGGCCGCGAACAGATCGGCGTTGTCGTCCAACGAGTCGACTGGCACCGCCAGACGGCCGTTCTCTGCAAGGATTTCACGGATTTGATGGTGCCGCGTGGCCATGCCGCATGCTTCCTCGATCTTGCGCCGAAATCGCCGGTGATTGGCGATGCATGACCACAGCAAACCGCGTGCCAGACGCTGGAACGGTTCGGCGCATCACCGATCAGCCGGGGCCGCCGCGTGCGTGCCACCGCTGGTACGTTCCTCGCCTGTTAAGCAGGAACGTTAAGGCCTCGATTGAGTTGCATGCCCGGTCAACCGAATGTGTTCCGGCAAGGCACCAACGCGCCCGGCAATGTCGTTCTTTGACCGAAACTTATGAGGCTGCCGCGGCGCGGGCAATGCAGCGCGTGCCCATGGCCGGGCGAAAGCACCGCCGACGCGACTGCCGGCGAGGCCCGGCGCTAGGCCGACGCCGCCACCTTCAACTTGGCCAGGCTCGGCACTTCCACGTCGATCTCCAGCGTCGAGACCGTCTCGCCGCGATCCAGCTTGATCTGCACCTTGTCGCGATCGATGGTAAAGTGCTTGGCAATCACTGCCAGAATCTCGTCCTGCAGCGTAGCGAGCAGATCCGACCGTCCGGTCAGGGCACGTTCGTGCGCGAGCAGGACTTGCAGCCGCTCGCGCGCCACGGGGGCGGAGCTGCGGCGGCGGAACAGGGTGATCAGGTTCATGCCACCTTCCTCGCGAACAGCCGACCGATGAACCCCTTCCGCTCCAACGGCACCACCACCTCCAGCAGCTCCCCACGCAGCCGTCTCGCGGCATCGATGTAGGCCCGGGCAGGCGCGCTCAGCGGGTTCAGCAGAGTGACCGGCGAGCCGAGGTTGGAGGCGCGCAGCACCTCCTCGCTTTCCGGGATGATGCCGAGCAAGGGGATCGACAGGATCTCCAGCACGTCCTCGGTTTTCAGCATTTCGCCGCGGGCGGCGCGACCGGGGTCGTAGCGGGTCAGCAGCAGGTGCTTTTCGATGCGGCCACCGTTCTCGGCCTTCTCCGTCTTCGAATCCAGCAGGCCGATGATGCGATCGGAGTCGCGCACCGAGGAGACTTCCGGGTTGGTCACTACAATGGCGATATCGGCGTGCCGCATCGCCATCACCGCGCCCTTCTCGATGCCGGCGGGGCTGTCGCAGATCACCCAGTCGAATTTCTCGCGCAGGTCGGCGATCACCTTCGCGACGCCCTCGGACGTCAGCGCGTCCTTGTCGCGGGTTTGTGACGCCGGCAGCAGCGACAGCGTGTCGATGCGTTTGTCGCGGATCAGCGCCTGCGGCAACTTGGCGTCGCCCTGCACGACGTTGATCAGGTCGAACACCACGCGGCGTTCCGCCCCCATCACCAGGTCGAGATTGCGCAACCCGACGTCGAAATCCACCACCACCACGTTGGCGCCGCTCTGCGCCAGTGCCGCTCCCAGCGCGGCAGTGGAGGTGGTCTTGCCCACGCCGCCCTTACCTGAAGTCACGACCACGACCTTGGCCATCTGGTTCCCCCCTTCTCGTTCAGTCCAGGGCAGTGATGCGCATTGCCTCGCCCTCGAGCCAGGCCTGCACCGCGCGCCCGCGCAGGCTGGCGTCCATGTCGTCGGCAGTCTGATACACGCCGTCGATCGCCAGCAATTCGGCGTCGAGGCGACGGCAGAAGATGCGGGCCCGCGGGTTGCCGGCGAACCCGGCGATCGCCCGGCCGCGCAATGCGCCGTAGATGTGCACCGATCCGCCGGCGATCACCTCCGCGCCCGAGGCGACCGAACCAACCACGGTCACGTCGCCCTTCTCGAACACGACGGACTGGCCGGAGCGGATCGGATGGTCCACCAACAACCCGGACGGTTCGGCTGACGCGGGTTCCGGCGCGGCGACGCGATGGGCCGTCTCGTCGGGCGGCGTCACCTCACGAGTCGCGCGGCCACCGCTGGGCAGCGGCCGGCCCCAGGTTTCCACCCCGCGCCAGGACGGGTGCGCGCCCTCGGTGCCGATGACGCGGATCCCCCGTGTCTCGAGCTGCCCCATCAGGCCCTCGATATCCGGCTGCTCGCGCGGCAGGCCGGCGAGGTCCAGCACGACAGGGCGGTTGTCGAAAAACGACGGGGAACGCTCGATCTGCGCATCGAGCGCGGTCAGCCAGGTGGGCAGCGGCGTTTCCGGCGCCAGCACCAGCGCCATGAAGGACCGGCCACGCAAACGGACGAAGGAAGGGGACTCGACGGTTGTCACGAGTCGGGCGTATCTGGGGGCGTGGCGCGGGTCAACACGAATCGGTCGCCCGACCACAAAATGCTGTGGATATTGTCGCTCGGGACCGCAACGGATTGTAATCCGGGCGGGCGGTTGGCTGCCGACGGCCGGGCGGGCCGCGAGAGAATTCTCCTCCTCCCCTTGCGGGTGGGGGTTGGGGGGAGGGGGTCGTGCGCCCCGGACCCCAACCCCCAAACCCCACCCCCCACGGGAGGAGGACAAAAAACACGCTTCCCCCCCCGCCGTCGGCAACCAACCCCCCCCCCCGAATAAAAACCCTAGCGGTACCCACCCACAAAATACCCACCAATT
>JBEKNT010000093.1:0-18765 GCA_049522565.1 Acetobacteraceae bacterium
TCCCCCCAACCCCCTCCCTCAAGGGGAGGGGGAGTCTTCTCATAACCCCTACCCCCTACCCTCTATCCCACCCAGCAGTATCGCAACCGCCATGTCCACCAGCGACTTCCTGGCCGAGGCCACCGCGCGTGGCTTCGTCCACCAATGCACCGACACCGCGGCGCTCGACGCCGCGCTGAAGGCCGGAATCGTGTCGGCCTATATCGGCTTCGACTGCACCGCGGACAGCCTGCATGTCGGCAACCTGGTCGGCATCATGACCCTGCGCCTGTTGCAGCGGCTCGGCCATCGCCCCGTCGTGCTGATGGGCGGCGGCACCACCCGCATCGGCGACCCCTCCGGCAAGGACGAGGCCCGCCAGTTGCTGACCGACGCCCAGATCGCCGCCAACATGGCCGGCATCCGCCGCTGCTTCGCCCCGTTCCTGAGCTTCGGCGACGGGCCGACCGACGCGACCATGGTCAACAACGACGACTGGCTCAGCGCGCTGGGCTACATCCCGCTGCTGCGCGAGGTCGGCGTCCACTTCACCGTCAACCGCATGCTGACCTTCGATTCCGTCAGGCTGCGACTGGATCGCGAGCAACCGCTGACCTTCCTCGAATTCAACTACATGATCCTGCAAAGCTACGACTTCCGCGAGCTGCACCGGCGCTTTGGCGTCACCTTGCAGATGGGCGGCTCCGACCAGTGGGGCAACATCGTTTCGGGGGTGGAGCTGGTCCGCCGCACCGACGGCGCACAGGTGTTCGGGCTGACCACGCCGCTGATCACCACCGCGTCCGGCGCCAAGATGGGCAAGTCGGCGCAGGGCGCGGTGTGGCTCGCCGGCGACCGGCTGTCGCCCTACGACTACTGGCAGTTCTGGCGCAACACCGAGGACGCCGATGTCGGCCGCTTCCTGCGCCTGTTCACCGACCTGCCGCTGCCCGACATCGCCCGGCTGGAGGCGCTTGGCGGGGCCGAGATCAACGAGGCGAAGAAGGTGCTGGCGACCGAAGCCACCGCCCTGGCACATGGCCGCCCCGCCGCCGAGGCCGCCGCAGACACCGCCTTCCGGGCGTTCGAGCAGGGGGAGGCGGCGGATACGTTGCCGTCGGTGGAGGTGCCGCAGGAGGAGCTGGCGGCGGGGGTCCCGGCGTTCCGGCTGTTCGAGCGCGCCGGCCTGGCGAAGAGCGGCGGCGAGGCGCGGCGGCTGATCCGCGGCGGCGGCGCCCGGATCAACGACGCGGCAGTGACCGACGAAGCGCAGGTGGTGTCGCTGGCGGACCTGCGCGGCGACGCGATCAAGCTGTCGGCCGGGCGCAAGCAGCACCGGCTGGTGCGGGCGGGGTAGGCTTCGCCTCGCCCGCGTCAGCGGGAGAGGCCGGGTGAGGGTGCCGCGCGCATCTTCCCCTCGCCCGCGGCAGCGGGAGAGGCCGGGTGAGGGTGCCGCGTGCCGCACGCACCACCCTTCACCTTGCCTCCCCCATTGTGCGGCCGCGGCCGGCCTGCTCTCACGTTGCATGGACCTCTCACCCTTCCGGTCAAGCGGAAAACTGCGGTCGGCTGATTCCTGGCGCTGCCGGAGATGCTGGCGCGCTGCACGGAGGACGCGCAGACGATGTCGCGCGCGGTGCGCTGGGGCGACGCGGCGTATATCGAGGACATGGCCGAGCGGGGCGGCAAAATCCGCCGCAGCCTGATCGCGTTGAAGCAGGCATGGCGCAGCCGCGAATCACAGCGGCGGGGCCAGCCGTCGTCCGGTCCCGTGCTTCAGCCTCGGTGCATCCGTGCGACAGGGTCAGGGCGGCCCGGTGGCCACCGCCGCGGCCTGCGAGTATAGTTGCGAAACCGGATCAAATGCATCGCCCGCCGCCTCGCCGATGCAGAACCCCAGCACGCGGCGGAGCGCCTCCCGCCCCATCTCCAGCCAGTCCCAGTTGCTCCCCGGCTGCCTGTCCTGCTCCCGACAGAACGCCTGCTGCCGGCGTGTCCTCTCCTGCATCAGAGTGACCACGCTGCCCCCATGCAAGCGGATGCTGTCGAACAGCGTGTTCCAGAACGGGCCGGTGCAGAAGCCGGGCACCACCGCGAGGTCGAGGCAGATCTCGACCAGGGTGCGGCCGAGCGGGCGGCGGCGCACCTGCGCCTCGAGTTCCTCCAAGGTCGGCATGAAGAGTTCGGGATCGTTCCAACCGGCCGGGCGTGACGGCGGTGGCGGCGCCTTGCGCGCGATGGGGGCCTCGGCCGATTGCTCGACGGGCGCCTCGCCTGGCGGATCGGCCGGCGCGGCCGGTATCGCAGTCGCGCGCTCGCGCGGTGCGGTGAAACGGATGTCCCGGCCCCGCGCCGCGCGTGCGAGCAACACGCGCTCCAGCGCGGTGGCGCGCAGGATGCCGCGTTGCAGGTGTGCAATGATCGCATACAGCCGCCCGGTGCCGAAGCAGGCCGCAATGGCGTTGAAGTCGGGGCTGGCGGAGCGGGCCTTCGCGGTCTCGGCGAGATGGCGGCCGAAGCCGAGCAGGATGCGAACGGTGTGCAGCAGGGCGGCGATGCGCGCCGGCATGGTCCGGCCGGGCCGATCCGGTTGGGGATCGGGGGGTGAGGCAGGACAGGGGGTGGCGGTCGCGGCGGATTCCATGGCAGTATTTATAACAATGTTAGCGGCCGTTTGTCAAACGAATTGTCGGCCGGGCCGGTGCCGGGCGAGTCTCACCATCGTCTCATTGTACTTTGGGCGAGACGATGGGCGGCACCGGTCGGGCAATTGCCCGCTGGGCATGGGATGTTGCCTGCGCTGGCTGTCTTGGCTTGCCGAAACAGCGGGCTGAATTGGTGCATGGTTTTGCTTCCGCTGTCGCGATCTGGATGAGCGGCGCGGTTCGGGTCGTTGCGGGCCGGCCGTGGCCTGTACAGGTGCATGGGGTTTTGGCTTACGCACAGCGGCCGGACATCCTGGCGGCAGAACGCGGCACGCGGCGAAGCAAGCAAGCATTCAACGCAGATGCAGGCAGATGCACGCCGATGCACGCGGATGGGACACGGGCCATCGCATCGATGCGGCTCCCCGTGGGCGCTAGTGCGATGTCGGCCGTGAACGAGCATGCCGGGCTCCGGCCCATCAGCGTGCATCGGCGTGCATCGGCGTGCATCGGCGTGCATCTGCGTTGAATGCTTGCTTTGCCGCGTGCCGCACTGCGCCGCCCAAGGGGGCGCGGGATGCCACGACACCGGATCATGGCGCGGTGGTCCCCTCACGGTGCATGGGGTTTTCCCGTCACGCTGCTTTGCCGGTGGCGGCGGTGAGCGCCCGGGCGGCGGTCTGATCGATCACACGTTGGGTGATCGCGTCGCCCCGGGGGGGGCCGTGGCGGCAATCGCCGGATGCGGGGCGCCGCCAGCCGCGACAGGAAGGCTGAGCGCCGGCGCCGGCCTGGTTGCGGCGCGCTGGGGTACCGCGGGCGGGGCCGCAACGGCGGGCGAGGCCGCGTTGACGGGCGCGGCGGCGGCCGGTGCCGGCTGCGGGCGCGGGGCTGGGATCGGCACCGGCACCGTCACGGGCTGCAGCGCCGGCCGGGATTGGGCCTGGGTGAGCGCCAGCCGCGTGGCGTCCGCCAGGCGCGACAGGGCCGCGAACTTGCCAAGGAAGCGTAGCTTCAGCGCGAGCGGGAGGCCGGACTGCGAGGCGCAGCGCAGGCTGTCCATGGCGGCGGGGTGGCTGGCGACGGTGCGGCCGGCGAGGATGGCCTCCATCGGGTCGCGCGGGCGCAGGGCGACGACGGTGAGAGCTGCCGCCTGGCGCTGATGGGCTATCTCGTCGGCGGTTGCGGCGGGCTGGTGGGGGAGTGCGTCGAGGGTGCTCTGGACGACAGCCACGAGGATGGCGGGGTCAAGGGGGAGCGGGGTTGGCTGGCGGTGGTGGGTTGGGGTTGCATGGTGGTTGGCGCTCCGCTTGGTGGGGTAAAGCGCGGAACGTAGCAGGAACTTTGGGAGGAGGCAAGGAAATTATACCCAGCGTTCTAACAGCCAATCCTCCGGACCGCGGCGCGCGCAGGCTCGCCCCCCGCGACTGCGCTTTCAACCTGCCACGCAGCACCCTGGTTGCACCGATCCAGTCATTGCGCCAGGGATGCGAGCGATAGACGTGCAGCCCTGGGAAACCGCGGGAGCACTCAACAGAAAACGCAGATGCCCGCGACCCCAGAGCAGAAGGCGCGCACCCTGATACCCGAACCGGACAGCCGGCCATGCCGCAAGACCCGAACGACGAACCCGCGTCCGAACTGCTGGAGCGCATCGCCGTGGATGCGCTGCCCGCGAACCGGCGCTTTGGTCTGCTCGCGGGCAAGTTGCGCGTCTCCGGGAATTTCGACGATCCCCTGCCGGATGACATCCTGACTGATTTCGAGGAGCGTTGACGCGGCTTCTGCTCGATAGACCGTGCCGCTACATCGGGGCACCCGGCTGTGCTAGACAGTCCGGACCGGGCATGACCAATGACCGCCAGCACGACCGGAGCCACCCATGCACGCCGCCGTCAGTAGCAAACGCGAGGCGCTCGCCGAACTCTGCCGCCGGTTCCATGTCCGGCGGCTGGAGGTGTTCGGCTCCGCCACGCGTGAGCAGGACTTCGACCCGCAGCGCAGCGATGCGGACTTGCTGATCGAATTCGAACCCGGCTCCGATCCCGGTTTCGCCGGCTTTCTCGATCTCAAGGAAGCGCTGGAGCAGGTGCTGGGGCGGCCGGTGGACCTGGTGGAACGAGGCGCCGTCGAACAGAGTCGCAACTATATTCGTCGCCGTCGCATCCTGCAGGAAGCGGAGCCGTTGTTTGTGGCGGGATGACGCTTTGCTGCTGGACATGTTGAACGCCGCCACCGAAGCGGTGAGCTTTGCCGCGGAGGTGGACCAGCCGCAGTTCCGTGCCAGCAGGCTGCACCAGCATGCGGTCATTCGGTGCCTGACGGTGATTGGCGAGGCAGCCAGCAAAGTGTCACGGGAATTCCGTAACCAGCATCCCGAAATCGAATGGCAGGACATTGTCGGCATGCGGCACCGCCTGGTGCACAACTACGGTGCCATCAAGCTCGATGTGGTTTGGGGCGCCGTGCACACCTAACTGCCAGCGCTGATCGCAATGCTACAACCCCTCATTCCGCCAGACGACGACACGGAAAGCACCTGATGGACTCCTCCCAGATCGGCAAGCGCGCCTGGAGCTATGCCGGCGTGTTGCAGGGCGCCGGCCTCTCCTGCTTCGAATACGTGGAACAACTGACACTGCTGCTGTTCCTCAAGATGGCGGACCAACTCACCGAGCAACCATATAACCGCGCGCCCATCGTGCCGCCGAAACTCGGCTGGAAGGCGCGGCTGCCCCCGGACGGCGCGGCACTGGAAGACCAGTACCGCCTCAGCCTGGAAAAGCTCGGCGTCAAACCCGGCATGCTCGGCGTCATCTTCAAGGGCGCCCGCTGCGAGATCAACAACCCCGCCCGGCTCCGTAGCCGTGGCGATATAGCAAGCAAGAATCAACACAGATTTTCACAGAAAGATTTGAGCCACAGATTTTCACAGAAAGAAAATTCTATTCTGTGAAAATCTGTAGCTTAGAATCTTATCTGTGAAAATCTGTGTTGATTCTTGCTTGCTTGCTTGCTTGCTTGCTTGCTTGCTTGCCGACCGTTCCCACCGCCCGTCCCCCCACCCCCACCCCCCCCCCATTGCCCCCACCGCCTCCCTGCCGCACGATCGCCCCAACAAACCCCGGGAGGGTCCCATGCCCGAGTTCGACCTGATCATCCGCAACGGCACCGTCATCGACGGCACCGGCCGCGCCCCGATCGACGCCGACATCGCCATCACCGGCAACCGCATCGCCGCCATCGGCAGCAAAATCCCCACATCCGGCAAGGAAGAAATCGACGCCAAAGGCAAACTCGTCACCCCCGGCTTCGTCGACATCCACACCCACTACGACGCGCAGGCAATCTGGGACAGCCACCTCGCGCCGTCGTCCTGGCACGGCGTCACCACCGCGGTGATCGGCAATTGCGGCGTCGGCTTCGCCCCCTGCAAGCCGGCCGACCGCGAGAAACTCATCGAACTGATGGAAGGCGTCGAAGACATCCCCGGCGCGGTGATGCACGAAGGCCTGCAATGGGAGTGGGAATCCTTCCCGCAATACCTCGACGCCCTCGAACGCCGCCCCCGCGACATCGACATCTGCGCCCTGCTCCCCCACGCCGCGGTGCGCGTCTTCGTCATGGGCGAGCGCGCCATCGCGCTGGAGAACGCCAACCAGGGCGACATCGCCCAGATGCGGGAAATAGCGCGCGAGGCGATGCAAGCCGGCGCCTTCGGTTTCTCCACCTCGCGCAGCCTCAGCCACAAGACGCTGGCGGGCGATCCCACCCCGACGCTGCGCGCGCAGGAAGATGAACTCACCGGCATCGCCATGGGTATGCGCGACGCCGGCCAGGGCATGCTGGAGATCGTGTCGGAATGGGCGCCCGATCACCACGCCGAATTCGCCATGATCCGCCGCGTCACCGAGGCCAGCGGCCGCCCCACGGTGTTCACCCTGACCCAGCGCCACAAGCGCCCGGAAGTCTGGCGCGACCTGCTGCGCCACGCTGACCAGGCGGCAACAGACGGGCTGTCGATCCGTCCCGTGGTGGCGCCGCGCGCGATCGGCGTCTTGCTCGGACTGACCGGCAGCCAGAACCCGTTCTCCGGCACGCCGACCTACAAGACGATCGCGCATCTGCCGCTGGCGGAACGCGTCCGCCGCATGCGCGATCCGGCGATCCGCGCACAGATCCTCCAGGAGGACCCGGCCAAGGGCAGCACCTTCCCGCTGTTCCACCGCATGGAATTCGCGCAGATGTTCCGCTTCGGCAACCCGCCGAACTACAACCCGGCGCGCGATGACAACCTGCAAGCGATCGCCGCGCGCGAGGGCCGCTCGCCGCAAGAGGTCGCCTACGACGCGCTGCTCGACGAAGACGGCAATGCGTTCATCTACATGCCGCTTGGCAACTACGCGTATTACGACTTCAGCGTCAGCGAAACGACGCTGGCCGACCGCAACTGCATCATGGGCCTGGGCGACGGCGGCGCGCATGTCGCGTTCATCCTCGACGCCGGCTACCAGACCTGGCTGCTGGATTACTGGGGCAAGCAGCGCAAGCGCTGGGACATTCCCGAGTTGGTGCGCCGCCTCACCTCCGACACCGCGCACGCCGCCGGCCTGCACGACCGGGGCGTGCTGGCGGTCGGCAAGAAGGCCGACGTCAACGTGATCGACTTCGACCGCCTGGGCTGCGGCGCACCCTACGTGGTCAGCGACCTCCCCGCCGGCGGCAAACGCCTGTTGCAGAAGGTGCACGGCTACGCAGCGACGATCGTGGCCGGCGCGATCACCTTCCGCGAAGGCGAAGCGGTCGGCGCCTTGCCAGGCCGCCTGGTGCGAGGCCCACAGTCTGTCCTGGCCGCATAACGGCGCTCACGCATCCTCGCACCCACGCCCGCCCTCACCCGTGATGCCCGGGCCCGACCCGGCCATCCACGCACGAGCGATCGTGCGTGGATGCGCGGCTCGAGCCCGGCCATGACGCGGGCTGCCAATCCGCCGCCGTGCCATTCATCGCGGCGTGACCCCGGACTCCCCGCGACTCCGCCGCCCTCTGCTAGCCTCCCCTCCCGTGAACGGTCCGTTTCTGACGCTGCTGGCGGCGGTCATCGCAGCCCTGATGGGGTTGGGGGTGCTCGGCACCCTATGGCCACGCCGGGCACGCGAGGCCGTCGGCTTCGGCACCGCCGGGCTGGCCGGTCTCGCCGCGCTGCTCGCCCTGATCTCGCTGTTGCTGGACGACGCGCCGGCCACGCTGGCCCTGCCGCTCGGCCTGCCGGGCGCCGCATTCCGCCTGGGGCTCGATCCGCTCGCCGGCTTCTTCGCCGTCCTGCTCTTCGCCACCGGCGCCGCCACCTGCGCGTACGCCGAGGCCACCGACAGCCCGACGCCCCACGATCCCGCCGCCCCCGCTGCCCGCATTCCCGGCCCCGGCCCCTTGCCGGTCTGCCTCGCCGGCCTGGGCCTCGCCATCCTCGCCGCCGACAGCCTCGCCCGCGCAGTCGGCCTTGCCATCGCGGGCGGAGCGATCTGGGCACTGAGCCCCCCGGGCCGCGCCGGAGCCGCCCAACTCGGCGTGGCCTTGCTCGCCGCCGCCGCGGTGATTGTCGCGGCCGACGCGCCCCCACCGGCGCCGCTGCTGGCGGCCTTGCTCGGCCCCGGGGCGCTGGCGGGCCTCGTGCCGCTGCACGCCTGGCTCACCCCGGCGCATCGCGCGCCCGCCGCCGCCGCGGCGCTGCTGTCCGGCGCCATGGTGCCGGTCGCGCTCTACGCCATCCTGCGCATGCTGTTCGACCCCGCCGGCGCCGCACCGCCGACTTGGTGGGGCCTGCCGCTGATGCTGCTCGGCGCCGCCTCGGTCGTGGCCGGGGGCCTCGACGCCACCCGCCGAGCCAACCTCGACACCGCCCTGGCCGCCGGCACGGTGCGACAGACCGGGTTGACGGCGATCGGCCTCGGCATCGCTCTCGCGGCCCGCGCCGCCGACCTGCCCGGAGTCACCGCCATGGCGCTCGGCGCCGTCTTGCTGCTGGCGACGTTACAGGCGGTGTGCGGCACCCTGCTGCCGCTGGTCGCGGGGGCGATCCGCCAAGGTGCCGGCACGCGGCGGCTCGACCGGCTTGGCGGTCTGGTCCACCGCATGCCGATCGCCACCACCTGCCTGCTGGCCAGCCTGTTCGCGGTCGCGGCCCTGCCGCCCGGCGCCGGCTTCGCCGCGATCTGGCTGCTGTTCCAGGCGCTCCTGGCGCTGCCCCGAGCCGGCGCCCTGCCATTCCAACTCCTGCTCTGCGCGCTGGCCGCGGTGCTCGGCCTGGCGGCGGCGCTTGCCTCGGCCAGCCTGCTGCGGCTGGTCGGCACGGTCTGCCTCGGCCGCCCCAGAACCCCGCGCGCCGCCGCCGCCGACGAGCCAACCCGCCTGGCCCGCCGCCCCCTGCTGGCCCTCGCCGCAACCGCCACCGTGCTCGGAGTCTTCGTCGGGCCATTCTTGCGGCTGCTGGCCGACGCGCCGATCCGAGCATTGACCGGCACGGGACTTGGCCCCCGAGCGACCCTGCTCGGCCTCGCCCCCGGCGCCGAGTCCCCCGGCTATGCCGCCTTGCCGCTCGCCAGCCTGCTGTTGCTGGCCGTCGGGCTGGTGCTGTGGCTGCGCCGCCTGCGCGGCGTTCCGGGCGCCGCGGTCAGCGGCCCGGCCTGGGATGACGGCTTCGCCGCGCCGCCGGCGTGGCTGCCGTTCGGCAACCCGGCAACCCAGACCGCCGGCGCCGCTTTCGTACCAGTCTCGCCCTGGCGCGCCTGGCCCTTACTGCGCCGCCTCGGCATGCTGCTGCGCGCCCTCGTCCTGCCGCGCCAGCCCGACGACTCTCGGTCCCCGCCCGGGCTGCCGCCGCCGCCCGACCTGCTCGGCGGGCCCGGCGTGGGGGACCAACCCAATCTTCCACGCCAGCCCGACCGTCCGACCCAGCCCAATCCGCTGCACCGGCCCGAACTGCTGAGCCAGTCCAACCCACAGCGCCAGTCCGATCGGCCGCGCCACCCCAGCCCATCGCCACGCCCCTCCCTGCTGCTGCCGCTCGGAGCACCCGCGGTCGCGCTGATCCTGGTCGCGGCGTTCCTCGCCCTCTGTGCCTGGGCCGGCGCGACGTGACCTTTCTCCTGGCCGCGTTCACCCAGGCTCTGCACATCGCCCTGATGCTGGCGGTCGCGCCGCTCGTCGTCGGCCTGCAACGCTGGACCGAGGCCCGGCTCGCCGGCCGCACCGGGCCGCATCCCTGGCAGCCATGGCGCGACCTGGCCCGCCTCGCCCGCAAGCAGCCGGCGCTGGCGGAGAACGCGTCGCCGCTGTTCCGCACCGCCCCGCTCGCCTGCGCCGCCGCCATGGCCGTGGCGGCGGCCCTGGTGCCGTCCTTCACCCTCGGCATGGCCTTCGCACCCCTGGCCGACCTGCTGGTGCTGGCCGGCGTGCTGGCATTCGGCCGGGTCGCACTGGCCTTGGCCGCGCTGGACGCCGGCACCGCCCCCGGCGGCCTGGCCGCCAGCCGCACCGCCTCGCTCGCCTGCCTGGCCGAGCCGGCGATGTTCCTCGTCATCCTGGCCCTCGGCTTGCTCGGCGGCACCACCAACCTGGACCTGCTGATCGGCCAGCAGCACCAGGGCATGCTGCAACCGCCGGCCGCCGCCGCCCTGGCCGCCGCTTCCCTGCTGGCCCTGGCGCTGGCCGGCGCCGACGCACCCGGCCTGACCGCCGAAGTCAGCGGCGGCGACCTCGCGCTGATCGAGTTCGCCGAGGCGCTCCGCATGCTGGTCTGGTTCGATCTGATCGGCGCGCTGTTCCTGCCGCTGGGCATGGCCGAGCCGGGCGCCGGGCCGCTGGGTTGGGTCGCCGGGGTGCTCGCCTGGGCGGCGAGGCTCCTGGTGCTGGTCATCGGCCTCACCGCGCTGCGCTGCACCGCCGGCCGCCGGCGGCTCGACCGCACGCCGCAGCTACTGGGAGTCGCCTTGGCGCTCGGATTGCTCGCGGCGCTGCTGGTGCTGGCAAGCGCGGTGGCGGCATGACCCCGCTGGCCCAAGGTGCCGCCGGGCTCGCCGTGGCGCTGGGCTTCGCATTGCTCAGCACGCGGCGCACCGGCGGCCTGGCGATACTGTGCGTTGCGCAGGCGGTGGTCGTGGCACTCGCCGCCCTGGCCCAGGGGGAGTTTGCCGTGGCGCTGGTCGCATGTGCCGAGGCGGCGCTGGTGGGGTGGTTGGGAACCAGGATCCTCCCCCTCCCCCTGTGGGTTCGGTCCGCCGCGCGGCCCAATCACCCGGGGGCAGGCGCTTCGGTCCCCTACTCCCCTCCCGCAGCGGGAGGGATCTGGCTTCTCGGCGCCGGCGCCGTGCTCGCCGGGCTGGCCGCGACCATCCCCGGGACCGGCCTCGCGCTCGCCGTGGTCTTGCTCGGCCTGCTGCTGCTCGCCGCGCGTCCCCTGCCGTCGCACCAGGCGCTGGGAATCGCCGCGGTGCAGAACGGCCTCGTGCTCGCCGGCATCGCCGCGGGCCTGTCGAACGGGCGCCTGGCGCTGGTCGTGCTGCCGTGGCTGCCGGCACTCGCCCTCGGCGCCCTTTGGCTCGGCAGCGATCGCGCCCGAACCGCCTGGCTCCAGGCGCCCCGCCCGGCCGGCTGGATCGACACGGCCCTATGCGGCTTGGCCCTGGTGCTCGCCGCCGCGCTCCCCTGGCAGCTTGGCGCGCACGGACCGTTCTGGCGTCTCGACCCCCTTGCCGTGCACGTCGTCCTGCTGCTCGCCGCCCTGGCTACCGCCGCGAGCTGGACGCAGCGCAACGCCAGCCCCGTCTGGGGCAGCCGCCTCGCCATCCTGGCCGGGACCGCGCTCGCCGTCCTCTCCACCGACCCGCTGCCGCGCTGGCTCGGCATGACCGTAGCCACCATCGGGGTCGCCGCCGCCGCCCTGCCAGCCCGCGCCGAGGCGTGGCGGCGACTGCGCCTGGGGTGCACCGGCCTCGGCCTGGCGCTGTTCGGTACCATCGCCCTGTACGCCGCCGCGCTGCCTCAGCCGGCGAGCGCCATCGCGCTGCACCCCGCCCCCGCACTGCTGCCGGCCAGCGTCTGCATCATGCTGGGTTACGGCACCCTGGCCGTGCTGGCGCCCGAGCTGACCGTCGCCGCCGTCGCCCTGATCCTGCGCATGCGCGGCGCGCCGGCCGACGACCTGCTGCTGGCGCTCGGACTGGCAGCCATGCTGGTCGCCACGCTCGGCCTCGCCACCGCACGAGGCCCGCAACGCCGCACGCTCCCGCTAGTCGGCCTGGCGCAGGGCGGCGCGGCGGTCTTCGCCTTCGGCCTGGGGAGCGAGTCCGGTAACCTCGCCGGCCTGTTGCAGCTCAGCTTCCTCGCCCTGACCCAGTGCGCGCTGCTGCTGGCACGGGAGAATGGTCTCGACCGCCTTGCCGCCCGCGCCGGCCTGGCCGGGCTGCCGCCATTCGGACTGTTCCCCAGCCTGGCGCTGATCCTGGTCGCCACCGCCGAGCGCCTCCCCTGGCTGCTGCTGCCGCTCGGCGCCGGGCTTGCCGCCGTCGCCTGGGCCGTGCTGCTGCAACTGCCTGCCGGGCACCGCCTCCGCCTCTCGCCCGCCTGGCTGCCGCTCGCCCTGCTGCTGATCGCCGGCTTTGCCATGCCGGACCCGCTGCTTGCCTGGTTCAGGCTGGCGGCGCGCTGACCGCCCTCGCCGGCATCCGCGCCGCCGGTGCCGGGTCCCGCCGCCGCATAAGCGCTTAGCCCGGGTCGAAACGGCCCGCGCGCTCCCGGGCAAGTGATCGGAGGTCACCGGCTTGCGTGCGGCGAATGGGGCGCCGGTGCCGCAGACTAGGGGCGGTGCCCATATGCCAGCGACAGACCCGCGTCAGGATTGCACGGAATATTGGCGGCCAGGATGGCACAAAATGTTTACGCTTCGCATCCAGATATTCTCGCTTCTGCCCCGGAGGGGCACCGAATGGCCGCAAAGATTTACCATGTGCATCCATTGGCTGCCGGGCCCATCGCCACATGGTCCGATCTGTTCGCCCGCGTCGGCGCCATGGGCTTCGACCATATCTGCCTGGCACCGCCGTTCGCCCCCGCCCCCGACGGCGACATCTTCGTCACCGCCGACCACGAAGCCCTGCATCCCGCCCTAGGGTGGGACGGTGACGCCGACTCCGGCGTCGCCCACATCGCCCGGCAAGCCAGCCGCAACGGCATGCGGCTGATGCTCGACCTCGTGGTGCACCAGGTCGCGGCGGACGCCGTGCTCCGTCACCGCTCCCCCGACTGGTTCAGCACCGGCTTCTGCGGCGGCCCGCCCGATCCGCGTCGCGCGCCGGCACGCCCGGATGCCGCCGCGGCGCGCGTCGGCAGCATGGCAACGGCGGACGGCCTGACGCAATGGTGGTCGGATCGCCTGGTGCGGCTGGTGCGCGCCGGCGTGGCCGGCTTTCGCTGCCTCGAACCGGACCGCGTGCCGCCCACCGTATGGCACCGGCTGATCGACCGGCTGCGCGCCGCGGCCTCGGACAGCCTGATGCTGGCCTGGACCCCCGGAACCGACCGCACCGCCGCGACTCGGCTGCGAGGGGCCGGCTTCGACCTCGTGGCCGCGTCGCTGGCCTGGTGGGACGGCCGCGCGCCCTGGCTGGTGGAGGAGATGGAGGCGCTGCGTGACGTTGCGCCGGCGATCGGCTCGCCGGAACCGTCCTTCGCCGACCGGCTGGCGAGCCACCTGCCCGCCGGAACCGATATCTGCAACGCTTATCGGCATGCGCTGCGCGTCACCGCGGCGACCGCGGCCGGCCTCTTCCTGCCGATGGGGTTCGAGTACGCGACACGCCGCCCGTTCGATACCGCCCGTGCCACGCCGGACGACATGCGGCACGCCCGGGAAGCGGCGCCCTGCGACCTCACCGAAGACGTCGCCGAGGCGAACGACCTGGTGGACCGCATCGCGACGCAGGGGGTGGGTGGCGCGGTGCGCCAATTGACCGCATCGTCGGCGCCGGTCACCGCATTGCTGCGCTACGACACGCCGGATCCGCGCGACGCCGCCCGCGCCGCGCTGGTGCTGATCAACCCGGACATCGGCGCCGCCGCGGCGTTGCCGCTGCATCTTCAGCCGCTGCCGCCGCAGGCCGGCGCCGCGTTCGCCTTGACCCAGACGCCGGATGCCCCGACCGATCCCGCGTTGCCCCTCGCGCCCGGCGAGGTGCGCGTCCTCGCCTATGCGCGCGCACCCGCGATCGTGCAGCCGGATGACACCGCCGCAGTCGAACGCGACGCCATGGCGGGCGCGCGCATCGCCATCGAGTCGATCGCGCCCGCCGTGCCGGACGGCGACTTCGCGGTGAAGCGGGTGGTCGGCGAGACGGTCGTCGTCAGCGCCGACATCGTCACTGACGGGCACGAGGTACTGGCCGCGGCGTTGCTCTGGCGCCCCGCCGACGACCCGGTCTGGCAACGCGAACCGATGCGGCTGGTGGACAACGACCGGTGGGAGGCCAGCTTCACGCCGGCGCGGATCGGCCCGCATCGCTTCACGCTGGAGGCATGGTGGGACGTCTGGGGCACCTTCCGCCACGACCTGCATGCCAAGGTCATGGCGGGAGTCCCGGTGGCTCTGGAGATCGAGGAAGGCCGCCACATGCTGCAAGCCGCGGCGCAGCGCGCCGAAGCGCCGCAGCATGGCGCGCTGGCAGCGCTGCTGGAACAGATGCAGGCGGCAGACGACGCGGCGCGGGTCGAACTGCTGCTGTCGGACGCGGCACTTGCCGCCATGCGGGCGGTGGACCCGCAGGCGTTCCTGATCCGCCACGCGCCGCCACTGGCGCTCGACGCCGATCGGCCGCAAGCCGCCTTTGCCAGTTGGTACGAGTTGTTCCCGCGTTCGGTCACCCCGGATCCGGCCCGCCACGGCACCTTCGACGACGTGATCGGCCGGCTGCCGGCGATCCGCGCCATGGGCTTCGACGTGCTGTATTTTCCGCCGATCCACCCGATCGGCCGCACCAATCGCAAGGGCCGCAACAACGCGTTGCGCGCCGCGCCAGGCGACGTCGGCAGCCCCTATGCGATCGGCAGCGAGGAGGGCGGGCACGACGCGATCCATCCGCAACTCGGCACCCTGGAGGATTTCCGCCGGCTGGTCGCCGCGGCGCAGGCGAACGGGCTGGAGATTGCGCTGGACTTCGCCGTGCAGTGCGCGCCCGACCATCCCTGGCTGAAACAGCACCCGGCGTGGTTCCGCTGGCGCCCGGACGGCTCGCTGCGCTACGCCGAGAACCCGCCGAAGAAATACGAGGACATCGTCAATCCCGACTTCTATGCCGAAGCCGCGCAGCCCGGGCTATGGTATGCGCTGCGCGACGTGGTGCAGTTCTGGATCGACCAGGGCGTGCGTATCTTCCGGGTGGACAATCCGCACACCAAGCCCCTGCCGTTCTGGCGCTGGATGATCGCCGACATCCGCGGTCGCCATCCCGACGTGCTGTTCCTGGCCGAGGCCTTCACCCGGCCGAAGGTGATGTACCGGCTCGCCAAGCTGGGCTTTACCCAGTCGTACACCTATTTCACCTGGCGCAATACCAAGCAGGAAATCACCGAGTACCTGACCGAACTGACCACGCCGCCGGTAAGCGATTTCTTCCGTCCGAACTTCTTCGTCAACACGCCGGACATCAACCCGGAGTTCCTGCAAACCTCCGGCCGCGCCGGCTTCCTGATTCGCGCCGCGCTGGCCACCATGCTGTCCGGCCTGTGGGGCATGTATTCCGGCTTCGAAATCTGCGAAGCCGCCCCGCTGCCCGGCCGCGAGGAATACCTCGACGCCGAAAAGTACGAAATCCGCGTCCGCGATTTCGCCGCTCCCGGCAACATTGTGGGAGAAATCGCCGCACTCAACCGCATCCGCCGGGCGCATCCCGCGTTGCAGACGCATCTCGGCGTCAGCTTCTACAACGTGTTCAACGACCGTATCCTGCTGTTCGGCAAGCGCGTTCCCGCCCTGGACCGGGGCGCCCACCCGCCGGCTGCGACGGCGGGCGGAACGACCGTGGCCGGCAACGAGATGATCCTGGTTGCGGTCAGCTTCGACCCGCACAACGTGCAGGAGGCGGAGTTCGAACTCCCGCTTTGGGAATTCGGCCAGCCGGACAGCGGGGCGCTGGACGCTACCGACCTGGTGCGCGGCCATCGTTTCACCTGGCACGGCAAGACCCAACACATCCGCCTCGACCCTGCCGACCTGCCCTTTGCCATCTGGCAGGTCACGCCCCCCGGAGCACCGAAATGAACGTCGCGCTGGCCCGCCCGCGTCCCGCCCCCGCCGCCGTCACCGAAGACCGGCTGTGGTACAAGGACGCCGTCATCTACCAGTTGCACGTCAAGTCGTTCTTCGACGCCAACAACGACGGCGTCGGCGACTTTACCGGCCTGCTGTCAAAGCTCGACTATATCGCCGAGCTTGGCGTCAATGCGATCTGGCTGCTGCCGTTCTATCCTTCGCCATTGCTCGACGACGGCTACGACATTGCCGACTACCGCGGGGTGCATCCCGACTACGGCACTCTGCACGACGTGAAGCGCTTCATCCACGCGGCGCACCTGCGCAACATCCGGGTGATCACCGAACTGGTGGTGAACCACACCTCGCAGCAGCATCCCTGGTTCCAGCGCGCGCGCCACGCCAAGCCCGGCTCGGTGTATCGCGACTTCTATGTCTGGTCCGACACCGACCAGAAATATGCCGGCACCCGAATCATCTTTGTCGATACCGAGCGTTCCAACTGGACCTGGGACACGGTGGCCGGTGCGTATTACTGGCACCGCTTCTACGCCCACCAGCCCGACCTGAATTTCGACAACCCGCGCGTGCTGAAGGAGGTGCTGGCGGTGCTGCGCTTCTGGGCCGACCTCGGCGTGGACGGCCTGCGCCTCGACGCCGTGCCCTACCTGGTTGAACGCGAGGGCACCAATAACGAAAACCTGCCCGAAACCCACGCCGTCCTGAAGCAGATCCGCGCCGAGCTCGACCGGCACTACCCCGACCGCGTGCTGCTCGCCGAAGCCAACCAATGGCCGGAAGACACCAAGGAGTATTTCGGCGAGGGCGACGGCGACGAATGCCATATGGCATTCCATTTCCCGCTGATGCCGCGCATGTACTTGGCGATCGCCCGCGAGGACCGCTTCCCGATCACCGACATCATGCGGCAGACGCCGGACATTCCCGCCACCGCGCAGTGGGCCATCTTCCTGCGCAATCACGACGAGCTGACGCTGGAGATGGTTACCAAGTCGGAACGCGACTTCCTGTGGGCGACCTACGCCGCCGACCGGCGCGCGCGGATCAATCTCGGCATCCGCCGGCGCCTCGCGCCGCTGCTGGAACACGACCGGCGGCGCATCGAACTGATGAACCACCTGCTGCTGTCGATGCCCGGCACGCCGGTGGTGTATTACGGCGACGAAATCGGCATGGGCGACAACGTCTATCTCGGTGACCGCAACGGCGTGCGCACGCCGATGCAGTGGTCGCCCGACCGCAACGGCGGATTCTCGCGCGCCGACCCGTCGCGGCTGACCGCGCCGCCGATCATGGACCCGCTCTACGGTTACGAAGCAGTCAATGTCGAGGCGCAAGCTTCCGATCCGCATTCGCTGCTGATGTGGATGCGCCGCAATATCGCCGTGCGCCGGCAATACCAGGCCTTCGGGCGTGGCACTTTCCGCCTGCTGTACCCGAAAAATCGCAAGATCCTCGCCTACCTTCGCGAACACGAGGGCATCACCATCCTATGCGTCGCCAACCTCGCGCGCACCCCGCAGGCGGTGGAACTCGACCTCTCGGAGTTTCGTGGCCGTATTCCCATTGAGCTGGATGGCGGCTCGGTGTTTCCGCCGATCGGCCAGCTTCCCTACCTGCTGACGCTGGCGCCGTTCGGCTTCTATTGGTTCAACCTCGCCGAGGAATCGGCGTGGCCGTCATTGCATACGCCGGCACCGGAGCCCATGCCCGAATACCAGACCATCGTCATGCGCAAGAGCTTTGCCGAAGGGGTGCTCGCTGCGCGCCATGTCCTCGAACACGAGGTGCTGCCGCCGTATCTCGGCAAGCGCCGCTGGTTCGCGCTGAAGGATCAGAAGCTCAACAGCGTGCGGATCGCACTGCTGACCGGCGGCACCAACCCCGACTTCGTGCTGGCCGAGATCGAGACCGTAACGCCTGCCGGTACCGCGCGCTGGCTGCTGCCGCTCGGTATCGCCTGGGAAGACCAGCCCACCGGCGCGCTGGCCGCGCAGCTTGCCCTCGCGCGCGTGCGTCACGGCGCCCGCGTGGGCCTGCTCACCGACGCCTTTACCCTGCCGCAACTCGCCCACGGCGTGATGTCCGGCCTGGCGCAGGCCCGCACCGCCGAAACCGATGCCGGAAGAATTCGTTTCGAACCCACGATCCGCATGCGCGAGATCAGCGTGCCGCCGGATGTCGAGTTGAACTGGCTGTCGGCCGAGCAATCCAACTCCTCGCTGATCGTCGGCGACGTGGCGATGGTCAAGCTGTTCCGCCGCGTCTCCAGCGGCCAGCATCCCGAGGCGGAAATGGGCCGCTACCTGACAGAGCAGGGTTATGCGAATACCCCGGCGCTGCTGGGAGAGGTGGTGCGGATCGAAGCCGACGGCACACGCCATGTGCTGGTGATCGCGCAAAGTTTCATTCGCAACCAGGGCGATGCCTGGACCTGGACGCTCGACCTGCTGATGCGAAGCCTGTCCGATCTGGCAGGTGGCGAGGACGAGGCGGCGGCTGATGCCGAACGCCACGAGGACTACGACGCGATCGCCATGTTGCTCGGTCGCCGGCTGGGCGAGATGCACGCCGTGCTGGCGCGCCCGTCCGACAACCCCGACTTCGCGCCGGAAGCTGCCGGCAGCGATCTCACCCGGACATGGGCAGCGCAGGCGGAACAGCAGCTTGCCACCGCGTTCACCGCGCTGAATGCGCGGCGGGACTGGCCGGAGGACGCCGCGCAGGACCTCGGACGCGTCATGGCACTGCGCGACCGGTTGACCGAAACCGTGCGACAACGCGCATCGGAAGGCACCGGCAGCCGCGTCACGCGCATCC
>JBEKNT010000094.1:0-18765 GCA_049522565.1 Acetobacteraceae bacterium
GATATCCACCTTACCCACAAGCGAGGAAATGTCCTGGTTGTTCTCGTCGCCCGGCTCGGTCTTGGCGATGGCGAACTGGCGCAACCGCGACGGCATCAACTTCTGGACGCGGAACTTGGAGATGTCGCCATTGAACTCATCGAGCCGCTTGATGCACCAGGGGCTCATCAGCCCGGTAAGGCGCCGGCGCGGGATGTTGTAGCGATCCTCCAGCAGGGCGCCCATCTTGTCGGGGTCGAACAGGCCCAGTGGGCTCTCGAACACCGGGCTGAGCTGGTCGCCGGCCTTCAACACATAAATGGGGTGCACCTCCATCAGCGCCTTCAGCCGCTCGGCGAGCGAGGACTTGCCGCCGCCGACCGGGCCCAGCAGATACATGATCTGCTTACGCTCTTCGAGGCCTTGCGCGGCGTGGCGCAGGAAGCCGACGATCCGTTCGATCGTCTCCTCCATACCGTAGAACTCGCTGAAGGCGGGATAGGCGCGGATGGTACGGTTCATGAAAATGCGGCCGAGGCGCGCATCCTTCGACGTGTCCACCATTTCCGGTTCGCCGATCGCGGCAAGCAGACGCTCGGTCGCGGTGGCGTACATCATGGGGTTGTCGCGGCATGCTTCCAGATATTCGGCCAGCGACAACTCGGCTTCGCGGTGTGCCTCGAAGCTCTTGGCGTAACTGGCGAACAGATCATCGACCATTGGCATCTGTCGCTCCATGGATCAGGATAAAACCATTAAGTGGCCCTGCATTCTCGGAAGATAGGCGCGAGCGTAGCGTATGCGGGTGGCGTCGCGTTATGTTTTTTTCGTCGAGTCGTGCGATTCGTCGGCGGTGACCGGTCAGCGGTGTTTTACTCATCGGGAATCTCCTTGCCCGGAGGTGGCCCAGTCCGATGCAGCAAGAGAGGGTGATCCAGCGTGTTCGGAATGTGGCGGATCACCAGGACGTGCAACGGTTTTGGGTTGACGCGCACGGGTTGTCGCCGAGCCGCGAATTTGGGGGATCTTCCACCGGATGGCACTTGGGGTATGCGACTGCCAACCGTCCGGCTCCCCCCAAATACTTTTGCCAACCCATAGATAATCAAGTATTCTCCGTTTGGAGTTCTTTGCTTCGTGACCTCGATGGCGTGCCGGAGAGTAGCCAGCAATACCGGTCGGAATAGTCGGGCAGCGCAGGCGGGTCGCCATCTTGGCCCTCCGAACGGCTCGGCAGCATCCCGGCTGGACGCGCGCCTGTGGCCGCCATCCTCCAGACTACAGCGGTATTCGTTAAGATCCGGCTAACCTGGCAAAATCCGGGCCTGGCGTAGCAAATCGGCAACGGTGCCCGGATTTATCCTTGCGATACCAGAGTTGGCTGCCGGCCCGATTGAGATAGATCAGTCCCGGCCTGGATTCTTTGTAACGCGGCGGGCGGTCAGGGCGGTGCCGGCGGCTGACCGGTGCGACGCAGGCTCGCGAGCAGGCCGGCCTCGGTGGCCGGCTCCGGGGGCGGCAGGGAGCGGCCGGCCAGCAGCCGCACCGTCTGACGCATCTGTGCATAATAACGTTGGCAGGCTGGGCAGAGCAACAAATGCCAGCGCGCGCCCAGCCGCGTGCGCAGGGGCAGCGCCCGTTCCAGGTAGTCGGTCACAAGTTCACTCATGTCGCGGCAGGTCGGCATGCCACTCGTCCTGTTTGAGTCTCCGGGATCATCGGCGTTCTCCGGGGCCACTTGCGTGATCCAAGCGCCGGAGTGAGACTCGGTTCCGCGGCTGGCGTTACGACGAATCCGCCAAGCTTACCAGGAAAGGCCAGCTTCCGTCATGCGCGTGGGCGGCAAGGACCATAGCGAATTCGATGATCCGGCCTTCCTCGCCAAGCTGCGGCAGGGCGACCAGCGCGCATACCAGCGGCTGATCCACCGGTTCCACGGCTCGCTGGTGGGTGTCGCCGCGGCGATCATCGGCAGCCACGCGCAGGGCGAGGAGGTTGTGCAGGACGCCTGGCTTGCCGTGCACGCCGGGATCGGCCGGTTCGAGGGGCGCTCCAGCCTCATCACCTGGGTGTTCAGCATCGTGCTGAACCGTGCCCGGACGCGCGCCAGTCGCGAGGCTCGGACGGTCGGGCTGCCGGACATGGCGGATGGCGGCGAGCCGGGGGAGCGCGCGGTGCCGCTGTCGGCCTTTCAGCCTGACGGGCACTGGGTGGAGACGCCACGGCTCTGGGACGAGGTCAGCCCGGAACGCATCGTCGGCGGACGTCAACTTTGGGATTACGTGCTACAGGCGATCGAGCGGCTGCCGGCGGCGCAGCGCGCCGTGCTGATCCTGCGCGACATAGAGCAACGCGAGGCCGAGGAGGCGTGCGCGTTGCTGAACATCAGCGCGGAAAACCAGCGCGTGCTGCTGCATCGGGCGCGCGGCCGGATTCGCGCAACGATTGATTCGCTGGTTGGCGCCGCACCGGTTGTGGCGGCTCGCGCCACGCCGGGCCGGCGTGGTGGGCGGGCGACCGGCGCGGTGGGGCGGTGCATCGTCGCGGCGTTTCGGCGGCTGGCCTGGCCGAAGCGCGGCGTGCGCCACGCACCGTACAGGCCAGTGGACACCGAACAGCGCATGATGGCGAATGCGTGATATAGCTGCGAACCGCTGGGTAGTGGAAAGATCAAGGGGAAACGACATGGCGACGAAGAGGGACAAGCCGGCGGTAGCGTCGGTAAGCAAGGCGGTAGCGAGTCGGGGAACGCCGCGGGCCGTCGCGCAGCCTGCGGCGGTGGCGACGCAGGCAGCCGGCGGCTCCCAGCGGCTGCTGCGAGAGGCCGCGTGGAGCCGGATGTTCGGTCGCGCCGACACGAAGAACCCGTTCGCGCGCTAGCGGGCTGATCCTGGCGGTTCGGCCGGCGGCCAGCGCCGCCATGGCGAGCGAAGCGAAGCACTCTCTCCGAGACCTCGCACCAACGACGTGGGAGAGAGTGCGTCGTGTCGCACGCAATGACGCCGAACAGGCGGGCACCAATCGACGGCGTCGGAACAGAAGCGGCGGCGGCGCGACACGATCATGCGGGTAATCGCGGCATGTGCTGCGCTTTTCCGCCCTGCAATCGGGGTTGATCGACGGGCCCGAGTGGCCTGAGCCGCCGGGCGGCAAAGCGCCGCGCATTCCGCCGGCGCAGACCGGTTGCTCCACCGCGCCCCTTCCGTAAGCCGGCCACGATGCATCTCCCGCCGCCGGGCTGGAGCCGCGGCCGGCGTTGGACTACCACCGTTCCGTACATGAGGGAGACGACGATGGCGGACTTGCTCGAGACGATCGAGGACGGCGTGGCGATCCTGACGTTGAACCGGCCCGACCGGCTGAATGCGTTCTCGCCCGACATGCTGTCCGGCCTGCGCGAGGCACTACCGCGGCTTGCCTCCGACGAATCGGTTGGGGCGATCGTCATCACCGGCAGCGGACGCGGCTTCACCGCCGGCGGCGACGTGAAGACCATGGCGGCGCGCGCGCAGGGACAGAGCTTCGAGCAACGGCTGGAAGGCTACCGGTCGATGCATCAGATCCCGCTGATGATGCGGTCGCTGCCGAAGGTGATCATCGGCATGGTCAACGGCCCCGCGGTCGGCGCCGGCCTGGGCCTGGCGCTGGCGTGCGACCTGCGGATCGCCGGGCGGTCGGCGCGCTTTGCCACCGGCTTCGCCAATGTCGGCTACTCTGGCGATTTCGGTGGCTCGTGGTTGCTGACTCGGCTGGTCGGCACGGCGAAGGCGCGCGAGCTGTATTTTCTCAACGAGATGCTGGACGCGGAGCAAGCGGCGGCACTGGGCATGGTCAATCGCGTGGTGGACGACACGGCGCTGCGCGACGAAACGCTGACGCTGGCCCGCCGCATTGCGGACGGGCCGCGCGTCGCGCTGGGCTACATGAAGCGCAACCTGCACGCAGCGGAAACCGAGCCATTCGGTGTGGTGCTGGAGATGGAGGGCATCCACCAGACCCGCGTCGGCCAGACCGAGGACCATCGCGAAGCGGTCGCCGCGTTCGCGGAGAAGCGCAAGCCGCGGTTTCGGGGGAGGTAGAACCGTCTTCCGCATTGGGCGTAGGAGAGGTTGATTCAGCGCCAGACCCGCAGCCGCGCCGCACCGTGCGTGCGCTCGGCCAGCAGCTCCCCCAGCTCCGGCATCGCCTCGTCGCGGCCGGTCTCCACCACCACCAATGCCCCAGGCGCGATCCACCCCGCCGTCCGCAGCCGGTCCATCGCGCGCGGCACCAGCTCGTGGCCATACGGCGGGTCGAGAAACACCAGCCCGCAGGGCTTGCCCGCCGGCGCCCGCAGCACATCGACCCCTAGCACCAAGGCGCGGTCCTCCGCGCGGCACGCCGCGACATTGCCGCGCAACGCCGCCAACGCCGCCCGATCCTGCTCCATGAACGTGGCGTGCGCCGCACCACGCGATAGTGCTTCCAGCCCGAACGCGCCGGTGCCGGCAAACGCGTCCAGCACGCGGGCGCCTTCCACCACGTCGCGGCCACCCCAGGGCGCGTGCAGCAGCATGTCGAACAACGCCTGCCGCACCCGGTCGGCGGTCGGTCGCGTAGCCTGTCCGGCCGGAGCAATCAGCGCCCGGCCGCGCCAGACGCCGGCGACGATGCGCATCAGGCCTCCCGCGGCACCCGGTCGCGCGGCGCCCGCGCCGGCACATCCTCGCGCGGCACCTGGTCACGCACCACTCGCGCCGGCACTTCCTCGACCGCACCGCGCGGCAGGGTGCCGAGCTGGAACGGGCCATAGGCGATGCGAATCAGCCGCGTCACGGGCAGCCCGAGAAACTGCATCACCCGCCGCACCTCGCGATTGCGCCCCTCGCGCAGCGCGACGGTCACCCAGGCGTTGTCGCCCTTTACCGCGTCCAGCCCGGCCTCGATCGGGCCATAGCGCACGCCCTCCACCGTGACCCCGCGCGCCAGGGCAGCGAGCCGGCCTGCGTCGGGACGGCCGTGCACGCGCACACGGTAACGGCGGATCCAGCCGGTGGCAGGCAGCTCCAGCTTGCGGGCGAGCGCACCGTCATTGGTCAGCAGCAGCAGCCCCTCGCTGGTCAGATCCAGCCGGCCGACGCTGACGACGCGGGGCAGGCCGGGCGGCAGCTTGTCGAATACCGTCGGCCGTCCCTCCGGATCGCGATGGGTCGTCACCAGCCCGTCCGGTTTGTGGTAACGCCACAGGCGGGTGCGTTCCGGCGTCTCCACCACGGTGCCGTTCACCAGCACGATGTCGTTCGGAGTCACAAAAGTGGCTGGGTGCGTCACCGGCGCGTTGTTCAGGCGCACGCGGCCCTCGGCCACCAACTTCTCGGCGTCGCGCCGGCTCGCGACGCCGGCCCGGGCCAGCCACTTGGCGATGCGTTCGCCGCGCGCCTCGTCGTTGACCGGGTCGCTCATCCGCACGCGGCGATCAGGGCGTCGAAGATACGGCGGTCGCCCGGGTCGATGCCGAATTCCGGGTGCCACTGGACGCCGAGGCAGAACCGGTAGCGCGGATCTTCCACACCCTCGATCACCGAGTCCGCGGCGACAGCGTTCACCACGGCAAATCGCCCCGGATCGCGCACCGCCTGGTGGTGCGATGAGTTCACCTGCATCTGCGTGGCACCGACGATCCGGTGCAGCAGCGTGCCCGGCATCACCGCCACACCATGCCCCGCTTCGTGGCGCGGCGTCCGCTGCTCATGCTCCAGCGCGTCTGGGATGGCGTCGGGAATGTGCTGGATCAGCGAGCCGCCGAGCACCACGGCCAGCAACTGCTCCCCACCGCAAATGCCCAGCACCGGCAGGTTGCGCGCCAAGGCGCCTTCGGTCAGCGCTTGCTCGGCTGCCGTGCGGCCTTGCTTGAGCGTCACCGTCGCGTGGCGGTCGGTCGCGCCATACAGCGCCGGATCCACGTCGAAAGCACCGCCGGTCACTATCAGAGCGTCGATGCGGTCGAGGTAGTCTGGCGCCAGGTCCGGGTCATGCGGCAAGGCGATGGGCAGGCCGCCGGCTGCGACGACCGCTTCGGCGTAGTTCTGCCGCATCGCATACCAGGGGTACTTCGAGTAACCGCCCGATTGCTCGGAATCCAGGGTCACGCCGATGACGGGTCGCCTGCGCATGCGGTGTTGCTAGACCGCGCGGGTGTGGCGGGGCAAGAAGCAGTGCATGTTGGCAGTGTGTCCTTTTCTCTCGCCCTCCACGCGTGATGGCCGGCGAGGCCGACTACCCGTTACTTTCCTTGGCCGGATAAAGGAAAGTCGTGGGTGGCCGACCTTCGCCGGCCATGACACCTGAAGAGCGGGGAAGGGTCGGGCGTCCGGACGATCATCATGTCCGCCATGGACATCGCGTTGGAAGAGGCCCGCGCCGCAGCGGCACGGGGGGAAATACCGGTCGGCGCGGTGGTGCTGGGGCCGGACGGAACGGTGCTGGCCCGCGCCGGCAACGCGGTAGAGGCGCAATCCGACGCCTCGGCGCATGCCGAACTGCTGGCCCTGCGTGCGGCGGCGGCGATCCGCGGCGAATCGCGCTTGCCCGACTGCGACTTGGTGGTGACACTGGAACCCTGTCCGATGTGCGCCCAGGCGATCAGCCTGTTCCGCATCCGTCGGCTGGTGTTCGGCGCCTACGACCCCAAGGGCGGCGGGGTAGAGCATGGCGCGCGGGTGTTCGATGCGCCGTCCTGCCACCATCGACCGGAAATCGTCGGCGGTGTGCGTGAAGGCGAGGCCGGCGGGCTGCTACGCAGTTTTTTCGCCGGGAAGCGGTAGCGGCGGACCCGAGGGAACGGGGCCGGCGTCCAGCCATTGTGGGGCGCAGGAGACTGGCTGCCTATTGCAGTATCGCCTCGCACTCTATTTCCAATAGGCAGTCCGGACCCGGCAACGCGGACATAATGACGGTCGTACGGGGGGGGGAATTTGCCGCTTGGAAAATACGCAGCATAGATCCGGTTCATGTCACCGAAACCGTCGCGGCGGTTCAACAACAGGTTCACCTTCACGACGCGGTCCCAAGCGGCAACCCGCGCAACAGGGCCACAGCGCTAATGCCAGATCAGTGGCGACGCGCTTGTCGGAAGCCTGCACGGCGCCGGGAGATTAGCGGGCCAACGCCCGCCAGCCGATGTCGTGGCGGCAGAAGCCTTCCGGCCAGTCGATAGCTCGAATCCCAGCGTAAGCCGCGTCTCTCGCGGCGGCGAGCGTGGTGCCGGTGGCGCATACCGTCAGCACACGCCCGCCGGCGGCGCGGATGATGCCCGAGGTGTCGGCCTCGGTGCCGGCGTGGAACACCTGCACGCCGGGGACGGCGGCGACGCGGTCCAGGCCGCGGATTTCGCTGCCTCGTTCCGGCGCTTCGGGGTAGCCGCGCGCCGCCACCACCACCGCGATTGCCGCCGCATCCGACCAGCGCAGGTCAAAGTTTGCCAATTCCCCGTCGCAGGCTGCCTGCAATGCGGGCAACAGGTCAGATTTCAACCGCAGCAACAGCACCTGGCATTCCGGGTCGCCGAACCGCACGTTGAACTCGATCACCTTCGCACCGTCCGCGGTGAGCATAAGCCCGGCAAAGAGGATGCCGCGGAACGGTGTGCCGCGCCGTGCCATTTCAGCCAGCACGGGGCGCACGATGCGGTCCATCGCCGCTTGCTCGAGTGCGGGCGAGAACATCGGTGCCGGCGCGTAGGCGCCCATGCCACCGGTGTTGGGGCCGGTATCGCCGTCGCCGACCCGCTTGTGGTCTTGCGCCGAGCCGAGCAGTCGTGCCGTTTCGCCGTCGCACAGGGCGAACAGAGAGATTTCCTCGCCAGCCAGAAATTCCTCGATGACCACCGACGCGCCGGCCTCGCCGAACGCGCGTGACTCCATCATGGCGTCGATCGCGGCCAACGCCTCGGCTTCTGTGGTGGCGACCACCACGCCCTTGCCGGCCGCCAGGCCGTCGGCCTTCACCACGATCGGCGCGGCGCGCCGGCGAATGAATGCACGCGCGGCTTCGGGGTCGTCGAACCGTTCCCACTGGGCGGTAGGAATGCCGGCGGTGTCGCAGATTTCCTTGGTGAAGGTCTTGCTGCCTTCGAGTTGTGCCGCAGCGCGCGATGGGCCGCAGCAGGCGATGCCGGCGGCCTCCATCGCGTCGGTGATGCCGGCGACCAGCGGCGCTTCAGGGCCCGGGACGACCAGGTCGATCGCGTTGTCCTGCGCGAAGGCGACCAGGGCTGCGAAGTCGAGCACACCGATCGGGACGCAGTCGGCGACCTGGGCGATGCCGGGGTTGCCGGGCGCGCACCACAGTTTGGTCAGCAGGGGGCTGGCCGCGAGCGCCCAGCACAACGCGTGTTCGCGTCCGCCCGATCCGATGACCAACACGCGCATGCGGGGGCTCCTGCGAAGGGGAGGGGAATGGCCCGCCGCGCTCTTAGCATAGGCTGTCGCTCCGGACGATCCGCCGCCGGCTGCGGCGAGGCGAACAGTGCATTGGCCGCGCGTTTTGCTGCCGCGGGCATCGAACGCAGCCGATGAGCGCACGCGAACCTGGGCGAGCAGATCGTGTTGGCGATGATCGACCATGCGTCGAGGGCGCGAGATGGCGCGATCGACAGGCGGCGGCATGGCAGCCAGAGGGCGGAAGCCCCCGTCATTCGGGCTGATTGACCGGATTCTGCGTCCGCCAGATGCCCGTGCGGTGGACGAGATTGTGGTCTGCTACCGGTTGGCGGCCCTGCGGATTGCCCCGAGCCCCAGCAGCCCGCCGGCGAGAAGGGTCAGGGACATCGGCTCTGGGACTACCAACTCAGGGTGGTCCCCAAGGACAATCAGTCGCGTATTGCTGTTGGCGACGCAGTTCGTGGCAAATGAGTGGGTTTCGCAACCACCCGTTATCACATCGACGCCTGACATCGTTGCGGAGAACGGCTTTGCCACATCCAGAATCAGCGTGATGTTGTAAGCATCGGCGTACGCGGTGAAGACCCCAGCCGTATACCCGCTGGCGGGGTTGCTGGGGATGACATAGTCGGATCCCGTCAGCAGTGTCCCGGTTACGGTGACGATATTGCCCGATTGAACAATGCCATAGACATTCAAGAAGATGTTTCCACTGGCGGTGCCGCCATCGGTGAACGCCACGTTTTTCAATGTCAGGATGGGATACGCCTGCGTGGTTGTAGAAATTCCTATTAACACACCAAATACGAGCAGAACGTTCCTCGCTCCTGTCGCCATCCGCTGCATTTTGCGAACTCCCGCGCCACTTCACCGATTTGCGAACTTATCACGGCGCTGTGACGATTTTCAACCCGTTTCGGCAAAAACTTCGATTTATATCAATTTTTTCTTTCTGCCGCACGCCGATCTCGTCGCGCCCCGGCTTACAATGGGGTTTCGGTTGGTTCCTTACCGGCTCGCCAAGGCAGCTGCACGCATGGCCAGGTCGGCCATGCGTGCAGCGAACGGCCTCGACGAAGGTTCAATCCGTCTCGTGCCCGGGGCGCGTCTTTTCGGCTGCGTCGGCCCTTGGCGGCGCTTCGCCCTTCCTGTCATCGGAACAGGGCGGCCGGGCGCGGGTCGTATGGTTTCCACAGGTTCGGCCATGTGGGTTGCGGGCCTGGTCGCCACCAACCCGTGTCAGCGCTGATGGTCTCGGTGGCTGCGCGGTTTGACGTCTCCGTGGCGGCGCACCCGGCACCGGGCTCTGGCCGACACGCTTCAGGCGATCGTGCCGGCTGTCAGACGATTGGATCGTTACTCCAGCGTTGACCCGATGTCGCGGCGCATGCAACGCTTCCGGCCTTCCAACGGATCTCGACGCGATGCGCGAGGAACTGGCAGCGACACAGGCGCAGGCGTGGCAACGTTTGGCCGCGCCGGGTACGTGGTGGACCGGCGCCGAGCGTGTTGCCATCGCGGCCGAAGCGCGACATGCGCCGACTTGTCCGTTATGCGCCGCGCGTGCCGCGGCGCTGTCGCCGTTCGCGGTCGGTGGCGCGCATGCGCGGCTGGACTCGTCGCTGACCGATGCGGCGATCGAGGCGGTCCATCGGATCTGCACCGATCCCGGCCGGCTTGGCGAAACCTGGTTCCTGCGCCTGCGCGAGGCGGGCCTGGGCGAGGCAGCCTATGTCGAACTCGTGTCTGTCATCGCGGTAGTAACCGCGGTGGACACGTTCCGTCGTGCCGCCGGGCTGCAACCCCGGGTGTTGCCGGTGCCGCGTGGGGGCGCCCCGACGCGCCGCCGGCCGCATGGTGCGCGCCCGGGCCTGGCCTGGGTCGCGACCCTGGCTCCGGAGGACGTCACACCGGCGGATCCCGACCTCTATCGCGAGCATCCGGGGCCCCGCGCCCGGTATGGCGCCAACATTCATCGCGCGTTGAGCCTGGTGCCCCACAGCATGATCCATTGGTGGGACATGCTGGAGGCGATGTACCAGTCGTCGTCGCAGATGCGCGACTTTGCGCGCGAGTATCGCGCGGTGACGCATGCGCAGATCGAGTTGCTCGCCGCCCGGGTGGCCGCGCTGAATCGGTGTGAGTATTGAACGGTCAGCCACGTGGCCTTGCTCCGTGCGAGTGGCCAGCATGACAATCGGGATTACGCGCTGCGTGGCGTGATGGATGGCGCGACGGCAACCGGCGTGACTGGCGGCGAGGCGCTGCTGGCGCTGGTCGATGCGGCACTTGGGCGCGACGGCAGCGTGCTGGCGCGGGCCCGCGCAGCAGTGCGCGCTTCCCTCGGCAAGGCCGCGCTGTTGGATGCGGCGGCTGTGATCGGCGGGTTCGACGGCATCACCCGCATCGCGGATGCCATTGGCATTCCGCTGGAACCGGCGAAGGCAGAACAGACGGCGGATTTCTTTGATGCACTGGAAATCGGCCGGTTCAGGATGCAGAAGACCTGAAGTGGCTTGCAGGGTTTCGCCCCGTTCATGCCCAAGGGCCGGAAGGCCATGCTGAGGCTTAGAATTGGCAATGAATATCCAAGGTCAATGTGGCGCGCCGCCGACCATATCGGCGCAAGCGGCGGTTGGATTCGCCGATCGGGTTCTATTTTCCGATCCCTTCGACCCTCGGTGCTGGCATGATGAAGGTCCGGCATACCGTCGGATCATTGTCCGCGCCTGCGGCCACGAAATCACCCTGCTGCCATGAGATGGGCCGCCGGGTCTGGCGCTGAGGCCGCGGCGGCATCGTTGCACTCTTCTGCGATCCAACCATGCGGCACGCGCCGTCTGGCGATTTGCATCGCTTCCAATATCCGTCCTCAGGACCATCGCTTGTCCGCCTCATGCAGGTCACGCAGAACCTTGCGGATCGCTGCGGAGCGATCGCCGCCGGTGGCCCGCATGGCGTCCTTTACGAGTCGCTCCCTGGCGTTCGCGTTGAGGATGGCATTGCGCAAATGGCCCTCAAGCGCCGAGAGAGGCGGCCCACCTGCCGTTGGTCGGCGTGTATCCGGCCCGCTCCGGAATGAATTCGCCGCCGTCGGCCGTTGACGTCCTGAGCCAGGCGATTGCTGCTCTATGATTGCGTCCAACAGGGTTGCGTTGGCATCTGGCTGGACTCTGGATGTTGGCCGGCGAAGGGACCGAGCAACCAAAGCCAAGGCACACGCCGCCAAGCCGATGCCGATGTAGTTCTCAGTCGTGATTTCCATGCCGCTGTCTCGCGCTTTGAATCCAGATACCACCAGCACGCCGCAACACCCGTCTGCACCCCTACGAATACGAGACCGTCGTGCCGTGGTTTCCGTCGTCGGAGAGCTTGAAGTCGGACTGCGCGTACGTCCCGGTCATGGTGAAGGCAACGCTGTGCACCCCATCGGTGACCGCCAGCGTGCCGCTGCCGGAGCCTTGTGTGAAACTCAGCGTCGGGGTCAGCGCAAATTGCACCGCGGTGAAGTCGAAGTGGTCACCGCTGACGAAACCCTCAACCGTCGCGCCGAAGCTGCCGCTGTCGATCGCCAGCGTTCCACCGCCGCCGATGAATGCGATGGTCGCATTGCTGTCCACCACGCTGGCAAAATCCAGCTTCGCCGAAGCGCCGATATCGAACGTGCCGTCACCGATGGCCGCCTGCGCAAACGCCAGCGTTCCCGAGTTGACCGCCACCGTGCCCGTATTGTCGATCAGCGCCTGCACGGATGTCGTGCCGCTGCCGCCCAGCTTCTCGATCGTGCCCTCGTTGAACACCGCGCCGGAGCCCGGACTGGTAAGGCTGCCGTCGCATTCGATCTCGAATGTCGCGCCAGCCACGTTGTTGATATAGCCGGCCTGGCTCGCCGCACCGGTATCCCCGCTCCCCAACGCAATCGATCCACTGCTCCAGGTCAGCGCAGCGTCGTTCTGCAACGCACCGCCGCCATCGAGCTGCAAGGCGCCGACGATCGATGAATACCCGTCCAGCACGACGACCCCGCCGCCGGTCAGCACGCCGTCGCCCAACTCCGCGAAGCTGCTCACCGTAAAGTTGCCGCTGTCGGACAGGGTGCCGCCGGTGCCGTCGTCGGCCAGACCCAACGTCTCGGTACCGGTATAGAGGCCGCCAAGCAATAGCGCGCCGCCGCCCGAGATCGCCAGCGACGAACCGAAGACCGCGCCCGACGCAGCGGACAGGTCGACCGTGCCGCCGGTGATCTGCGTCGTCGCGACGTCATAGACTCCACCGGTAAAGGTGAACGTTCCGCCGGTGCCGCTGGCCGCCGTGCCGAATTGCAGCACCGCGCCGGACCCGACCACCAAGCCGCCCGCATCCGAAATGCCGCCGCCGTTCAGCGACAACGTGCCGCTCAGCGCCTGGATGTAGCCGGTGTTGGTCACCGCCGCGTCGATATCGACCTCGCCACCGCCGGCGTAGACCGCCATCACCCCGGCATTGTTCAGCACGCCGCCCGCGACGTTGTTGATGCTGTAGCCCGAGGCCGTAACGAAAAACGTCGCCCCGGCGACGTTGGTCAATGTGCCTGACTGCGTCACCGCTGCCGCGTCGCCGGCTCCCAGGGTGATGTCGCCCGACGACCAGTTCAGCCAGCCGTCGTTCTCCACGGTGCGGCCGCCATCGAGTTCGAACGCGGGCGCGCCGCCGATGCTGCTGACGCCGTACAGGCGGGTGGTGCCACTGCCGCTCTCCACGCCGTTGGTCAGGCTGGCGCCGCCGAATACGGTGAAGGTGCCGCTGCCCGACAGGAACGGCATGCCGGTCGCATTCAGGTCGGTCGTCGGTCCTTGCAGGAACGCGCCGTTGGTCTGGCCGTTGCCGGCGCCAAGCAGCAACGCGCCCGAAGCGGCAAGCCGCAACGTGCCGATCGTCAATCCACTCGCGGCCGTGGCATCCACCGTCGTGCCGTTGATCAGCACCGTGCCGGCATTGAAGCTGCCGCCGGTCAGGGTGAATGTGGGGGTGCTGATCGGCAGGCCGAACAGCCCGTTCGCCACGCCGAATTCGAGTTCGGCGCCCGGCGCGACGTAGAGGTTGCTGGCGTTCGAACTGCCGCCGTCATTCAATGCCAGCGTGCCGCTCTGCACCTGAACGTAGCCGGTGTTGTAAATCGAATCGCCGAAGGCCACGCCGCTGCCGCCAGCATAGACCGCGATGATCCCGGCATTGTCCACCACGCCGCCGATGCCGTTGGCAATGCGTGCGCCCGAGGCCGTGATGTAGAAGGTCGCGCCGGCGACATTGTCGAGCGTGCCGCCGGTGGTCAGCGGATAGATCGGATAGTCTTCATTGCCGAGCTGAATGCTGCCCGACGACCAGTTCAGCCAGCCATCGTTCTCGACAGTGCGGCCGTCCTCGATCGAGAACCCGGCCGTGCCGCCGATCACGCTGACGCCGTAGAGCCGCGTCAGTCCGGTATCGAGTTCCTGGCCGCCGCTCAGGTTGGCGCCACCGAACACTGTGAATGTGCCGGTGCCCCACAGGAACGGTGTGCCCGTGGCGCCGCCTGGACCCGTCGTCTCTTGCGTGAAGCCCGCGTTGGCTTGGGCATTGTTGGCACCAAGCAGCAGCTCGCCCGACGCCGACAGTTGCAGCGTGCCAAATACCACGCCCGACGCGGCCGAGGCATCCAGCGTGCTGCCGGAAATCACCGTATCCAGACCCTGGTACCGGCCGCCGGTCAGCGAGAACGTGCTTTCGATCGTGCCGGTCGACGCGCCGAATTCCAGCACCGCGTTGGCAGCGGCCTGCAACCCGAAGGCGTTCGAGCTGCCACCGCCGTTCAGGGTGAGCGTGCCGTGGTTCACCTGCACCACGCCGGTGTTGTCGAGGCTGGCGTCGATTACCGCCGTGCCGAACCCCAGGTTCGTGCTCAGGGTGACGGCATTGGCAACGATCGCGGCCGCGTCGGCGGCGGCCAGCGTGCCGTTCAGCGTCACCGAGCCAGCCTCGAACGCCGCGGTGTCGCCAATGCTCAGCGTGCCGTTGACGGTGAGCGCGGCGCCGGCGTCGTTCAGCAGCACCGAATTGACGGCCTGGCTGCCGTTGACCGAAACGCCGTAGGTGCCCGCCAGGGTGATCGCGACATTGGACGCAGCGCCCGGTTCGGTCGGGGTGGACGACCAATCCGTCGCGCTGCCCCAGTCGCCGCCGGCCACGTTGGTCCAGCTCACAACGGACGGTCCGATGACGATGCGGCCACCCGCAGCGGAAAGCGGGAAGTCGCTCGCGCTGGCGCTGGTCCCCACGATGAACGCCGCGAGCAATGCGTTGTTCTGCGAAATGTCCAGCGTGCCGTTGTTGACCGTTGCCGCGTAGCCCGTACCGCCCGGCAGCACGATCTCGTCGCCGATCGACCAGTTCAGCAGCGTGCCGGTGACGCCACCGGGATTATCCAGGCGCAGCACGCCGCCGGTGCCGCTGAAGGCGATCGTGCCGATATTGCCGACGGTGCCGGAGAACGCGATCGTGCTGCCGGCGGCAATGCTCATCGTGCCGGTGTTGGTGAAGGTGCTGGTCAGGACGATCAGGTCGTCATCGTTGGCGACCTGGATCAGGCCCTCGTTGCTGAGAATCGTCAGGTCGCCGATTGTGAAATTGGAGCCGGCTCCCGCCGCGGCAACTATCGTGCCCTGGTTGTCGAGCGGACTCGGGTTGGGTGGAAAGACGTAGATTGGAAAACCCGGGTAGTCAGACGGTGGCGGCGTGAAGGTGCCGGCCGAGACGTTCCCCTCGGTGTCATCGATCAGCCCCTGGTTCACGAGGCCGCCGGTCAGGTTGATGGTCCCGGCGCCTGGTGTCGTTGCGTCTAGCGTGGTGGTCGCGGCCAGCGTCAGTTCCGGCGTGCCAAAGCCGATTGGCGAGATGAAGACCGGTCCGTAATCCGTCGGATTACCGAACCACACGTCGCCGCCAACCGCCCCGAGATCGACCTGCACGTTGGCCAGCGTCTCGCTGTCGAAGCTGATCGTGTCGCCGCCGCCGGTCAGGTCGATCACGCCCGGGCCGTTGCCGGACAATGGCAGCAGCGTGAAGCTGTCGAGGATCGACAGGTACTCACCGGTCCCTCCGACGTCGATCGGACCTTGCCAGGTCACTCCGTCGAGCGTGGCGTCGGACAGTGTCAGCGAGCCGCCCTGGTCAACGACCGCGCCGCCCTGGATGTCACCGGGCGTCGCGATACCGTTCACCAGGCCGCCAATTTGGAAATTGCCGAACGAGGCGCCGGCGGCCAGCGTCAGCGTTCCCCCGGTGTTCACCAGTGTGCCTAGAAGTTCCACGAGGCCGCCCGAGGTCTGGATACCGGCCAGTGCGGCGGGCGTAATGGTTCCTCCGACGACCAGCGTGCTGGCGGCATCGAGCGAGATCGTGCCGGTATTGCTGAAGGCCCCCGCGGACGCGGTGGGACTCCCCGGTGGCGGCGAGTCCAGGAAAAGCGCCGCGCCGCCGGTCACCGTTACCTGTCCGGCATTGATGAACGACGTGGCGCCGACGGCGAGTTCGTTGCCGGTGCCGCTGACGCCGATCGACCCGTCGTTCGTCACGGTGCCGCCGGTGAGGAACAGCGCCTCGGCGGTGCCGGCGCCGAAGCCGATACTGGTGTTGGAGGCCAGTGTCAGCGTCGTCGCGCTGCCAGCCAGCGCGTTGGCCCCGGCGCCGACCGTGATGGCCAGATTGCTCAACGTCTCTGCATCGAGCAATACGAGGGTACTGGTGTTCAGCAGTGCCACCGGCGCGGGCCCGGCACTGGCTGTAGCCAAGTCGAGCCCGTTGCTGATCGCCAGTCGTCCGCCGTTCAACGTGAGCTCCGGCAGTTCCAACTGGACGCCGTCGAGCGCGCCGTAATTGAACGCCACTGCACCGCCGGCGTCGGCCTGGATCGTGCCGCCGATGACCGTTGCGTAGGTGCCGTAACCGGAACTCAGACTCGGGCGGCCCAGGCTGAAGCTGCTGAACGGATCGCTCGTGCCGATCGCGAGCGTGCTGCCGTTATTGTTCAAGGTCCCGGTGAGGATCAGCGTGCCGCCATTCCCGACGATGCCACCAAGCGGCGCACTCAGCGATCCGCCGAGGATCAGCGTTGCCGTGGCGTCTGCCAGCGCGATGGTGCCGGTATTGGTGAACGCGGTGGCCTCGATATCGAGCGTCGCACCATTCGATGCGGTCAGCAGGCCCGCGTTGACCAGCGTGCCCGTGCCCAACTCGATCGATTCACCGGAACCCGAGACCGATACTGTGCCAAGGTTGACGAAGGTGCTGTTCGAATACCCGTCGCCATACGGATCGATAACACCCTCGTCCAGGTACTGTCCGTCGATCTCCAGACGGCCGCCCGCCGTGCCGCTGACGCTGATCTCGCTGTTCGAGTCCAGCGTCAGGATGCCACCGGTGGTCAGGAACGAAATGCTGGTGCCCGCCTCGATCGTGTAACCGGTCAGCGTCTGCGACTGCACCAGGTTGAGCGTGCTGGCGTTCAGGATCACCGCCGCGACGCCGCCCTCGCCGGGCGTGAGGCTCAGGCCGTTGACGATGGTCAGATTTGTATCGGTGAGGTCGAGCGGGCTTTGCAGCACGACCCCGTTCAGCGTACCGCCCAGGCCCAGCGTGCCGCCCGCATCCACCGCGATCGTTCCGCCATAGATCGTGCCGCCCCCGCTATACCATAGGGGCGGGATCAGCAACGTGGCGAACGCGTCGGCCGTGCCGATGTTCAACACATTGCCGGTGTTGTCGAGCGCGCCGGTGACCTCCAGCGTCCCCCCCGCGCCAGTGATCGCACCGAGGTCAGTACTGCTCAGTGAGCCTGTAATGACTACGATGCTCGCACGGTCCGCAACGACGATCGAGCCGGTGGACAGCAACGTCTGGAACCCGCCAATCGCCAGGTCGGCACCATTCGAGACCTCGATCAGTCCTTCGTTTCGCAGGGTGGTGGCATCGAGGTCGATTTCGACATCCGGGCCGGACGCCGTCATCGTGCCCTGGTTGTCGAGTTCGGCGAGCGTGTAAGCCACACCGGGGATGCCACTGCCGAAACTGGCCTGGGAGTAAGTTCCGCCAACGCTGATGCTGCCGGCGTTGACGATCGTGGGGCCGGAGAAGTAGGCCGACGTGGTGTCGATTGTCACCAACCCTTGGTTGGTGAACGAACCGGAGACAAGAGGAGTCTCGCCGGAAAGACTGAGCGTTCCGTGTGGCCCCAGCGTGAACCCGGCGGCGCCGCCGGAAAGGGTCGACGTCTCGAGGTCGATGCTGACGGAGTCGAGGGTGCCGGCGACGCCAAGCTGCCCGTAGTAGGCGGCAATGGAGGCTGGCCCGCCGCCAATCGCTTCCACCGTGGAACCGGCGGCCAAATTCACGGTCCCGCCGTACATCGACAGCGGCCCGTCCCACACCACATTCGCCAGCGTGAGAGTGCCGCCGCCCTCCAGCGACGCGCTGCCGGCATTGACGATCGTGCCGCCCTGGACGGTGCCGGCCAGGATGACGTCCTGGTAGGCACCGCCCGGTGTCAGGAACCCGTTGCTGTTCACCGTGAGCGTGTTGCCCACGTTGTTGAACGTGCCGGTCAGTTTGACGACGCCCCCGGCGCTGACGATCGATCCGAGGTTGGCCAGCGTCGCCACCGAGAACGAGCCGCCGATATCGAGTTCGTTGCCCGTCGCGCCCAACACGATCGTTCCGGTGCTGACGAAGCTCTGCGATCCGGCGCTATCGATATCCAACGCTCCGCCATCGGCAACCTCGATCGTGCCGGCGTTGACGACCGATCCGATGAACAGCCGGGTCGACGGTCCCGCCAGATTGAGCGTCGCATCCGCGCCCAGGTTCAGCGTGCCGTCGGACGCGATAATCTGCCCGGCGAGGATCTCGATACCCGACGATCCGCCGCTGCCGAGATTGATGGTGGCATTGTCGAGCGTCGTGCCGTCGAGAATGGTGAGCGAGCCGACGACGTCGATGACGCCGGGCGACGTCCCGTCGGCCTGGGTGACGCTGAGGCCGTCCTTTACGCTCAGGCCGCCGGCAGCCAGGGTGCCCCGTACCGTCACGCCGTCCAGCGTGCTGGTACTCTGGACCGCGCCGCTGGCCCGGATCGCGCCGCCGTCTTCCACGATGGTGCCACCGCGCACCGTGGCTGGGCTGTTGTCGAACGGCGAGCCCAGCCCCAGGTAGCCCCAACCCGTGGTGCCGTTCAGCACCAGCGTGTTGCCGGTGTTGTCGAACAGCCCCTCGATGAGCAGGTTGCCGCCGGATGACACGACGTTGCCGAGGGCACTCGCCGCCAGCGTGCCGTCGAGCTGCAACGCGCAGTAGGTAT
>JBEKNT010000095.1:0-18615 GCA_049522565.1 Acetobacteraceae bacterium
GATGGCGTTCAACGAGGAGATCGTCATCCGCGCCGCCGCCGCCTGCCGTATTCCGCTGATCTCCGCGGTGGGCCACGAGACCGACACCACGCTGATCGACTTCGCCTCCGACCGCCGCGCGCCCACGCCCACCGCCGCGGCGGAACTGGCAGTGCCGGCGCGCGCCGACCTGGTGGCCGACCTGGAGCACAAGGCGGCCCGGCTGATCGGCGGCCTCAATCGCATCGCGCAGGACCGCCGCCTGCGCCTGTCGCGCGCCGAACGCGGCCTGCCGGACCTGCCGGCATTGCTCGGCACCGCGCGGCAGCGGCTGGACGACCGCGCCGAGCGCCTGTTGCTCGCTCTGCCCAACCTGGTGGACCGCCGCCGCACTGCGCTGGTGGCGGTGGAGCGCCGGTTGCCGGACCTGCCGGCGATGATCCTGGCCTGGCGCGAGAGGGTGCAGGAACGCGGCGTGCGGCTGATCCTGGCACTGCCGAACTTGGTAGCAACGCGACGGTCCACGCTCGACCTCTGCGGGCATAAGCTCGTTGCCTGCTTACGCCAGGCCGTGGCTGCTATCCACAACCGCGCGAATCGCACGCTGGGTCGGCTGAGCGACTCGCCGCTACGGGGCGCACTGCGCGAAGCTCGGGCGCGGCTGGACGGAGTGGGGGCGCGGCTCGAATCGGTGTCGCCGCTGGCGGTGCTGCAACGTGGCTACGCGCTGGTCTCCGACCCGGCCGGACATCCGCTGACCAGCGCTGCCGCCGTGAAGCCGGGTGCGCGCCTGAAGCTGCGCTTCGCCGACGGAGCGGTGGATGCGACGGCGGATGGCGGCCGAAAGATGGACCGGCAGGGGCAGTTGCCGCTGTGAAAGCGAGCACGACTGCGCCGACGGTGAAGCGGCTCGCAGGACATGGACCCGAGTGCGCGGGCGCAGATGACCAGCATCGTCCGCGAACCGGAAGCTGATATTGCGGCCTGTGGGATACCAACGCGCTGCCTGACAGGACCGCCTGACATGAGAGAGGGGAGGGGATGAACAGCCGCCTTTGCACCACCTTGGGCATTGACTTCCCGCTCTTCGCGTTCAGCCATTGCCGCGACGTCGTCGCCGCGGTCGGTAGGGCCGGCGGCTTCGGCGTGTTCGGCGCCGCGAGTTTTTCCCCCGATGAGCTGGAGACCGAACTCCGCTGGATCGACGCCCATATCGACGGCCGCCCCTACGGCGTCGATCTGCTCATTCCCGAAAACCTCGCCATCCGCACCGCGGCCGGTACCACCGCGCGCGACGCCGCCGCACAAATTCCGGAGCAGCACCGGCGGTTCGTCGCGGACCTGCTGCGGCGGTTCGACATCGATCCTACCCGCCCGATCGCCAGCACTGCTCTGGCGAATGCCGACGCACCGGTGCCGTTCCAGCGCGACACCACCGAGCAGCTTATGGACGTGGCGTTCCGTCATCCGATCCGGCTGATTGCCAACGCGCTGGGTGTGCCGCCGCCGTCGATGCTGCAACGCGCCCGCGCGCACGGCATTCCCTGCGCCGCGCTGGTCGGCGCGAAGGAGCATGCGGTGCGCCAAGCGGGGGCCGGGGTGGACATCATCGTCGCGCAGGGCACCGAGGCGGGCGGCCATTGCGGCGAGGTCTCCACCATGGTGCTGATCCCCGAAGTGGTGCGGGCCCTGCGTGCCATGGGCAGCACGATCCCGGTGCTGGCGGCGGGCGGCATCATGACGGGGCGGCAGATGGCGGCCGGGATGGCGATGGGCGCGGCCGGTGCCTGGACCGGCTCGGTCTGGCTCGCCACATCGGAAGCGGAAACCAGCGAGGTGTTCCGCGAGAAGATGGTGGCGGCGCGCTCGCGCGACACGCTGCGCTCGCGGTGCCGCACCGGCAAGCCGGCGCGCCAGTTGCGCTCGGCATGGACCGACGCCTGGGACGCGCCGGACAGTCCCGGAACATTGCCGATGCCGTTGCAGAGTCTGCTGTCGGGACCGGCTATGAAGCGCATCGACGCGGCGGTGGCGGCCGGCAACGACAAGGCCCGCGCCCTGGTGAACTATTATGTCGGCCAGGGCGTTGGACTGGTGCAGGACGTGCGCTCCTGCCGCGCGGTGGTGCAGGATTTCATGACCGAATTCGCCGAGGCATTGGAAGATTTGCAAACTCTGGCGGCCGGGTTGTAGCGGCCGCCCGGTTGTGTGGCCGGTTCCAGGAGTAACGCCCGATGCGCGAACCAGACTCGCAGCGCGAACCACGATCCGATCAGGGCAGCCGCTTCGGAATCCGAGCCCTTCACCGGCTGGCTTTCCTGCTGGCCGTCAGCGCGTGGCTCGCGGCCTGCAACACGCCGGTGGGTGTGGCGCCGAATTTGCGCGGTACCTACTGGGAGCATGCCTTGGTAACGAACCCGAACGGCGGTGGCCCGCAGATCGTCATCTGGGGCCCCCCAGATCCATTCGTTCCCAGTCCTCGGGACTGACGGGGAGCGTCAGGCTGTGGCGCGCCAGGACGTCACGGAAACGGCGAAAGGAAGCAGCATGGCTCTGCCGCGGCACGCGTTCGCCACCTATCGCACGATCGACATGCATACCGCGGGCGAGCCGGTTCGCATCGTGCTGGAGGGCTTTCCGCAACCGCGGGGCGCGTCGGTGCTGGCGAAGCGTGCCGACGCCATGGCGCGGTTGGACGTGCACCGGCGCCGGCTGATGCTGGAACCGCGCGGTCACGCCGAGATGTATGGCGCGCTACCGGTCACCGCCTCGGTGCCGGGGGCTGCCTTTGGCGTGCTGTTCATGCATCACTCCGGATTCAGTACGATGTGCGGCCACGCAACGATCGCGCTCGGACGCTGGGCGGTGGATAGTGGACGTGCGGCGTTGCACGAGGGGCGCGCCGACTTCGTGCTGGAATGTCCGTGCGGCCCGGTCGATGTGCATGTCACCGAGGGTGGCGCGCGCGTCGCCTTCGACAGTGTGCCTGGTTTCGCTGCGGCGCTCGATCTGATGGTGGACGTGCCGGACCTCGGGCACGTGCTGTGCGATATCGGCTATGGCGGCGCGTTCTACGCGGTATTGCCGGCATCGCGGCTGGGGATCGATCTCGCGGTCACGCCGATCAGCGAACAGCGTGCGGCGGCGCGCGCGGTCACCGACGCCATCCGCGCGCAGCACACCGTGCGGCATCCGACAGAGCAGGCGCTGGGTTTCCTGTATGGCACTATCCTGACCGACGAGACGCCGCGGCATGACGGCATAAGTCGCAACCTGTGTGTCTTCGGCGAGGGACAGATCGATCGCAGTCCGACCGGCAGCGGAGTCACCGCGCGCCTCGTCGTGGACGCCACGCGCGGCCTGGTCCGGCCGGGCGAGCAACGGTGTTTTGCGGGTCCCACCGGCGTGCCGTTCACCGGAGAGATCGTTGCGGAGCAGTACCTGGGGGATCGGCAGGCGTTCCGCGTGCGGGTGTCCGGTAGCGCGTTCTACAGCGGCAGCGCGACGTTCATCGTGGAGGCCGGCGACGCGTTGCAGGACGGCTTCGACCTCGACGCCGCCGCATGTGGGACGTAGGACGGAACGCGCTGCGCTTTGCCGACCTATTGCACGCCAGCATCAGCGTCTCACCGATACGGCTGTCCGCCGAGAAAGTCCAAGACCACGCGACAGAATCCCACCGGGTCCTGTTCGAACATGACATGCGTTGCATGCGGAATCATGGCGACGCGCGCGGCCGGCACATGGGCCGCCAGCGCGCGCAGCACGACCGGCAACGAACCCGACGTGTTGCTGCCACCGACAAACAACGTCGGCACACGGATCGCCTCCGCATCGGCACGCGTATAGGGCCGGCGTTGCTCGTTCACCTGACCGAGCAACGTGTGTGCGTTGTCGCGTAGTTCTTGCTGAGCCGCGGCGGGGAGCGCACGCCATGCGCCATCGCCGTCGATCCGATCGACGAACAAGGCCAGCCCGCCGTCGATGTCGCCGGCGGCGATCTTCTCCGCCGCCGCGACGACATGCGTGCGCAATGGAGGCAGTGATCCGGGGGCGACACCGGATGGCGCCAGTGATGCATCCAGGTCGCCGCCGGGTTCTGCCAGGACCAGCCTGCCAAGCAGGTCCGGCCGCTGCTGTGCGACGCGGAAGGCGATGTGGCCGCCGCGCGAATGGCCCATCAGGTGCACCTTCGGCGTGCCCAGCGCCTCGATGAACGCGATCACGTCGGCGCTGTGCTGGTCGATGGTGAAGCCGCCGCCGACGCCATCCCAGTGCTCCGGGAAAAATCGCCGCAGGCTCACCGCAACGACGCGGTGCCGCTGCGACAACGGCCCGAGCACCGAGGACCACACGCGGAAATCGGACAGCGAGCCGTGCACGCAAACCAGCGTCTCGCCTTGCCCGACTTCGATATAGGCCATGTCGTAGCCGTTCACGCGGTGATGCAGCATAGGCGTTCTCCCTCCGTGTCAGCTTCCGATAATCGCGGCGAGCACATCGGCGGCGTGCCGGCACTGCGCCGCGCTGACGTTCAGATGGGTCACGGCGCGCACGGTCCGGGCGGCAAAAGCCGAAACCAGCACGCCGCGTTCCAGCGCCTGCCGCACGATGCCAGCGGCGTCCGGCAGTGCCGCCGGAAGGTGGAAGATCACGATGTTGCTTTGCACCGTCGCGAGGTCGATCTGTGCCCGCGTGCCGGCAAGACGCTCGGCCAGGATCCGCGCGTTGGCATGATCCTCCGCCAGGCGCGCCATGTTGTGCTCCAGCGCGTAAAGGCCGGCGGCGGCGAGAATGCCGGACTGGCGCATCGCGCCGCCGAACATGCGCCGCGCCCGTACCGCTCGGGCGATATCTGCCTTGCGGCCGGCTACCAGGCTGCCGACCGGGCAGCCGAGACCCTTGGACAGCGCGACCGACACCACGTCGAACGGCGCGGCCAGTTCAGCCAGCGAGCGCCCACTGGCGATCGCGGCGTTGAACAGACGCGCGCCGTCGAGATAGCTCGCCAACCCGAGTTCGCGCGCGGTGCGGCAGATCTCGACTGCTGTGTCCTGCGGGAAGACCACGCCGCCGCCACGGTTGTGCGTGTTCTCGATCGCTACCAGCGTGGTGGGCGGAAACACGATATGGCCTTGTGGCTTGCAGGCGGCACGCAGATCGGCCGCGGAAAACAACCCGCCGCTGCCGACGGTCGTGAACTGCACGCCGGAATTGGCGGCGGCTGCGCCGGATTCGTGCCACACCACATGCGCTTCCTCGCCGACGATGACGTCATCGCCCGGACGGGTCAGCAGCTTCAGGCCGATCTGGTTGGCCATCGTGCCGCTGGGCACGAACAGCGCGGCTTCCTTGCCGAGCGCTTCGGCGATGCGCTCCTGCAACTGGTTGACGGAGGGGTCCTCGCCATACTGGTCGTCGCCGACCGGCGCCCGCGCCATCGCCGCGCGCATCGCCTCCGAGGGCAGCGTTACCGTATCCGAACGCAGGTCGATGCGATCCATGGTCTGTCTCCCGGTTATCCGATTGTCGCGGTCTTTACCGCAGCACTTGCCCGAGCGCAGCCAACGCGTTCAGCGCCGGCGGAAAGCCGCTATGCGGCGCGGTCTGGATCACTGCCTCGATCACCTCCGTCCGCGTTAGGCCGGCATTCAACGCGGACTGGCCAAACTTTGCCACCTGTTCCGGCAACCGCAGCGCGGTGAAGGCCGCGACGGCGACCAGCGCCCGGGCGCGCCGGTCCAGTCCCGGGCGGAACCATATCTCGCCGTAGCCGTATTGGATCGCCATCGGATACAGCGCGCCGGTCACCGGATTGTCCGGCGCGGCATAACCGGACTGCGCCCGATCGCCGTGCAGTTCGCCCATCAACCTGCGGCCGCGCGCGGTGAGTTGGTCGAGCGTCGCGTCGGCGGGCGGTTCCGGCGGCCAGGGAATACCGCGCGCGGCGAGTATTTCTGCTGCCAGAGCCAGGGTTTCTTCCGAGGCGCTGAAACCGGCGTAGAGGCCGGCCTGTACCAGCACCTCGCGGATCGTTGCGGGGGACAGCGCGATATCGATCGCCGCGCCGATCAGCCGTCGTAGCGCGCGCAGCCGCGGAAACACGGCCAGCGCGGCCAGGGTGCAGATCATGCGGTCGGCCAGCGCCAAGCCGGGTCGCGACCAGATCCCGCCGAATGCCGCCTCCGTGAGCAAGGTGCCGAATCCGGGCGGCAGGTCGGGACCGCTGCCGCGCAGTTTGTCGTGCATCGCTTGGCCCTGATGGTGCAGGTCTTCACGGGTCATGGGCATTTCCTTTCGGTTAAGAAACTTCTTCCGCGAGCGGGGGAGAGGTTAGAATATCTTCTTCCTGCGCCACTTCGCCGGCTTGTCGCGCGGATATGCCAACCCGCTGACGGAAACGCCAAGCCCTGCCAACAACTTCGCCATGGCGATCGCCGCGCGATAGCCTTCCAGCACCGGCACCTCCCAGCCCAACGCGTGCAGCTCCCGTTGCAGGAACGGTTGCATCCAGAACGTCGCCGAGCACCCCATAATGATAACCTCGGCCCCATCATGCTCGATCGCCGCGACGGCCTCCGCGACGGACCGTTCCAGCATCTCGGACCGTGCGCCGCTTTCCGCACGCGTCTTTTCCTCGGCAATTGGCCGCACGTCCGGATTCGACACCCGCGGCAGCGGAAAATCGATGCAGCGGATCGATGCGCATTTCTCCACGCAGCGATACTGCACCACCAGATTATAATAGTGCATGTTGTGCGCTTCGGAGATATCGATCACGCTGAACTTGTTGCCCAGCAGCGCCGCGATGTGCATCTGGGCGTGCGCGCAGGCGGTGACCGGGATGTTGGTGCGCTGGCCGATCTCCCGCGCCTCGATGAAACCCGGATCGCCGCCGCCGAGCAATACGATCGCATCGTAGCGCCTGCTCTCGCAGGCCTCGCGCACGATCGGCAGGCGAGCGACGCCAACCCTTGCGAACTCCTCGCGCGTTTCCACATAGCCGTCGCCTTGCGGCGCGAGCGGGCCGGGATGCAGGTCCCAGTCCACGTCAGAGAGCAAAGGCGCGAGCTCCGCGTGGTTCATCAACTGCGCTTCCTGCCGCCCGTCGGCGGGCCGCAGGTAATGCCGCGCGCCTTCCGGAAACGAGAAAGCCTGCACCAGCAACAATCGCTTCCGTTGGTTGGTCATGTCGGGTTTCCTTTGCTCCACGGACGGCATGCTTTGCATCACACGTTCAAGCTGCGCGCGCGCAGGTCGCGCGCCAGATGATCCACGAAGGCGCGGATGGCCGGCGGGATCAGCCGATTGCTCGGATAGACCGCGTAGATGCCGGCCTGCGGCGCATCGAAGTCGATCAGCACACGGGTGAGGCTGCCGTCCGCGAGAGCATCGCCCACCGCCCAGTCCGGCGCCACGGCCAGTCCCAGGCCGGTTCGCGCCGCCGCAACCAATGCCTCGAGGCTGTTGACCAGCAGCACGGGCCGGACCGGAATTTCGTGCCTGGCCGACTTGCCGCCGTCCGGCCCGGTGAACGACCAGGTGTGGGCCCAATGCATCGTGCTGAACGCGATGCAGCGGTGGTGCGCTACGTCGGCCGGCAGCGTCGGCGCACCCTGCGCGGCGAGATAGCTCGGCGCGGCGACGACGATCGGCTGCGATGTCGCAAGCCGGCGCACGACGAGACCTTCCTCGGGCTCTCGCGTGATGCGAATTGCGAGGTCGAACCCTTCGTCTACCAGACGCACCAGGCCGGCGCCTTCCACCACATCGATCTGCAATGCCGGATGGGCCGCGAGGAACGCCGGCAGCCCGGGCACCAGGTAGCGCCGGGTAAATCCCTCCGGCGCGGCGATGCGCAGCCGACCGGAGGGCGTGGTCTGGTGCGCCTGTGCTGCGTCGCGCGCGGCCTGGGCTTCCTCCAGCACACGACGGCACCGCGCATAGAAGGCACGGCCAGCTTCGGTCGGCCGCACCCGCCGTGTGGTGCGATCGAGCAAGCGAACGCCGAGCCGATCCTCCAGCGCGCGAATGGTCTCGCTGATCGAGGACTTGGCGGTGCCCAGTGTCCCGGCCGCGGCGGTGAAGCTGCCGCTTTCCACGACGCGGGCAAACGCCTCGATGCCGGCGAAGCTGTCCATGGCCACGATTGTTCGTCACCACGAACAGTATGTCCAGATTCAGAGTCTCGTGGCCGCGGCAGCCCTACGCATAGGTTGCGTCCGCCAAGCAATGGAGGAGGGCTCAAGATGACCAGTCAGATAGCTGTGATCGCTCAATCCAGCGGTGAGCAATTGAACATCCTGGGTACGGTGATGGTGGTGAAGTTGGATGCCGACGGCGTGTTCGTGGCGGAGAACGTCGTGCCGCCGGGTTGCGGCGCACCGCTGCACGTGCACGACGCGGAGGACGAAATCTTCAGCATCCTCGAAGGCGAATTGACGCTGATCAGCGAGGCCGGCGAAACCAAGGCGCGACCCGGCGACACGGTCTGGCTACCGCGTGGCGTGCCGCACGGCTTCCGCAATGCGACGGAGCAGACGGTGCGCGCCCTGGTATTCGCCAACCCCGGCGCGCGGATCGCCGCGATGTTTCGTCAGTTCGACCGGGCATGCTCGCTTGGCCCGGTCGTGCCGGAGCGCATTGGCGCGATCTGCGCGGAGCACGGCGTGCATTTTCAGTGACCCTGGGCGACGCGTGGCCTGCGTCATGCTGCCGGCCGGCGCTTCGCATATCATGACTGGGTTTCGCCGGCACTCTTCCGTGTCATGGCCGCCTGCGCCCGGTACTCGCCGGTGTTATGCCGTGCGAAGCCCGGCTGCCCACGACTTTGCTGCTTGCATCGAGCGAAGACGCGGGGCGCCGGGCCAAGCCCGGGCATGACCAGGACGTTGCCGAGCGACCAGTTGCAGCACTGCTTTCCGCGTGCGCCCTAAGCGTCCTTTGCACGCAGGCCAAGCCAGCGCGCCAGTTGGCGCAGCTTCTGCTTGATCACTTCCCATAGCACGCCATGCGCGGACAGCGTTGCCGGAGCGGCTGCCGGGCGCGCCTCCAGGCCGGGCGCCGTGCGCGTTGCAGGGCTGGAAGCCGTGCTGGTTGCCGGCGTCGCCGTTGCGCGCGGTTGATCGCTTCGGGCGATGGTCGCGGCCTGCGACGGCGTGTCGTTGGCGAATTCCTCGGCCGCGCGGCGGGCGAAATCCTGCATCAGGACATTCGCCACCGCGACTCCGCCGGTGCGCGCGAAGTCTGCCAACACGCCACCAAGCTCGGCATCCGACGTCACCTTGACGATCGTCGTTTGTTCTGCGGCGTTTGCGTCGTCACGCAGTGCGAAGGCGACCTTCACGCCGATCCGCGCGGCGCGCATGTCCGCGGCGCCGCGGCCATGCAGGAAGCCGGTGTTCGCCGCGAAATCGAACTCACAGGAGACGCGGCCCTTGAAGCTGATCTTTTTCGGGCCGAACGACACCCGCATCGCGCCGGGCCACGAGCCATCCTCGGCCTGTGGCTCGAGCACCGCGCCCGGCACGCAGCGCGCCATGCGCGGCACGTCGGCGAAGCGGCGGATCACCTCGTCGGCGTTGCCGGGAACGCGGAATTCGCCTTCGAAATGCATCGATCAGAACTCGATCTTGTTGAGGCGCACGGCGCAGACTGTCCTGCCACCTGTGTCATTGCGGGGACCGCTTCGTTCCTCGCAATGACAAGAGGTGGGCAGGGCACGAACGTCAGCCGATCGGGCGCAGCAGCGGGGCGTGGCTTTCGATGCCGAAATGCACCTTCGCATAGGGATCGGTCGGCGTGGTCGGTGAGACGCGCGCGTCGATCAGGTACAGGCCGCCCTTGCGCAGACCCTCGGCGATTGCGCCGCCAAGCTCCGCGGCGTCGCGCAGCAGCACGCCGTCGCCGCCGAACGCCTTGGCCAGGGCGACGAAATTCGGCGACTCCCATTGCGCCAGTTTCTCATCGAAGCCCTTGGCGACCAACTTGTGCACCTCGGCGCCGTAGCCGGCGTCGTTCCACACCACCAGCACCATTTGCATCTTGTGGCGGACGATCGTCTCCAGCTCCTGGAGGTTGAACATCAGGCTGCCGTCGCCCTCGACGGCGATGTGCTGGCGGCCGGGATTGCCGGCGCCGGTGCCGATCGCCACGCCGATCCCCTGACCGACCGCGCCGAAGCCGTAGGAGTATTGGATTTCTACTCCCTCCGGCAGCGGCGTGTACATGCCGATCCAGGAGAAGAAATGCCCCGCGCCGACGGTCAGCAGCGCGCCCTTGGGGAGCGCGGCGCCAAGGTTCCGGGCCAGCGCGCGGGGATCGAGCCCATCCTTCGGCGCGTCGAACCGGTGCGGCGGCGCATCGAGCACGGCTTGCGTCGCCGCGTTGCGGAAACCTTCCTTGCGAACCTGCCGCGCTTCCAGCGCCTCATTGATCGCGGCCACCGCCCTGCGGCCGTCGCCCTGGACATACAGTCCGGGAATGACGCCGATTTCCTCGGGCATCGGCTTGATGTCGATCCGCGCGACTTCGGCGGACGGAAACAGCAATCCGCCTTCCGTGGTGTAGTAGCCAAGCTCGGCGCCGACACCCAGCACGAAGTCGGCATCGGCCAGCAATTGCTCGGCCGGCGCCGAGGCGAACGCGCCGGCGATGCCGATGTCCCAGGGATGGCCGGCGAAGTAGCCTTTGCCTTGCAGCGACGTTGCCAGCAGCGCGCCGACACGGTCGGCCAGCCTGACGACTTCCTGCTTCGCGTTCGCTGCCCGGGCGCCGCGGCCGGCGATGATGACCGGGCGCTCCGCGGCGATCAGCTTTTCGATGACCGGCGCCAGCAGGTCGGGGCTGGGGGTTTCCGTGCGGGGCGGCAGGAATTGCGCGGACGGACGGTATTCATAATCCCAGTCGATGGTTTCTTCCTGCAAATGCATCGGCAGGTTCAGCACCACGGGGCCGCGGCCGGTTCGGGCGGCATAGAACGCCTCGGCGATTTCCTCCGCCATGTTGTCGAGGCTGGTGACCGTGAAGAACCGCGCACTGCTGGCCTCGACGAAGCGGCGCTGGTCCATCGATTGCGTCTTGTTCTTCGCCCCCGGTTGGATTTCGCCGGCGATCACGACCAGCGGCGTCTTGCCGCGGTAGGCGGCGATCAGCGACGTGCCGCACTGCGTCAGGCCTGGCCCGCAGGTGACCATCGCCACGCCGATCTTGCCGGTGGTGCGGGTGTAGCCATCGGCCATCGACACGGCCATGGATTCGTGGCGGGCGTTGTACGGCTTGACGGAGGGGTTGCGACACATCGCGCACCACAGCCACATGTTGCCGTCGCCCATCAGGCCAAAGAAGTCGGTAACACCCTCGGCGATGAGGGACTGTGCGATCGCTTCGTAGGCTTTCATGTCGTTGCTTCCATCGTCCGTGATCCCGCTGATAGTACACCTCTCCCGCTACGCGGGTGAGGGGCGTAACGCATGAACCGTCTGTGCGTCGCGCCCCTCACCCTCGACGCTGCCGCGTCTCGCGTCGATCCGCTTCGCGGCTCAACCCCGCGAAGCGGGAGAGGTGTACAGGTTATTCAGCCGCCGCCAATTTCGCAGCCTCCGATTCATGACCACGCTGGTGGAAGTAGTTGGCGCGATAGAACGCCAGCACCAGGTCGCGATACACCGCCGGCGGATAACGCGGCGGATTGTCGGCCGAGACACAGCTCGGCAGGCACTCGATCACGCTCGCCGGGTTCGGGCTGTGGAAATACGCGATGGAATACCGGTCGGTGCCAGACTCGTTGATCACCCCGTGCGGCGTGGATAGGAACCGGTCGTTCGACCAGCGGCGCATGATGTTGCCGAGGTTGATCAGGAAGGTGCCGGGGATGATCGGCGGCGGCAGCCACTCGCCAGAGGGCAGGCGGATCGCCAGGCCGGGCACGTCGGTGCGCGCCAGCGCGGTCATGAAGCTGTTGTCGGTATGCGGCGCGGTGCCGAAGGTGTTGTCGCTCATGTCCTCCTGCGGCGGGTAGTGCAGGAAGCGCAGGTTGGCGTGCGCCTCATTGGCGAAGAACGGGGCGAAGAAATCCTCCGGCATGTCCAGCGCCACCGCGAAGGGCGGCAGCATGCGGTCGCACATCGCCGCCAGTGCGTGGAAATACGTCATCATGTCCGCACGCATGCCCGGCACGCCGTCCGGCCACTGGTTGCGGCCACGCAGCGGCACGCCGGCGAGCACGGCCGGATGGTCGGCGTCACGGTCGTAGCTGACGAAGAAGCTCTCGTTCTGGTTCGGCTTGGTCGCCTTGTGCACGGTGGAGGCCGCCTGCACCGAGAAGTTCATCGGCAGGTAGCCGATGTTGTTCTGGTTCAGCCGGAGGGCAAGCTTGGTCTCCAGTGGCAGTGCGTGGAACCGGCGCGAGGCGGCAAACGCGCGGTCGATCACCGCCTGCGGCACGCCGTGGTTCAGCGCGTAGAAGAAGCCGATGTTCTCGCAGGCATAGCGCAGGTCTTCGGCCAAGCGCGGCAGCGCGCCGGGCTCGCCGGCGAAATACGGGCCGTAGTCGATCACCGGAATCATGCTCGCGGTGGCCGCGAGGTCCGTCACCGCGTGCTGCTTGAACAGATGCATGCCACTCCTCCGCCCGGCGCTTTCGCGCACTATACACAGGGGGAGAGGGGTGCCCAGTGGGTGCCCCAGTGGGCACGAGTCCAGCGGGCATGGGTCCGGTGGGCGCGGGTCCGGATGAGCGGCTCGACCTTTGTTGTCGGCATGGCGGGCGCAGGCCCCGATCCACGGCTTGCAGTCTTGCCGCCAAAGTCGTGCACGGCGGGCCTGCGCCCACCCTGGCGCGACCCTACTTCACCGACGCCACGCGCAGCGCGTTCGTGCTGCCGGAATGGCCGAACGGCACGCCAGCGGTCACCACGATCTCGTCGCCGTGCGCCGCGAAGCCCTCGGTCCGCGCCACGTGCGCCGCCCGCGTGACCGACTCCCCCATCGAATGCACGTCCGCCACCACCACCGCGTGCACGCCCCACACCACCGCCATCCGCCGCGCCGTATCGATATGTGGCGTCAACCCGATCACCGGTGAATCCGGCCGCTCCCGCGCCACCCGCAGCGCGGTGGCGCCCGAGGCGGTGAACGCCACGATGGCCTTCGCCCCGATCGTGTGCCCCACCTGCCGCGCCGCCGCGGCGATCGCATCCGCCGCCGAATGTTCCGGCTCCGGCCGTGAAGCCTCGATCATCGCCCGCCACATATCATCCTGTTCCACCCGCGCGACGATCCGGTCCATCATGTTGACCGCCTCGTACGGATACTGTCCCGCGGCGGTTTCCGCCGACAGCATCACCGCGTCAGCGCCGTCGAACACCGCGGTGGCGACGTCCGAGGCTTCCGCCCGCGTGGGCGCCGGCGCGGTGATCATGCTCTCCAGCATCTGCGTCGCCACCACGACGGGCTTGCCCATCTGGCGCGCCAGCCGGACGATCCGCTTCTGCGCCAGCGGCACTTCCTCGGGCGGCAGCTCCACGCCGAGGTCGCCGCGCGCCACCATCACGGTGTCGGTCAGCTTGAGGATGCCGTCGAGGTTTTCCAGCGCCTGCGGCTTCTCCAGCTTGACCATGATCCAGGCGCGGCCGGCGACCAGCTTTTTCGCCTCCAGCACGTCTTCCGGCCGCTGCACGAAGGACAGGCCGATGTAGTTGGCGCCGTGCTGCAGGGCGAATTCCAGGTCGACGCGGTCCTTCGCGGTCAGTGCCGGAATTGGCAGCACCACGTCGGGCACATTGACACCCTTGTGATCGGATAGCGGACCGCCGACCACCACCTCGGTCTCCAGCCCGTCCGGCCGCTTGCGTGTGACACGCAGCCGCAGCTTGCCGTCGTCCAGCAGCAACATGGAGCCGATCGCCGCGGCGGCGATGATCTCCGGATGCGGCAGGTTGACGCGCGTGGAGTCGCCCGGCGTCGCATTCAGGTCGAGCCGGAACGGCTGGCCGGTTTGCAGGTGCACGCGCCCGCCGCCGAACGTGCCGACGCGCAGCTTGGGTCCCTGCACGTCGGCCAGGATCCCGATCGGCCGGTCGAACCGCTCCTCCAGTTCGCGGATCATGGCGAAGCGGGCGGCGTGGTCCTCGTGCGTGCCGTGGGAAAAATTCAGCCGGAACACGTCGGCGCCCGCCTGGAACAGCCGCGTCAGCACCTCGATGGTGGAGCTGGCCGGGCCGAGCGTGGCAATGATCTTGGTGCGCCGGCGGCGGCGCAGTTTGGGTTGCGTGGCCATCAGGGGGGTCCTCACTGCGTCAGATCTGCGGGTCATACACTCCCCCTCCCCTTGAGGGAGGGGGTGGGGGGAGGGGGAGTTTTCCTCCTCTCAGGCGATCAGGATCGCACGGAAATCGTTGACGTTGGTCAGGGTGGGACCGGTGCGGATCAGGTCGCCGGCCGCGTCGAACAGGCTGTGGCTGTCATGGCCCGCCAACATGCGGCGCGGGTCCAGCCCCGTTGCCCGCACGCGCGCCAGTGTGTCGGGGCAGAGCAGGGCGCCGGCGACGTCGTCCATGCCGTCGACGCCGTCGGTGTCGCCGGCGGCTGCCCAGATCCCCGGCGCGCCATCCAGGGCCACCGCCAGGCCAAGCAGAAACTCGGTGTTGCGACCGCCGTGGCCGGCGGGACCGTGGCCCATGGTGACTGTGGTCTCGCCGCCGGACAACAGGACGGCGGGGGCGGCCAGCGGCTCGCCATGCGCGCGGACGCTGCGGGCGATGCCGGCCATCACCGTGCCCATGTCCCGCGCCTCGCCTTCCAGCGCGTCACCCAGGATGGCGGGGGTCAGGCCCAGGCCGCGCGCGGTCTGCGCTGCCTGGCGCAGCGCCATCATCGGCGCGGCGATCAGCCGGAAGTCGGCGTGCGGCAGGGAGCCGGGCTTTGGCGTCTCGTCGTCCTCCCGGGCCAGCCGCGCGGCTACCGCGGGCGAGGGTTCGATGCCGTAACGCGCCAGCAGGGCGCGGGCTTCGGCGAAGGTGGTGGGATCGGGCACGGTCGGGCCGGAGCCGATCACCGCCGGGTCGTCGCCCGGCACGTCGCTGATCGCCAGCGTCACCACATGTGCCGGGGCCGCGGCGGCGGCCAGCCGGCCACCCTTGATGGCGGAGAGGTGCTTCCGGACGCAGTTCATCTCGGCGATGTTGGCACCGCAGGCCAGCAGCGCGCGGTTGACCGCCTGCTTGTCGGCCAGCGTCAGGCCTTGCGCCGGGGCGGCCAGCAAGGCGGACGCGCCACCGGACATCAGCGCTAGCACGAGGTCGTCCGGGCCCAGGCCGCGGACGCGTTCCAGCAGCCGGAGCGCGCCGCGCTGGCTGTTGGCGTCGGGGACGGGGTGGGAGGCCTCGATAACCTCGATCCGCCGCGTCGGCACGGCGTGGCCGTAGCGGGTGACGACGGTGCCCTCCAGGGCCACGTCCGGCCAGGCGTCTTCCAGCGCGGCGGCCATCACCGCGGCGGATTTTCCTCCCCCAACCACGATGCAGCGGCCGCGCGGCTTGGCCGGCAGGTGGGCAGCCAGTACCTTGCGTGGGGCGGCGGCGGCCACCGCGGCGTCGAACAGCGCGCGCAGGGCCTGCCGCGCTCGTGCATCGTCCCAGGTCATGGGTTCCGATCCCTTCCGGCCTTCTGCGCGGCGTAGTATGGCGATCCGGCGCCATCCGCGCCATGTTGTGCGCGGGACCCTGCCCCTCGGTGGCCCATTGCCACCGGACTCGATCCGGCGGCTGAGCCGGGGGATGGCTACAACAGGAGATTGGCATGACCGCACCGCAGTTCGACGACCAGACCCGCACCGAACTGGAAGCCGCCGCGTTCCGCCGGCTGGTAGAGCATTTGCGCGAGCGGACCGACGTGCAGAACATCGACCTGATGAACCTGGCCGGGTTCTGTCGGAATTGTCTCAGCCGCTGGTATCGCGAGGCGGCTGACGCCAAGGGGATCGGCCTGGCCGACCCGGACGCGCGCGAGATCGTCTATGGCATGCCCTACAAGGAGTGGCAGGCGAAATACCAGAAGGAAGCCAGCGGGGAGCAGAAAGCGGCGTTCGCCAAGGCGAACCCGGGGCACTGATGATAATGCGCCGTCCGTGCCGGATCGCAGGTCCGGCACGGCGGCGGCAGCGCAGGCCCCCTCCCGTCCAACCGCTCCAACGGAAGGGTCCCAAGGGCTCCGCCCTTGGCGGGGATTCAAGGGGCAGAGCCCCTTGATGGGGTTCCAGGGGCAAAGCCCCTGGCCTTGCTTGACCCCATCCCAACCCCCCGCTATCCCCGCCCGCCTTCAGCAAGGGGAGCGGGAAACATGGCGGTGCGTGCGGTCGCGAAACCCGATACCGAGACCGGCGGGATTGCCGCGGACCGGCTGCGCAGCCTGGTCGAACGCATCGAACGGCTGGAGGAGGAGCGCAAGGCGCTCGGCAGCGACATCAAGGACATCTATGCCGAGGCCAAATCCGCCGGCTTCGACGTCAAAGTGCTCCGCCAGCTCATCCGCATCCGCAAGCAGGAATCCGCAGAAGTGGAGGAGCAGGAGACCCTGCTCGACGTATACCGTCGCGCCCTGGGGATGTGACGCGCGGCGCCGGACGCCCATATGGCTGGGGGCGATACCGGTACCCGCGATGTGGCACGAACCCTACCTGGAAACCTGCTGCCGTTCAGCGCTGCACCGGCTGGTATTGAGCGGTTCGATCGGACGTCCGCCGGCATTGAAGGACGGCCCATGCCTGCAACGGCTCGCCGGCATGGGCCTTGCCCACACCCGGGCGGACGGGCGGTTCGAGGTGACCGCCGAGGGCGCCGGGCGCCACGCCAGCGCGGTGGCGCGTCGCCCGGGCGTGCCGCTCAGCTCAGCGGGGCGGTAACCACCAGCCCATCTTCGAGCGGCGCCACCGCGACCACCCGGGCGCCATCGGCGGCCGAGATCATCAGCAGGTCGCCCTGCGTCAGCATGTCCGCGGCGTCGGCGAAGAAATCGCGGGCCACAACGGATTGCAGCCGGTCACTGCCGGCCTTGTAGTGCCACAGCGTGAATCCGTTGGCATAGGCAAGCACGGACAGATTGCGAATGGCGAAGGCCATGGCGGTGTTCCTTTTTTGCCAAAGAAAAAGCCGCTGCCCAGGGGGGGCAACGGCTCGGGAAGGTTTCGGGGAGACCCTGGCAACGGGCGCACCTGGCCCGTTGATGCGAGGGTTCTAATGGCGGGGGCGAAGCGTTGTCAAGGAAAATATTCCGGATCGGTCAAAAAAATCAGGCAACGATGCCCTTGACGCGCAGCGGCCACTCCAGCCGGTCCATCGCCTCACGCCACAACCGCCAGTCGCAACGCTCGCTGGCATAGGCCGGGTTCGGCGCGCTCTGCCGCTCGCCCCAGATGCGCAGGATGCGCGCATGGACCAGATCGATGCGCCGCCGGCGGTATAGCGTGTCCAGGCACTTGACCACGTCGTCAGGTTCGCACGGCCGTTGCACGCGGCCCTGATTGGCGGTGTAGCGCGCGCCGTCGCGCCGCGCCATCAGCGCCGCCATGGTCCAGAACCATGCCTCCTCCGCGTTGCGGAACGGCTGGGTGGTTTGCCTCGCGCGGGTGGCGGGCGGCGGGGCGGCAGGCAGCATGCAAAGCGCGGCGGCAGCCATGGCAGAGGTCTCCTTCCTGGAAGCACGTATGAGATGAACAGAACAAGAACATAAAACCACAGGTTGCATACGATTGCAAGAGGCAACGCGATTTTTTCCTATTCCCTTTGGCGTGGAATCCTATAAGACTCTGCGTGCAGCCGATTCGGCCGCGCCGGCACCGCGCCCCTTCGCAACAGCCTCCCCGCACCACTGAGCCGGGGAAGGACAGCGGACTGCCGCGCGCCCGGCATCCGCGGATGTAGGATGGCGACGATGAAGCATGAGGATATCTGGCGGGCGATCGACACGCTCGCCGCGGAAAACGGCCTGTCGGCCTCGGGCCTGGCCAAGCGCGCCGGGCTCGACCCGACGACCTTCAACCGGTCGAAGCGGTGCATGCCCGACGGGCGGAACCGCTGGCCCAGCACCGAGAGTGTCGCCAAGGTGCTGAACGCGACCGGTGCCAGCCTGGAAGCCTTCACCTCCCTGGTGTCCGGCGCGCGCACGCTGGCGTCCAACCTGGCGCGGCCCGCGCGCCGGGTGCCGCTGATCGGCCTCGCGCAGGCCGGCGGCGAGGGCTATTTCGACGACGGCGGTTTCCCCGTCGGTGGCGGCTGGGACGAGGTGAGCCTGCCGGAGATCGCCGATCCCAACGCCTACGCCCTGGAGATCAGCGGCGATTCGATGGAGCCGGTGTATCGCGACGGCGACATGGTCATCGTCTCGCCGTCCGCGCCGATCCGGCGCGGTGACCGTGTCGTGATCCGCACCAACAAGGGCGAGGTCATGGCCAAGCAGCTCACCCGCCGCTCGGCTCGGCGCGTTGAGCTCAAGAGCCTCAACCCGGCGCATCCGGACTATAGCTTCGACCTGACGGAAGTGGCCTGGGTGCACCGCATCATCTGGGCGAGCCAGTAACAGACGACGTTCTCCCCCTCCCCTTGAGGGGGCGACTATCCGGGAGTTGACAGTCACGGCTTT
>JBEKNT010000096.1:0-18521 GCA_049522565.1 Acetobacteraceae bacterium
TCGGAGGAAGCCGAATCGGCCGCGCCGCCGCACGCCGCGGCGTCACGCTTGCGTCAGTTCGCCATGTGCGCCGCGGCCTGCTGACCCGGAGCGGTATTGTCGTGCCACGGCGGGGCGCCGAGGTTCACGTCGCTGGGCTTGGTGGCGGCGCCGGCGACACCGCCCACGGCGCCGCCGATCAGCGCGCCACCGACCACACCGACCGGTCCACCGACGATCCCGACCGCCGCGCCGGTTGCGGCGCCGGCCGCCGCGCCGCCCTCGGCGCGTTCCGGTTCTCGGTTGCCGCAGGCAGCCAGCACCGACAAGGAGGCAAGCGCGGCAAGAAGCGGAAGCATTCGCATGATGGGGGGTCCTTTTGCTGAGGTCGCACCGATTGCACTCGGTTGCGGTAACGCGGCCCGCTTAGCCCAGTCGGCGCTCAACAGTGACGGAGCGAGACAAATTCGCGCGCGTGCCTGGACCTCGCCCACGCAGTCGGGTTGGGTCGCGAAGCGAACCGACCGCGAGCGGCGAGGGGGAGTGATCGGGTCGGCATGCAGCAGGTAGAGCGGGGCGACCCGATCACCCTCGACGCTGGCGCGTCTCGACCTCTCCCGCCGAAGGCGGGAGAGGTTATGATGGTGCGCGCCGTGGCGGATATGCGGTAACCTCGCCCCCTCACAGCCCGGATGAAACATCGTGCCGCGCGCCCGTTTCGTGCTTTGCCTCGCGCTCCTGCTGCCGGTCGGAGCCGCGGCCCAAACGATCGACCAGGAAGCCGCCGCGACGTTGCAGCAAACCCTGCAATCCTGGTTCGCCGGCTTGCTCGGTCCCAACCTGGGCGCGACGCCCCAGCGGCTGCGAGTGATTGCGCAGGACGACCACTTCCGCGTCGCGCTGCCGTTCACCGACGCCAGCGGAGACAACGAAGTCAGCGCCGACGTCCGGCCGATCGAGGGCGACCGCTGGTCGGTGGATGCGCTGCACCTTCCCGCCGCCTCCCGCTTCACCCTGCAAATGCCCGAACCCGGCGGACCGCCCGGCGAGAAGGTGCCGACGGATTTCGCACTCAGCATCGGCACCCAGGACTCCCACGCCGTGTTCGATCCGGCATTCGCCACGCCCTCGCGGCTCGACATCGACCTCGGCAATTTTGGCCTGGTGACCGATAGCCCCCGGCAGCACCAGGAGCAGCGTATCGATCGCTACGTCATGCAGACCACGCTGGAGCCGCACGACGGGCGTCTGGACCTGGTGCAGCAGGGCACCATCGCCGGCTGGCGGAGCGCCTCGCGGGTTGGCGACACGCCGGCGGTGGCGTTCGGCGCCGACCGCATCCAGGAGCATGGCCGGATCGACGGCATCGATCGCGACCACGCCGCCGCGCTGCTGACCGCCACCAGCGGCTTGCTCGCCACCCTGCCCCCCGCCGCCGCAGTGCAACGCGGCGACGCGGTGCTGTCCGCCCCGGCGCGCGCGGCGTTGCGCGCATTCATCGAATCGGTGCGCGGCGTCTTCACCGGACTACGAGGTGAGGAGACGATCGACGGCATGCATGTCGCCGTCGCCGGGCAGGGCGAGGCGACGATACGCCAGGTTCGCCTGGGGATCGAGGGCGCCGCGCCCGACGGGGTGCTGCACGCGGCGTTCGACATCGCGTTCGACGGGGTGGCGGTGCAGAACGCGCCGCCGCAAGCCATGTCGCTGATGCCGCACCATCTGGAACTGCGCCCCAGCGTCGCGGGGGTGTCGCTCGCCGACCTCACGCGGCTGGCGCTGGAGGCGACCGACCAGGACGTGGACCAGGCGCAGCTGCAAGCGGATGCCGCGACGCTGCTGACGCATGGCGGGGTGACGGTCGGGCTGGATACGTTGGCGCTGGATGTCGGCCCGGCCGAACTGCACGGCCAGGGCCACATCCTGGTGACCGGCCCGGACGAGTATCAGGCCCGGGCGCACATCACCGCCACCGGGTTGGACGAACTGATGAAGCAGGCCGGCGGCAACCCGAGCTTGCAGCCGGCGCTGCCATTCCTGGCGATCGCGCGCGGCTTTGCCCGGCCCGAAGGCGACCACCTGGTTTGGGACATCGTTGCCGGCCAGGCCGGGCTGACGGTCAACGGCGTGGCACTCGGCAACCCGAAGGCCGAAGGGAGTCAGCCGGACAAGCGGTAAAGTGTGACCTGCCGCTCGGTGCGGTCTTCCAGCTCCAGGGTGGTCGGGACGCGATAGGCGGCAAATTCGGTCAGCCCGACACGCGGTAGGTAGGCGCGGCCGGGATCGGCGACCCACACCTCGGCCTCCCGGGCCATGGCACGAAGCCAAGGCAGGATGTGTGCGGTCATCGGCGCCTCGTAGCACACGTCGCCGCACAGGATGAGATCCCAGCGGCAGGGCGCGCCGACCACGTCGCCGAGGTCCGCTGCGACGGTGGCGCCGTTGGCCACGGCATTCAGGTGCAGCGCCGCAACGGCCAGCTTGTCGATTTCGGCGGCCTCGACGGTGGCGCCGACGCGCGCGCAGGCGATCGCGGCGATGCCGCCGCCGGCGGCGAAGTCCAGCACGCGCCGCCCGGCGACGGTGGCGGGGTGGTCGAGCACGTGCCGCGCCAGGGCTTGCCCGCCCGGCCAGGCGAACGCCCAGAACGGCGGATCGACGTTTCCCGCGGCCAGCCAGTCTTCGGTGGCCTGCCAGATCGGGGTGATCTCGCTGGCGAGGTGCAGCGTGATTTCCGGCACCAGCGGCGCGCAACCAAGCACGGTGTGGGCGAGCACGAATTCTCGCTCGCGCTTCACCTCTCCCGCTCCGCGGGCGAGGTCAGAGACGCGAAGGATCGAGGGTGAGGGGCGGCACGCACGAACCTCTGTGCGTTACGCCCCTCACCCGCGCCGCTTCGCGTCTCGACCTCTCCCGCCGCGGGCGGGAGAGGTGTACGGCGCCGCCTCACAGCCACCCCAGGAGGATCGCCAGACCCACCGCCAGCCCCGCCTCGCGGTTGGCGCGGAACTGCCGCAGGCAGTTGGCCGGGTCGTTGATGTCGAGTGCCGCAATCTGCCGCGCCAGCAGCGCTGCCGGGAGGGCCAACGCCGGATAGAACCACACGTCCAGGCCGCGATTCCACCCAGCCAGGGCCACCAGCAGCAGCATCCCGGCAAAGCACGCCGCCAGGAACGGCCGGGTCTGCTCGCCGAGCACCAGCGCGCTGGAGCCGATGCCGAGCAGGGCGTCGTCCTCGCGGTCCTGGTGCGCGTAGATCGTGTCGAAGCCGAGATCCCACAGGATCGCCGCGCCGTACAGCAGCGCCCACGCGGTATCGATCCGCCCCGCCCCGGCGGCGTAGCCGAGCGGCGCGCCGAAGCCGAAGGTGAACCCCATGGCGAGCTGCGGCCACCAGGTCACCCGCTTGGCCAGCGGATACAGCGCCACCAGCAGCAGCGACGCGACTCCCAGCGCCTGCGCCAGCCGGTTAAGCTGCAGCAGGATGACCAGCCCCGCCATCAGCAGGGTGGCCAGGAATATCAGGGCCTGACGCGGACGCAGCGCTCCGTAGGCGAGCGGCCGCCCGGCGGTGCGGGCTACGCGGCGGTCGATGTCGCGGTCCCACAGGTCGTTGACCACGCAGCCGGCCGCCCGCATCACCAGGCTGCCGACGCCGAACAGGACGATCAGCCGGATTGCCTCCGCGGGCGGCGCCCCGGAGAGCAGGATGCCCCAGAGGCCGGGGAGGAAGAGCAGCCAGGTGCCGATCGGACGGTCGAGGCGGGCTAGCAGGACGTAGGGCAGCCATCCGCGCGGCAGCCTCGCCACCCAGCCATGCGTGACGATATCGGTGTGGGCGGGCATGGCGGTGAGTGTGCCCCCCGCGGCGGTGCGGTTCAACGTTGGGGGCAGGCAAAGACTCGCCCTCCCCTTGAGGGAGGGGGTTGGGGGGAGGGGTCCCGTGCCGTACGGACCCCTCCCCCCAACCCCCTCCCTCAAGGGGAGGGGGGAGTCTTTGCCTGCCCCAAGGCCTGCTCCCCGCGACCGCACAATTCTCGTTCGATGGGCGGATGGCGCCGCACGTGCGGCTTGCATCCGCCAACGAAACGGCGCGCAATGCCCGGCGCGATGGCGCGCGACGACCGCCCCCTGATCGTGAACGTCTTCCTTTCCTCGCCCGGCGACGTGCCGGAGGAGCGCAACGCCGCACGCGACCTGCTGAGAGCCGAGCTGCCCTACGATCCGCTGCTGCGCGGCAAGGTCATGTTCGACGTGACGAGCTGGGACGATCCCGCTGCCCCGGCGCCGATGCTGCCCACCCAGACGCCGCAATCGTCGGTTAATCGCTTCATGCGCCGGCCGGGTCAGTGCCACATCGTCGTGGTCATCCTGGCCGGCCGGCTCGGCACGCCGCTCGATCCGGCCGCCCACACGCGGGCTGACGGCTCGCCGTTCCCATCCGGCACGGTCTGGGAGTTCGAGGACGCGCTGAACGCCAGCCCGCAGCCCGACATCCTGCTGTATCGCCGCGAGGACGCCCCGCGCGATCCCGCCGTGGAACAGTTCTTCGACCGGTTCCGCAACCCGGACGGCTCGCTGCGCGGCTATTGGTCGCCCTACCCCACGCCCAACGCGTTCGGCAAGCGCCTGACCAACGACGTGAAGCACCTGCTGCGCGAGCGCCTCGACGCCGCTGCTGTTGCGGCACGCCGCGGTCGGCGCCCTCGGACTGGCAGCGCCCCCAGGCCAACTGGTGCTGCCCCGCCACCGGCCGCCAGCGGCACGACTTCGGCAACGCCACTGCTGCCGCCCGACCGCTGCCTCGGCCGCGACGCCGAGATCGCCGGCCTGGTCGCCATGCTGACCGCGCCGCGTCCCGGCGCCGTGGTAGTGCTGGGCGGGCCTGGCATCGGCAAAACCACGCTGACCCGTGCCGTCGCCACCCACCCCGACCTCGCCGCGCGCTTCGCCGAGCGCCGCTGGTTCGTGCCGCTGGAGACCGCAACCGACGCCGCCTCGCTGCGCACCGCCGTGGTGCTGGTGCTGGGCGGCAACCCCGCCGACCCGGCTGCCTTCGACCACGCACTGGCGGCGCTCGCCGCGGCGCCGGCGCTGCTGGTGCTGGACAACCTGGAGACGCCGTACGACGTCGACACCGCCGCGACCCGAGACGCGCTGCGCCGCCTGATCGGCGTCCCCTCGGTCACCTTGCTGTGCTCCTATCGGGGCTATACCGGGCCGGCGGCGCCCGCCTTCCCGCACCAGCCGGTGGTGCCGCCGCTGCCTGATGAGGCGGCGCGCCGCCTGTTTCTCGAGCTGGCCCCGCGCATCAGGCCCGACGATCCCCATCTTGCGCCGTTCCTGCGCGAACTGGGCGGCGTGCCGTTGGCGATCGAATTGCTTGCGCTGCGCGCGGCGCCGCACGATGCGCTGGCGGAGCTATGGGACGACTGGCAGCGCCGCGGTGTGGAGCTAGCGAAGGACCCGGACCTGCCGGGGGGGCGCCTGACCTCCCTGGTGCGCTCGATCGACCTGTCCTGGCGATCGACAAAACTGCACGAGGAGGGCCGCCGGCTGTTCCGCCTGCTCGGCGCGCTGCCGGCCGGCATGGCGCGCGAGGATCGCGCCGCCTGGACATGCGCTGGCGGAACCCCATGCACCAGAACGGCCCGGGCGCGGCGCGATCGGCGCCCCGGCGCCGGCCCCGTCGGCCGCGCAGCCAAAAGCCCATGCACCAGAACACGCTGCAACGGCGCACGGCGGCAACCGGACCATTCCGGCCGGCCGCGCAGCAAGCCGCTGGCTGCGCCGGCAGAAGCTCATGCATCAGAACCAGCCCGCAGGCCCCCGGCATGGTGCGAGCCCCTGCCCCGCCCTTTCGCACACAGCCCGTACCTGATAGCGAACCGCGGATGCACAGCGTTGAAACCCGCGCTTCCTGGGTCGTCGCCTGGACCGCACTGGCGGCCATGTCGGTGTCCTATGGCGCGCCTCAGGTTGCGGTGGTCGCGTTGCGGCCGATCGCGGAAAGCCTCGGCAATGCGCGCGAGCTGCCAGCACTGGCCTATTCGCTCGCCTGGGTCGGCACCGCGGTCGGCGGCCTGGCCATGGGGCGGATCGCCGATCGCATCGGCGTGCGCTGGACCGTGGCGTTCGGCGCGGCGATGGTCGCCGTCGGGCTGCTGGTCGCCAGCGGCGGCGCGGCCTGGCAGCTCATCCTCGGCCACGGCCTGTTCATGGGTTTGCTCGGCAATGCCGGGCTGAACGCGCCGCTCTACGTCTATGTCAGCCGCTGGTTCGACCGCCGGCGCGGCACCGCGCTGGCGCTGATCTCCTCCGGCCAGTATGTCGCCGGCGTCATCTGGCCGTCGCTGTTCGCCTGGGCCATCGCCGCAACCGGCTGGCAGCACACCATGCGGGTCTTCGCCGGCTTCGAGGTCCTGGCGGTCGCGCCGATCGCGCTGTTGGTGCTGCGCGACCCGCCGGAACCGGTCACCACCGGAGCCGCGTCGGCCGGCGCGGGAAGTCGCAACGCCGTGCTCGGCCTGAACCCCAACCTGGCGCTGGTGATGCTGGGCCTCGCCGCCTTCTGCTGCTGCGTGCCGATGGCCATGCCGCAGGGCCACCTGGTGGCGTTCTGCGGCGACCTCGGCATACCCGCGTCGCAGGGCGCGGCCATGCTGTCGGTCCTGCTCGGTTGCGCCTTCGTCAGCCGGCAGTTCTGGGGCTGGCTGTCCGACCGGATTGGCGGCCTGCGCACCGTACTCGCGGCCTCCGTCTTCCAGTTCGCCGCGATGACCGGCTTTCTGTTGACGCAGAACGAGTTCGGCCTGTTCACCGTTTCGGCGCTGTTCGGGCTGGGGTTCAGCGGCCTGATCCCGGCCTATGTGCTGGCGGTGCGGGAGCTGTTCCCGCCGGCAGAGGCGAGTTGGCGCGTGCCCACGCTGCTGCTGTTCAGCGGCTCTGGCATGGCGGCGGGGGGCTGGCTGGCCGGCTGGATCTACGACCATACCGGCTTCTACGGCGCCGCCTTCGCCACTGGGTTGGGGTTCAATCTGCTGAATCTGCTGGTCGTCGGCCCGCTGGTGCTGCAATGGCGGCACCTCCGGCGGACGGCCTTCGCCGCGTCCTGAAACCTCTCCCGCGGGAGCGGGAGAGGTTTCCTCAAACCCGTTCGCTGATCGCGATCGCCGCGCGGCAGCCGGCCTTGATCGCCGCCGTGAGCAATCGATAGCCGGGGGCCTGGCGTGCGCCGTGGGCCAGCGCGACGTCGCGGTGGTGCAGCTCGTCCTCGCGGTACCGCGCGATCGTCGAGCGCAACGCGGCCTCGCCGTCGTTCAGCACCGCGATCTGGCCGGCGTAGTGCTCGTCGATCGCCTCCTCGATGGCGGCGGTACAGGCCATCGCCGTGCGTTCCCCCATCGCCGCGGTCGCCGCGCCGAGCGCGAAACCGACAACGTGCCACAGCGGCAGCAGCGCCGTGGGCCGCACGCGCCGCCGCACCATCAGCTCGGCAAACCCGTCCAGATGCTCCTGCTCCTGCGCCTGCATCTGGCGCAGCGTGTCCGCGCTGCCGGAACGCCCGAGCACCGCGAGCTGCCCGGCATAGATGCGCGCGGCGCCGTATTCGCCGGCGTGGTCCACGCGGATCATGCCTTCCACCGTCGCGCCGGGGCTCGGGTCCCCGGGCAACTCGGGTCGCATGGCGGTCATGCCGGCCTCCTGTCACTGCGCCAGAGGAAGATGGCAAGCACGACGGCGAACGCCAGAGCAAACATCAGGTTCATCGCCGCCAGCGACACCGGCAATCCCGGAACCAGGTAGGAAGGGTCGTCGCACGGCTTGGCGGGCTGCGCCGGCATGTGCGCCAGCCGCTCCGCGATCGAGCCGCCAATGAAGCGTGGCGCGGCGCATTCCGGCAGCGGACTGGGCCACCAGTGGGCCTCGACGCCGACATGGATGAAGGCCAGCGCCACGTCCGCCAGCAGTGTCAGCACGACCAGCACCAGCAAGACGCGCGCCAGCGGCAGCGGCAGCATAAGCGCCAGCAGGGCGAGGACGATCGCCACGCGGTACGGCCACCGCTCGAGCAGACAGAGTTCGCAGGGCGCCACGCCGCCCCAGTTTTCGATGGCCAGCGCGGCTGCCAGCACCGCGCCGGCGGCGAACGCGGAGAGCAGGGCGAGGGTGCGGAGCGACAGGGTTGGCATCGGCGCGGGTGTGCACCGGGGTGCGGCGGCGTGCAAGTTGCCGCCGGCGTGGCCGCGGCGTACCGTTGCCGATGCCACGCCAAAGCAGGGAGGGGACCGATGCATCGGATCGTCTGGGGCCGCGCCACATCGAGCAATGTGATGAAGGTGCTGTGGGGATTGGGCGAGCTGGCCCTGCCGTTCGAGCGGATCGACGTCGGCGGCGCGTTCGGCAAAACCGACACGCCGGAATATCGCGCGATGAACCCCACCGGGCTGGTGCCGACCTTGCAGGAGGACGCATTCACACTGTGGGAGAGCAACGCCATCCTGCGTTACCTGTGCCATGCGCATGCGCCGCACTCCATGCTGTGGCCGCAGGACCCGCACGCGCGAGCCAACATCGACCGCTGGATGGACGCGCAGCAGACGGTGCTGAACCGGCCGATGGGCGTGGTGTTCTGGGGCCTGGTGCGCACACCGGCGGACCAGCGTGACCCCGCCGCCATCGCGCAGGGCGTCGCGGATGCGGCCAAGGCGTACGGCATGATCGAGCCGCTGCTGGCGCGGCACGCCTATATCGCCGGGCCCGACTTCACCCTGGCCGACATTCCGTGGGGCGTGCACGCGCATCGCTGGTTCAACATGGATTTCGAGCGCCCCGCGCTGCCCCACCTGCGCGCTTGGTATGACCGGCTGTGCGAGCGCCCAGCCTACAAGCAGCACATCGTCGCCTGTCCCGTGGTGTAAGGAAACCTCTCCCGCCACGCGGGAGAGGTCAAGGCGCGCAGCGACGCGGGTGAGGGTGATCGGGTCGCCTCGCTGCATTCGCGTTCATCCACGCGTTCATCGCCCGACTGCGGGATGGCCGGCCGGTCCCGCTGGCTTCCGGGTATGACTGTCACTTGGCGGCGCAGAGCGGACACCGATCGTGTGCGGGCGCCTCGCGCCAAAGCCGGGCATGCCAGAGGGGGAGAAACTGCGGCGCTCGCCGGAGCCTCACGCCCAAGCGTCGTCGTATGCTGCTGGAAGGACGAAATATTCGGTCGCATCAGGTTGTTATGTTGGGCTGCCTATGACTGAAGGACAGCATCATCGATAGCTCGGGCAGGGATCGAAAACACACGGCTGCCTCAGAGCCAAAATACCTATTTTTTGCTACTTTGATTTGGATCAATGACTCGGCTCGTTGTTTCCGCCCTTTTTTGCATGCCTCGACGTGGCAATGGCACTGAAAATGACCAGACGTCCTGGACAGCGTGTCACGCCGATCCTCCAAAACTGTTGCACCTCTGCAAATGGCTGCGGATAAGGAAGCAGATGGCGATGACACGAACGAAAGCCACGATCAGCGACACGCGGTCACGCGTACAGGCTCGCTGGATCGCGCCTGTGCGACAGCCCGGAATATTGGTCGTTTTTGTTGCGGTCTGTTTGGCCCCCGGCCTCGCCCATGCGGGTTCGATCGTGCTGAATTCCGCGGGCGAGCTGACCGAGACAATGATGCAGGCACAGGCATTGGATGCCTTCTTCCTGGACACGCAGTACCCCTTCACCTCGCCATTGTCAGTGACGTACAGCGTTGATCCGGGCGCTCAAACCTTTTCATACAGTCTGCAAGCCGGACAAACTATAAACGGGCTGCCGGTTTCCGACTCAGCCACAGGATCGGGCGACTACTCCTCGGGTTTGTATGAATGGACTTCAACGCTCGCGGCAGGGAGTGCCAGCTTCCTCACAGCATACAGTGAAACGTGGGATGTCGGCACAGGTTCGGGGTTCAGCGGGACCATAAACATTTCGTCACTACTCCGATGGAGTATAACGGGTACAGAAGACGTCCTCTCGAGTGGGGAGCACAGCACGACTTATTTCGATGACGGCGAGGCCTCGGTGCAAGTTCAGGCATTACAACACGGGCAATGGGTCAACGTCGGAGACCCATTTACTGTGAATGAGTATTCCTTTTTATACCCTGGTGACGAGTGGCGGGTTCGTGTCTATCGAAACCAGAACGCGGTTACGGTATCACACTCGGGGATCTGGAAAGAGGTGCCGAGGACTGCACCGGAGCCTTCCTCCCTGGCCCTGCTCGGCCCCGCCGGCATCCTCAGTCTGCTGGCCTACGAGTTGCGGCGGCGACGCCGGCGGCGGTGGCAGCTTTAACAGCGGCAGCGGTCGGATTTCGCGCCGCTCGCCACTGCTTGCAACACGTGGTCGCACCCGGCGGCCCGTAGCTGGGCCACCGGAGCCGGCTCGCTCTGGCCGACCGTCAATACCCTGGCGTAGCGGGGTTGCATGGATTGCGCGTGTGCCGGATTTATGCTCGGAACTGTGCGTTGTTGCCGGTGCGCCGATTTTGCGGCGCGATGCTTGAATGCTGTACGGAGCGGTTTCGCCTCGGGATGCGGAGACTCCGTCATGCGGTGGATAATGCAAGTTCTTTCGCTGCTCTTATGCGGTGGCGGACAATGCGGCGTGTGATGACGTATTGCACGGTCACCAGGACGATCTTGGAAGCGATCGGGAAAACGCCGACAAACCAAGCCCAGATTGCCGGGCTGGCGAGCAAAGCCATGGCCAGGTTGGCGAGACCGGTGGCAAACATCAGCGCCGCCCAAAGATAGCCGAAAATCGTCGTGACGGCGGCGCTGTGAACGTGGGCGATTGGCGGGACATAGCGGTTCATCCATCCCCGCTTGAGCATGACCGCGCCGATTGCGGCATAGATCATCGTGGGCTTCAGCATCACGAACACCGGATTGTGCGTGAGCAATGTGGCGCCCCCGAAGGCGACGACGAGGAACAGGCTGAGCCATTGCATCGCGTCGATCGGCATGCCGCGAAATGTCAGGTAGGCAATGCGGCCGAGGCCGAGCGCGATGGCGAGTCCGGCGGCCGTGAAGATGCTATGGGTGGCAGCGTAGAGCGCGACGAAAATCAGCGTTGAGAGAAGATCCGCGAGCAGAAATTTCCCGGCATGGATCAGCGGGTGATTGGCGGCGGCAGGATCGGGCGGCGCTGCCCCATGGGCATCGTGGTCCGGCAACTCGGGCACTGCCATCGCCGGCGTCACCTTGGGGCCCGCCGCGGCGTAATCGGCGCCGAGTTTGCGGTGTCCCTGGTCATCCCTGCGCAGGCGGGACCCCAACCCCGCCCCGGATCCCGGCATTCGCGGGGATGACGAGGGACGCGGTTCGGACTGATGCATTTGTTTCGCTGCCGACGCTCGATCCCGCCGTGCCGCAACCGGCGCTGCATGCCTGTCCTCGGCGCGACTCCCGCATTGCGTTGCACAACCCGGGGTCGCTCACCCCGGCACCAGCGGCGCGTGCAGGCGGGTGCCCTTGCAGATGATGCCACCGCGATCGCCGATCGTGATGTCGCCGTAGCACTCCGCGAACACCGGCGGCAGCAGCCGGGCGCCCGGCGGAGCAAGCCACAGCCGCAACAAATGTCGTTTGCGTTCGACCTCGGGCCAGTCCTCGTAGGCCGTGCGGGCATGCAGGATCGTATGGTTGTGCAGGAACTGGATGTCGCCCGGCATGAACGTCATGTCGAGCCGCAACTCGGGGTCGCCCGCCAGATCCGCCAGCATGTCGAGCGCTTCGATATCCTCGGCGGTGAGCCGCCGCGCCTCGGGAAAGCGTTGCGACGAACCGATATGTAGCCGGGAATACAGCACCGACAGGGTGCCGGCATACGCGTTGAACACCGGCGCTTCGTAGAACGGCGCCTTGCCTTCCGGCACCTCGCCGCGCCGGTCGACGGGGAACGCCTGGTACAGCCGTTCCAGCAGATCGGGCCGGCGGGCCGCCATGACGTTGTGCAGCGTCATCGAACTGACGATCGCCGACAATCCGCCTGACTTCGCGCGCCGCAGGCACAACAGCGCGACGACGTCGCAGCGGTCGATATGGAAGTTCTGCCGTTCCGCGGTGGCATAGCTGCGCAGATTGGGGTCGGTCTCGCTGCGCCCGCCGAGGTCGTAGACATGCCCGAGCAAATGCCCCTTCGCATTCTGCGAGCGGGCACTGCCGAAATATGTGCCGACACCCCAATAGGCTGTCGCGCTCTCGGCGATCGGCCGATCTTCGACCGGCATGCCGCGCAACAGCACGAAGCCGCGCCCGTCGAGCACCTCGGCCCGCAGCCGGTCGAGCACCGGCCCGAGCGTCGGCAGCGGGAAGTCCGCGCGGCGGATGTCGGCGATATCAAGGCCGCGCGCCCGCACCGATTGCAGCGCCGCTTCGATCTCGGCAATTTCTGATGGCGACAGGCGGTAGCTCCACTCCGCCTCGCGCCCGCGCATCGCCGCGCCGATCCAGGCGGAAGCGCCCTCGATCGGCTGCCGCACTGGCAAGACCCGCGCCTGCGTCATGACATCTGTATCGGCAGCGGCCATCGGAAATCCCCCCCCTGTCCTCGTCCTTCTTCTGCTTTCTCCGCGGCGGCGAACGCAGCATCCCGCAGGCGCGGCGCCTGGTCCAGATCAGACTGGATGCTGGGCCAGGTGTTCCAGCAACAGCGCGTTCACCTGCGTGGGCACCTGATCGGCGGCATAGTGGCCGACGCCGGACAATGCGGCGAACCGATACGGTGCAGCGATGAATTCGCCGGTGCCCTCGGCCGCAACCCGGCCCACCGTGTCATCGGCATCGCCCCAGATATACAAGGTCGGCACCGTCGTCGGACCGGTCGGCGCGTGACGCACGCCGCGGGCGCGATACCAGGCGAGCGCCGCCTCCATCGCCGGTGGGTTGCCGATGACCGACAGATGCGCCGCGATCGCCGCTTGCGGGACGCCGTTCGCGGTCAACCGCGTCCGCAGCCATTTCGCATCACCGGCCAGAATGTCGGGTCCGGCCTCCGGGCCGAGAAACCTCGCGTGGTGCTGCGACCGCCGCTTTTGCTCGCCGTCCGGCAGGGCCAGTGCGCGATTGAAGGCCAGCGGGTGGGGGCGTGACAGGCTGGTCAGGGAGGCAAGCCGCTCGGGGCTCTGATCGGCAATCTGCCAGGCGAGACTGGCCCCCCAGTCATGGCCAACGAGATGGAACCGCCGGTCGCCGTGGCCGAACGCCGCGGCGATGTCGAGCGCGTCGCCGATCAGGCGCTCGACGCGATAGCTGGCATGGTCGGCCGGATCCGGTCGCGCACCGGCGGCATAGCCGCGCTGGTTCGGTGCCACGGCGAGGAACCCCGCCTCCGCCACCGCCTTCACCTGGGCATTCCAGAAGTAGCGCGATACGCCGAACCCATGCAGCATCAGGACAAGCGGAGCATCGCTGGCGCCGCCGACGGATACGTCGAACACCAGGCCGGGTGCCGTTTCTATGTTGCGCGTATCGATCATTGATGCTGCACGATCATGGTTGTTGGAGGAGCAAGCGGGGACGACATCACCGATCATCCGCCGGGTCAACGCGCGGAACCCGCCTTGCGGGGGCTCTGCTTCAGGTCATCGTCGCAGCGCGAGGACTGTGCGGCATAGGTTTCCCGCGTGCGTTCTTGTCATGGCGAGCGAAGGGCTGGGGTCAGGCTCCGGCCACCATCGCGACGACGCAGCGCAAACCAAGGAAAGTCGTGGATACCGGCCGGAGCCTGCCCCCGGACACTTGACCCGGGGGCCGGCATGACGACGCGGGCGCCCCCGGTGCGTCGGTTTCAAAGGCGGTTGCTATAGGCAAATCTTGATTGCTGCACCGGCTCCTGCGCGTCCTGATACCGTGGCGCACCCGCCGAGCGAATGACATAATCGGGTGCCCGGCACGCGGCGGGCGCCGACAAGGGATGTTCCATGGAAATCATGCCCGGCTTCACGCTCACCGACATCGAAACGAGCGGGGCGCGCATCCGGCTGCGCCACGGCGGCAGCGGTCCGCCGTTGCTTCTGCTGCACGGCAACCCGCTGACGCATGTCGCCTGGCACAAGGTGGCGCCGCGACTCGCCGAGCGCTTTCACGTCGTGGCCGCGGACCTGCGCGGTTACGGCGACAGCTCGGCGCCGCCCGAGGAACCCGGCAGCACGAACTACTCGTTCCGCGCCATGGCGCAGGACCAGGTCGAGGTGATGCGGGCGCTCGGCTACCAGCGCTTCTACGTCGCCGGCCATGATCGAGGCGGGCGCACCACCCATCGCATGTGCCTCGATCATCCGGACAAGGTGATCAAGGCGGCGATCATCGACATCGTGCCGACGCTCGACATGTGGGCGGCGATGGACAAGCAGGGTGCCATCGGCGGCTGGCACTGGCCGTTCATGGCGCAGCCGGCGGATTTCCCCGAGCGCATGCTGGGCAGCGTGCCGGCCGACTGGTTCATGCGCAAGAAGCTGCTGAAGCTGACCGCCGACCTGGACCACATTCCGCCGGCGATCTGGGACGAGTATGTCCGCTGCTTCAACGAGAAGACGATTCGCGGCTCGTGCGCCGACTATCGCGCCGCCGCGACGATCGACTGCGAACTCGACACCGCCGATCTGGCGCGCAAGCTCACCATGCCGATCCTGGTGCTGTGGGGAAACAGCAGCAGCGTGGGCAAGCGGTTTGCCGATCCGCTCGGGTTATGGCGACAGCGCGCGGAGGATGTCCGCGGTGAGGCGCTGCCGAGCGGCCATTATGTGAACGAGGAAGCGCCGGAACAGGTGCTGGACTGGTTCCTGCGGTTTTTCGCCGATTAGATTCCAACACCGGCGGGCCGCGCCATGCCGTCCGATCCTCGCCGTACCCCGCCACGTTGCCTTATACCCGCCCGTCAGTAACCCAACGCCGATGCTCGCGTCGTCCATCGCGCGACAGGTTCGGCATCGGAGGAGACACCATGCCTATCCGCACCGTCCTGCTCCGCGCGCTGGCGATCGCCGCGCTGCGCCTGCTGGCGCCGACCGCCCACGCCGCCGACTACCCCCCACCGCAGCAGGCGGACTGGATCGCGCACGACTTCCGCTTCCACACCGGCGAGGTCATGCACGACCTGCGACTCCACTACACGACGGTTGGTGCCCGCGACGGCGAGCCGGTGCTGATCATCCACGGCACCGCCGGTTCCGGCACCGGCATGCTGACGCCTGCCTTCGCGGGGGAATTGTTCGGGCCGGGGCAGGCGCTCGACGCGCGCAAATACTTCATCATCCTGCCGGACACGCTCGGCGCCGGAAAATCCGCCAAGCCGTCCGACGGGCTGCGAGGGAAATTCCCGCACTACGACTACGATGACATGGTGCTGGCGGAATACCGGCTGGTCACCGAGGGCCTCGGCCTCCACCATCTGCGGCTGGTGCTCGGCAACTCGATGGGCGGAATGCATTCCTGGCTCTGGGGCGTGACGTATCCCGGTTTTGCCGACGCGCTGGTGCCAATGGCGTCGCAGCCCACCGCGATGGCGGCGCGCAACTGGATGCTGCGGCGGCTGATGATCGAGACCGTCCGGCAAGATCCTGCCTACGACAACGGCAACTACACGCAGCAGCCGCGGTCGCTGCGTTACGCCGCGGTGTTCTATGCCACCGCGACGAATGGCGGCACGCTGGCGTATCAGAGCCTCGCCCCAACGACCGCGAAGGCGGACGCGTTGGTGGACGAGCGGTTGGCGGCGCCGTTCACCGCGGATGCCAACGACTGGCTCTACCAATGGGACGCCTCGCGCGACTACGATCCCGCGGGGAAACTCGATCGGATCAGCGCCGCGGTGCTGGCGATCAACGGCGCGGACGACGAACGCAACCCGCCGGAGACCGGTGTGACGCAGCGCGCGATGCAACTTGTGAAAAACGCCAGGCTGTATTTGATTCCGGCCAGCGCGGAGACCCGCGGACACGGCACGCCGGGGATGGCACGGTTTTGGCAGCAGCAGCTTGCGGCGTTCCTGAAGCACGTGCCGCGGCACGATTGAGCGAACCTCTCCCGCGCGCAGCGCGGTAGAGGTTATTTGGGCAGCGCCGCGTCGATCTCGGCGCTGGTCAGCACCCATGCGTTGTCCAGTTCGGCGACCACGCTGCGCATGAATTCCTCCGTCAGCGTCAGGGCGCGTTGCGGATCGCCGAGGTGGTCTGCGAGCAATGCCAGCGCCAATTGCCGTGGGCCGTCGCCTTCATAGGTCCATTCGAATCCCATGCGGCTGAACTGCTTGATATCGAATCGCGGATCGAGCAATGCGCCATCCACCGTGACCACCGCGCCGTCCAGGCTGCGGCCACCTTCATAGATCTTCATGCGAACATCACCACGCTGCGCACCGTCTCGCCGCGTTTCAGCGCGGCAAAGCCGTCATTGATCGCCGCCAACCCAATCCGCGCCGAGATCATTTCGTCCAGTTTCAGCCGGCCTTCCAGATAGGCGCGCGCCAGCAACGGAAAATCCCGTTGTGGCCGGGCGCCGCCATAGGAGCTGCGGGTGATCCGCTTCTCCTGCATCAGGCTGCCCCAGCGGAACGCCACCTCCCGCTGCGCTGCCACCTTGCCGAGCCAGACTACCTGGCCGCCCGGTCGCACCGCCTCGACCGACAGGCGGAAACTTGCCGGGACGCCGGCCGCCTCGATCACCACGTCGGCACCGCGATCCTGCGACAGCACGCGCGCGACATCGGCCCCTTCGTCCGGTTCGACGGCATGGGTGGCGCCGAGTTGCTGCGCCAGCAGGCGCCGCGCCGGATTGGGATCCACCGCGACGATCGCGCTGGCGCCCGCGAGCACGCAGCCCTGCACCGCGGACAGCCCGACCGCGCCGCAACCGATCACCATCGCCACGTCGCCCCAGCGCAGCGCGGCGATGCGCGTCGCGGCGCCGACGCCGGTCATCACGCCGCAGCCGAGCAATGCCGCGCGGTCGAACGGCATCGCGTCGGGCACCCGCACCGCGCTGGCCGCCGGCACGATGCAATATTCCGCGAAGCTGCCGAGATACATCAACTGGTGCACCGGCACCGCGTCGCAGGACAGCCGCGGCTTGCCGTCAAAGTGGAACGCCTTCGGTGCATTGGCGAGGAACTGCCGGCACAGGATCGGCTGCGCCCGTTCGCAATAGAAGCACGCGCCGCAATGCGGATTCCATGACAGCACGACGCGGTCGCCCGGCGTCAGGTCGCTGACGCCCTGGCCAACTTCGGCAACCTCGCCAGCCGCCTCATGCCCGAGCACAGCGGGCAGCGCGACGGGCAGGGATCCTTCGATTGCCTCCAGGTCGGTGTGGCACAGGCTGGCGGCACGCACGCGCACCAACACGTCACCGGGAGACAGCGGCCCGACTTCCACCGTCTCGATCGTCATCGGCGCGCCGGTCTGGCGCAACACCGCGGCTTTGGCGTTTGGCATATCTGCGGTTTCCTCCCGGTCGTCACTATAGCACGGACACGAAGGCGCGAGGTTGCCTTCTACCACCATCCGACCACGCAGCCGTCAGGAACGTTTACCAAAACCGCATGGATGGAAAAGCGTTGAGGATTCGGCAACCAACAAGGGAGCATTGCGATGCGTATCGGTTATACGGTGGCGGTGGCAGCGTTACTCGCGGGCACACCGGCCATGGCGCAGGTCATGATCGGCGGCGGCGACCCGGGTGCCGCGCAGCAGCACCAGTATCAGGCGGACCAGGACCGCGCGGCGGGACGGCAGACTATGGAAGCCGCCCACCAGGAGGCGGCGATGGGCAACTACGGCGCCGCGGAGCGCGATCGCGAAGCGGCCCACCAGGACTGGCATGCCGCGCATCATCAGGAGCACGACGCCGACCGCGACCGCAGCGGTGGCGTGAGTATCCAGTTGGGCCACTGACTTTAACCTGACCTCTCCCGCCTGCGGCGGGAGAGGTTCACGGGACCGCCTTGCCGTCGCGCAGCGTGATTGTGCGGTCCATTCGCGCGGCCAGATCCGGATTATGCGTGGCGATCAACGCGGCGAGGCGTTCGCGACGTACCGTCGCCAGCAGCTCTCCGAACACCACGTCCGCCGTGTGGACATCCAGGTTGCCGGTCGGCTCGTCGGCCAGCAGTACCTTGGGGGCGTTGGCCAAGGCCCGCGCAATGGCCACACGCTGTTGCTCGCCACCCGACAGCTTGCCTGGCAGATGATCTGCGCGCGGTCCCAACCCGAACACCGCCAGCAGCCCCATCGCGCGTTCCACCGCGGCGCGGCGCGACCGCCCGGCGATCATCTGCGGCAGTACCACGTTTTCCAACGCGGTGAACTCGCCCAGCAGATGGTGGAACTGGTAAACGAAGCCGATCGTGTCGCGACGGATGGCGGTGCGCGCTGCGTCCGGCAGCGTGCCGGCGTCGCGGCCTTCGACGAACACCGAGCCACCATCAGGGCGTTCCAGCAATCCGGCAAGGTGCAGCAACGTGGACTTGCCGGCGCCGGACGGTGCCATTAGCGCAACG
>JBEKNT010000097.1:0-18482 GCA_049522565.1 Acetobacteraceae bacterium
GCCGCTGTCCCTGGATGTCCGCACCCCTCCCCCCAACCCCCTCCCTCAAGGGGAGGGGAGATTATCCGACCCTTGCATTGACGCATGCGAAACCCCGCCACTAGTGTCGCGCCCGTCGGCCAGCCTGGATCTCCGGGGTGGACCCACGTCTGTCGTGACCACGGGAGGAGAGGAACTTAACAGTGAATAAAATGGATCTCATCGCCTCTGTTGCGGAGGAGACCGAACTCACGCGCGCCAAGGCCACCGAGGTGGTGGACGCGGTATTCGGCGCCATCGAGGGCGCGCTGAAGAAGCAGGACGAGGTGCGGCTGGTCGGCTTCGGCACCTTCGCCACGGCGCAGCGGAAGGCTGGCACGGGCCGCAACCCGCGGACCGGCGAGGAGATGCAGATCCCCGCCTCCACCACCGTGCGGTTCAAGCCCGGCAAGGGCCTGAAGGACGCGGTCCAGTAGCTGGCGTCGTGTCGTCGCAGTAGCCAGCGCCGCATCGTCGTCGGGCGGAAAAACGCAGCGCCTTCCGCCACCGCACCGGCAGAAGGCGCTACGCTTTTCCGCCCTACGGCGCTGGTCGCTGCCTCGGGCGGTTAGCTCAGCGGTAGAGCGTCTCGTTTACACCGAGAGGGTCGGCGGTTCGAACCCGTCACCGCCCACCACCGCATGAAACCTCTCCCGCGGCGCGGGGTTGGGCCGCGAAGCGGACCGATGCGCAAGCGACGCGGGTGAGGCTGTACCCGGCGCGGAGATGCACCAGGATCATCTCGAAGGGTCTATAGGAACCACGTCCCGCCGCCCACAATCCGCCACCCTTGACGCTCCCAGTGACCCGGCCTAATTCCTCCGCCCTGCCGCTTGCGGGTGTAGCTCAGTTGGTTAGAGCGTCGGCCTGTCACGCCGAAGGTCGCGGGTTCGAGCCCCGTCACTCGCGCCAGCGGCAGAGGTCCTGATCCGGGCGGTGGTCCTATCGCGGCATATGGCTCTGGCCCTATGGCGGCGCGCAACGGTTGGGGGTAAGGTCCTGCGCCTGCTGCGTTGCGGTAACGCCACCGCGGCCGGCATGGCTTGCCGAGCGGGAGCGACATGCAGCCTGTACTCTTCGGTTATCTGCCGGTCCTGGTATTCCTCGTCATCGCCGGCGGCATCGCCTGTGCCATGGTGGGCGGCTCGCTCATCGCCGCCAGGCAGAAGCCCTATGCGGAAAAGCTGTCGGCCTACGAATGCGGCTTCGAGCCGTTCGACGACGCGCGACGCCGTTTCGATGTGCGATATTATCTGGTCGCCATCCTGTTCATCATCTTCGACCTCGAAGTGGCCTTCCTGTTCCCCTGGGCCGTCGCCCTGAAGGGCATCGGCGCCTTCGGCTTCTGGTCGATGATCGCCTTCCTCGGCGTGCTGACCGTCGGTTTCATCTATGAGTGGTGCAAGGGCGCGCTGGAGTGGGAGTGAGCCGGTGAACAACGATACGGCAATCGCCTGGAACCGCGACGCGCTGCCGCCGGGTCCGGAACAGGACGCGGTGGTCAAGGGCATCACCGGCGAGATCGCCGGCAAGGGCTTCATCGTCGCCAATCTCGACAAGGTGGTGAACTGGGCGCGCACCGGCAGCCTGTGGCCGATGACCTTCGGTCTCGCCTGCTGCGCCATCGAGATGATCCACGCCTATATGCCGCGGTACGACCTCGATCGCCTCGGCATCATCCCGCGCGCCTCGCCGCGGCAGAGCGACGTGATGATCGTTGCCGGCACGCTGACCAACAAGATGGCCCCGGCCTTGCGCAAGGTTTACGACCAGATGCCGGAGCCGCGCTGGGTGATCAGCATGGGAAGCTGCGCCAACGGCGGCGGCTATTACCACTACTCGTATTCCGTGGTCCGCGGCTGCGACCGTGTCGTGCCGGTGGACGTGTATGTGCCCGGCTGTCCGCCGACCGCCGAGGCGCTGGTCTACGGCATCATGCAGCTTCAGAAGAAGATTCGCCGGACGGGGACCATTCTGCGTGGGTGAGACACAGACCAGCGCCGTAGCGGACGCGCTCCGCTCGCTTCCGGGCGTACGCGCCGTGCGCGTGGACAAGGGCGAAGTGGTGGCGGACGCCGAGCGTCGCGGATTGCTCGCGCTGATGGCCACGCTGCGCGACGATCCGCGCTTCGCCCTGGAGCAGGTGATGGACATCTGCGGCGTCGATTGGCCGGAGCGGGCGGAACGCTTCGACGTCGTCTACAACCTGTTATCGGTCTCGCTGAACCAGCGGGTGCGGGTGATCGTCGCCACCGACGAGACCACCCCGGTGCCGTCGGTGCATACCGTATGGCCGGTCGCGACGTGGTGGGAGCGCGAGGCCTGGGACCTGTTCGGCATCGTCTTCTCCGACCAGCCCGATCTGCGGCGCATCCTGACCGACTACGGCTTCGAGGGTCATCCCCTGCGCAAGGATTTCCCCCTCACCGGCTATGTCGAGGTGCGCTACGACGAGGACCGCAAGGCGGTGGTGTATGAGCCGGTGCGGCTGACGCAGGACTGGCGCACGTTCGATTTCATGTCGCCGTGGGAGGGCATCACCACGTTGCCGGGCGACGAGAAGGTGCACGCCGAACGCATGCCGCCCAAACCGGCCGCGCCGGCCGATGCGCCGAAGGGTTGAGAGTGATGAGCGATCTGCCTGATCTCGAGACGCACTCGGCCGCCACCAGGGTGGTCGAACTCGACTCCCACACGATGATCAATTTCGGTCCGCAGCATCCCGCCGCGCATGGCGTGCTGCGGCTGATCCTGGAAATGGACGGCGAGGTGGTGGAGCGCGCCGATCCGCATATCGGCCTGCTGCATCGCGGCACCGAAAAGCTGCTGGAATATCGCACCTACATGCAGGTGGTGCCGTATTTCGACCGGCTCGATTACGTCTCCCCGATGTGCGAGGAGCACAGCTTCGCCCTCGCGGTGGAGAAATTGCTCAGCATCGAGGTGCCGGAGCGCGGCCAATGGATCCGCGTGCTGTTCGCCGAAATCACCCGCGTGCTGAACCACTTGCTCAACCTGACGACCTACGCGCTGGATGTCGGTGCGATCACGCCGAGCCTGTGGGGCTTCGAAGAGCGTGAGAAGCTGATGGAGTTCTACGAAGCCGCGTCGGGCGCGCGGCTGCACTGCAACTATTTCCGCCCCGGCGGCGTCTCGCGCGACCTGCCCGCCGGACTGGACGACCGGATCGCGGCCTGGGCCGAGGTGTTTCCGAATTTCATCGACGATCTGGAAGAGCTGCTGACCACCAACCGGATCTGGAAGCAGCGCACCGTCGATATCGGGGTGATGAGCGCGGAGGAGGCGCTGGCCTGGGGCTTCAGCGGTCCGCCGCTGCGCGCCTCCGGCGTGCCGTGGGACCTGCGCCGTTCCCAGCCATACGACAAATACGCCGAGGTGGACTTCAACGTGCCGATCGGCCGCAACGGCGACTGCTACGACCGCTACCTGCTGCGGATCGCCGAAATGCGCGAGTCGGTGAAGATCATCAAGCAAAGCCTGGCGAAGCTGACACCCGGCCCGGTGAAGGTGCAGGACCGCAAGTTTTCGCCGCCGTCGCGCGGCGAGATGAAGCGCTCGATGGAGGCGCTGATCCATCACTTCAAGCTCTACACCGAGGGCTACCACGTGCCGGCCGGTGCGACCTACACCGCGACCGAAAGCCCGAAGGGCGAGTTCGGGGTCTACCTGGTGGCGGACGGCACCAACCGGCCGTACCGCTGCAAGATCCGCGCGACCGGGTTTTCCCATCTCCAGGCGATCGACCGGATGGGCAAGCGGCACATGCTGGCGGATATCTGCGCGATTATCGGATCAATGGATATCGTGTTCGGCGAGGTCGACAGGTAAGCGATGGCCGATAACAGCAAAGCCGACTTCGTGCAGCCGGCGCATTTCGAATTCGACGCCGAGAGCGAGTCGGAAATCGCCTGGCACGTGGCGAAATACCCGCCGGGCAAGCAGGCCAGCGCGGTCATCCCGGTGCTGTACATCGCGCAGAACCAGATGAAGCGACAGACCGGCAGCGCCTGGGTGTGCAACGCTGCCATGGACGCCACCGCGCGCCGGTTGGGCATGCCGCCGATCCGCGTCTATGAGGTCGCCACCTTCTATTTCATGTTCAACCTGCGGCCGATCGGCAAATTCCATCTGCAGGTCTGCACCACGACGCCGTGCTGGCTGCGCGGTTCGGACGAAGTGACGGCGGCCTGCCGCGCCGCGACCGGCATCCAGGACTTCGGCGAGACCAGCGCCGACGGGATGTTCACCATGACCGAGGTCGAGTGCCTCGGCGCCTGCGTCAACGCGCCGATCCTGCAAGTGGACGACGACTTCTATGAAGACATGGATGCGGAGCGGGTGAAGCAGGTGCTCGATGCGCTGCGCCGCGGCGAGCGCCCGCCGCCCGGCTCGATGATCGGGCGGCAGACTTCCGCGCCGGAGGGTGGGCCGAACACGCTGACCACGCTGCGTTTTGCCCCGGTCGATGCGAAGGCGGGAGATTGAAAAGATGCTGAAGGATCAGGATCGCATCTTCACCAATCTCTACGGCCTGCACGATCCGATGCTGCAGGGCGCGCGGGCGCGCGGCGACTGGGACGCCACCAAGGCGATCCTGGACAAGGGCCGCGACGCCATCGTCGAGGAGATCAAGGCCTCGGGCCTGCGCGGCCGCGGCGGTGCGGGGTTTCCCACCGGCCTGAAATGGTCGTTCATGCCGAAGCAGTCCGACCGGCCGTGCTACCTGGTGGTGAATGCCGACGAGAGCGAGCCGGGCACCTGCAAGGACCGCGACATCATCCGGCACGATCCGCACAAGCTGATCGAGGGCTGCCTGGTGGCGTCCTTCGCCATGGGCGCGCACGCGGCCTATATCTACATTCGCGGCGAGTTCTATAACGAAGCGAAGGTGTTGCAGGCGGCGATCGAGGAAGCCTATGCGGCGGGCCTGATCGGCAAGGACGCCTGCGGCTCCGGCTGGGATTTCGACCTGTATCTCCACCGCGGCGCCGGCGCCTATATCTGCGGCGAAGAAACCGGGCTGCTGGAAAGCCTCGAAGGCAAGAAGGGCCAGCCGCGGCTGAAGCCGCCGTTCCCTGCCGCGGTCGGTTTGTATGGCTGCCCGTCCACGGTGAACAACGTCGAGAGCATCGCGGTGGCGCCGGCCATCATGCGGCGTGGCGCGGCGTGGTTCAATGCGCTGGGACGGCCGAGGAACTCCGGGCAGAAGGTGTTCTGCATCTCCGGCCACGTGAACAAGCCGTGCAATGTCGAGGAAGAGCTTGGCATTCCGCTGCGCGAACTGATCGAGCGCTATGCCGGCGGTGTGCGCGGCGGCTGGGACAACCTGCTGGCGGTGATCCCCGGCGGTGCGTCGGTGCCGGTGATCCCGAAGAGCGTGTGCGACGACGTGCTGATGGATTTCGATTCGCTGAAGGACGTGAAGAGCGGCCTGGGTACCGCGGCGGTCATCGTGATGGACAAGTCCACCGACATCATCAAGGCGATCGCCCGGCTGTCGAAGTTCTACATGCATGAAAGCTGCGGCCAGTGCACGCCGTGCCGCGAGGGCACCGGCTGGATGTGGCGGGTGATGACGCGCATGGTCGAAGGCCGCGCCGAGGTCTCGGAGATCGATACGCTGGAGCAGGTGACGCGGCAGATCGAGGGGCACACGATCTGCGCGCTGGGCGATGCGGCGGCCTGGCCGATCCAGGGGCTGGTGCGGCATTTCCGGCCGCAGATGGAAGCACGGATTGCCGCGTACAAGGCCCGCGCGGGTGCGGCGCCGGTGCGTTTGGCGGCGGAGTAGGGGACGCTCGCTCGTGTTGTTAGATTCACCACAAAGACACAAAGGCACGAAGATGGGGCGGACGTCGGACTTCGTGCCTTTGTGTCTTTGTGATGACTCTATCTTCTGCCGGGACATCGCATAATGGCCAAGCTCACCGTCGACGGCATCGAGGTCGAAGTCCCCAACGGCTCCTCCGTCATCCAGGCGTGCGAGGCCGCCGGCGTCGAAATCCCGCGCTTCTGCTACCACGAGCGTCTGTCGATCGCCGGCAACTGCCGCATGTGCCTGGTGGAGATCGAGAAGACGCCGCCGAAGCCGATCTCGTCCTGCACCTACCCGGTCGCCGACGGCATGGTGGTGCACACCGACTCGCCGATGGTGCGCAACGCGCGCCGCGGCGTGATGGAATTCCTGCTGATCAACCACCCGCTGGACTGCCCGATCTGCGACCAGGGCGGCGAGTGCGACCTGCAGGACCAGGCCATGGGCTACGGCATGGACCACTCGCGCTATGCCGAGAACAAGCGTGCGGTGAAGGACAAGAATCTCGGCCCGCTGGTGAAGACCGTGATGACGCGCTGCATCCACTGCACGCGCTGCATCCGCTTCATCTCGGAAGTCGCCGGCGTACCCGACCTCGGCGCCACCGGCCGCGGCGAGCATATGGAAGTCGGCACCTATGTCGAGCGCGCGTTGAGTTCCGAGCTGTCCGCCAACATCATCGACCTCTGCCCGGTCGGTGCGCTGACCTCGAAGCCCTATGCGTTCGTCGCGCGCTCCTGGGAACTGGTGAAGATCGACAGCGTCGATGTGCTGGACGCGGTCGGCGCCAACATCCGCGTCGATGCGCGCGGGCCGGAAGTGCTGCGCATCCTGCCGCGGCTGAATGAGGACGTGAACGAGGAGTGGCTGGGCGACAAGTCGCGCTTCGCGCTCGACGGCCTGAAGCGCCGCCGGCTCGACCGGCCCTGGGTGCGACGTGATGGCAAACTGACCGAGGCAACGTGGCCCGAAGCTTTCGCCGCCATCGGGGGAAAACTGCGCGGCGTCAGCGGCGATCGTATCGGTGCGGTCGCCGGCGATCTGTGCGACGCCGAGAGCATGCTGGCGCTGAAGGACCTGATGGTCGCGCTGGGGTCCCCGAACCTGGATTGCCGGCAGGACGGCGCCCGGCTGGATGCGTCGCGGCGCGATTTCTACACCTTCAACACGACGATCGCCGGCATCGAGGACGCCGATGCGCTGCTGATCGTCGGCAGCAATCCGCGCAAGGAAGCGCCGGTGCTGAACGCGCGTATCCGCAAGCGCTGGCTCGCCTCCGGGATGCCGATCGGCCTGATCGGCAGCGAGACCGACCTCACCTACGCCACCACGCAGCTCGGTACCGCGCCGTCGGTGCTCAACGCACTGCACGACGGCACGCATGAGTTCGCCAAGGCGCTGCGCGGGGGAAAACATCCGATGATCATCGTCGGCCAGGCCGCGCTGGCCCGCCCGGACGGCGCCGCGGTGCTAGCGGCCTGCTGGCGCCTGGCGGCGGAGATCGGCGCGCTGACCACGGATTGGCACGGCTTCAACGTGCTGCACACCGCGGCCTCGCGCGTCGGCGCGCTGGACCTCGGTTTCGTCCCCGGCGCGAACGGCAAGAGCCTGGCGCACATGCTGAATGGCGGCGTGGACGTGCTGTGGTTGCTCGGCGCCGACGAGTTCGACACCGCGCGCATCGGCGCCGATACGTTCGTGATCTACCAGGGCCATCATGGCGACGCCGGCGCCCGCCGCGCCGACGTGATCCTGCCCGGCGCCGCCTATACCGAAAAGCCCGGCACCTATGTGAACACCGAGGGCCGGGTGCAGCGCGGCTTCCGCTCGGTCTATCCGCCGGGCGAGGCGCGCGAGGACTGGACGATCCTGCGGGCCTTCAGCGACATCGCCGGCCATCGCCTGCCGTACGACGACATCGAGGCGTTGCGTGCACGGCTGGAACAGGTGAACCCGGTGTTCGGGCGCGTGGGTTTTCTCCCCCGGTTCGGCGCCGCCGACCAGTCCGGTCCGGCCGGCGATCCCGCCGCCTTGGGCGATGCGCCGTTCGCGCCCTATGTCGCCAACTACTACCAGACCGATCCGATCAGCCGCGCCAGTCCCACCATGGCGGCCTGCACCACCGGCGCCGCCGTCCCGACCCTCGCGGCGGCGGAGTAGCAGCCGATGGAACACTTCTTCTACGAAACCGATATCGGCCTGCTGATCCTGACCTTCATCGAGGCGCTGTGCCTGCTGGTGCCGCTGCTGATGGGCGTCGCCTACCTGACCTATGCCGAGCGCAAGGTCCTGGCGGCGATGCAGTTGCGCAAAGGGCCGAACGTGGTGGGCTGGTTCGGCCTGCTGCAGCCGTTCGCCGACGCGCTGAAGATGATGATGAAGGAGACGATCATCCCGTCGGGATCGAACCGTCTGCTGTTCCTGATCGCGCCGATGCTGACGTTCAGCCTGGCGATGCTCGCCTGGGCGGTGATCCCGGCGAACGACGGCTGGGCGATCGCCAACATCAATGTCGGTATTCTCTACCTGTTCGCGATCAGCTCGCTTGGGGTGTACGGCATCATCATCGCCGGCTGGGCGTCCAATTCGAAATACGCCTTCCTCGGCGCGATGCGCTCCGCGGCGCAGATGGTCAGCTACGAAGTCTCCATGGGATTCGTGCTGGTCTGCGTGATCCTGTGCGCCGGCAGCCTGAACCTGACGGACATCGTGCGCGCCCAGTCGCATCTGTGGTTCTGCATTCCGCTGTTCCCGATGTTCATCGTGTTCTTCATCTCGACGCTGGCGGAAACCAACCGCGCGCCGTTCGACCTGCCGGAGGGCGAGAGCGAGATCGTCGCGGGCTTCTTCGTCGAATACAGCGCCATGAGCTTCGCGCTGTTCTTCCTGGGCGAATACGCCAACATGATCCTGATGAGCGCGATGACCACCATCCTGTTCCTCGGCGGCTGGCTGGCGCCGTTCGGGATAGCGCCGTTCACCTGGATCCCCGGCGTGGTCTGGTTCGTCCTGAAGATCTGCGTGTGCCTGTTCTTCTTCCTGTGGGTGCGCGCCACCTTCCCGCGCTACCGCTACGACCAGCTCATGCGGCTGGGCTGGAAAGTCTTTCTCCCGCTGTCATTGCTCTGGCTGGTGGTCACCGCCGGCGCGCTGGTGGCGTTCGGCTGGTTTCCCAATGCGTAAACGCGCCCATCTTCCCCCTCCCACGAAGTGGGAGGGGCCAGGTGAGGGTGCAGCGTGCCGAACGCTGCACCCTCACCTAACCTCTCCCGCACGCGGGAGAGGGATACGGTATGCCCAAACCATGGAGCGTCGCTGATGGCCTTTCTTGACCGCACCGCACGCAGCATGTTGCTCGGCGAACTCGTCGCCGGCATGGGGCTGACGATGCGCTACTTCTTCCGGCCCAAGGCGACGATCAACTACCCGTACGAAAAGGGCCCGCTCAGCCCGCGCTTCAAGGGCGAACACGCGCTGCGCCGCTATCCCAACGGCGAGGAACGCTGCATCGCCTGCAAGCTGTGCGAGGCGATCTGCCCCGCCCAGGCCATCACCATCGAGGCCGAACCGCGCGAGGACGGCTCCCGCCGCACCACGCGCTACGATATCGACATGACCAAGTGCATCTACTGCGGCCTGTGTGAGGAAGCCTGCCCGGTGGATGCCATCGTCGAAGGCCCGAACTTCGAATTCGCCACCGAGACGCGCGAAGAGCTGATGTACAACAAGGACAAGCTGCTGGCGAACGGCGACCGGTGGGAGCCGGAACTCGCGCGCCGGCTCGAGCTGGATGCGCCATACCGATGATCATCAGCATCGCCTTTTACGTCTTCGCCGTACTGCTGCTGGCGTCCGCCGCGGCGGTGGTCACGGTCCGCAATCCGGTGCACTCGGTGCTGTTCCTCATCGTGACGTTCTTCAACGCCGCCGGGTTGTTCCTGATCGCCGGCGCCGAGTTCCTCGCGATGATCCTGGTCATCGTCTATGTCGGCGCCGTCGCGGTGCTGTTCCTGTTCGTGGTGATGATGCTGGACATCGACTTCGCCGAGCTGCGCGGCGGCTTCCAGCGCTACATGCCGATCGGCGCCGCCGTCGGCGTGGTGCTGCTGGCCGAGCTGGCGTTTGCGCTCGCCGGCTGGCAGTTCGCGCCCGGAGCCAGCGGGCTGCGCTTCGCCCCGATGCCGACCGACATCAGCAACACCGCGGCGCTCGGCCAATTGATCTACACGGATTACGTCTTCCTGTTCCAGGCCGCGGGCCTGATCCTGCTGGTCGCGATGATCGGCGCCATCGTGCTCACGCTGCGCGAACGCAAGACATCGCGCCATCAGAGCATCCGCACGCAGACCGAGCGCACGGTGCGGGAGACGCTGGAGCTGGTGCATGTCGCGGTCGGCGCCGGCGTGCGCGAGAGCGGCATCTACCGTCCGAAAGTGACGGAGCCGGCAGAGACGCAAGCAGAGGAAGCACCGGCCGCCGGAGGGCATCATGGCCATTGACCTGTCGTTGACCTCCCCCGCGCTGCGCGCGGGAGAGGTAGGCGCGAAGCGCCTGGTGAGGGTGCAGCGGGGCGCACGCTGCACTACTCTGCGTGCCAGCCCGATCACCCTCACCCGGTGCGCCGCGCGTGCCGGCCTCTCGCGCGCAATGGAAGAGGCGTCATGACCATCGGGCTCGGCCACTACCTCGTCGTCAGCGCGATGCTGCTCGTACTGGGCATCTTCGGCATCTTCCTCAACCGCAAGAACGTCATCATCATCCTGATCTCGATCGAGCTCATCCTGCTCGCGGTCAACCTCAACCTCGTGGCTTTCTCGGCCGCGCTCGGCGATCTTGCAGGCCAGGTCTTCGCCATGTTCGTACTGACCGTCGCCGCGGCGGAAGCCGCCATCGGTCTCGCCATCGTCGTGGTGTATTTCCGCAACCGCGGCTCGATCCAGGTCGAGGACGTCAACCTGATGAAAGGCTGAGTCAGCGGTGGTCAGGTATCAGTTGTCAGTCGTCAGTCCGGGGTTGCGCGAGTACGGCGCTGGCACCGCGAGGTATTGCCCGTCATGCTCTACGTCATAGCCGTCTTCGCTCCGCTGATCGGCGCCATGATCTCCGGCCTGTTGGGCCGGGTGACCGGCGACCGGGTCGCGCAGGGCGCGTCCATCCTCGGCATGGTCATCGCCGCGATCTGCGGCCCCGTGGCATGCTTCCAGCTCGTCAACGGCGATCTCACCGCCGGCACCATACCGATCGGTACCTGGATCGAGGCCGGCCGCTTCCATGTCGATTGGGCCTTGCGCATCGACACGCTGTCGGCGGTCATGCTGGCGATGGTCAGCTTCGTCTCCATGCTGATCCACGTCTATTCGATCGGCTACATGGCGCACGACTCCTATCCGCGTTACCGCTTCTTCGCCTACCTGTCGCTGTTCACCTTCTCCATGCTGATGCTGGTGACCGCCGACAACCTGGCGCAGCTGTTTTTCGGCTGGGAAGGCGTCGGCCTGTGCTCGTACCTGCTGATCGGCTATTGGTACGACCGTCCCTCCGCCTGCGCCGCGGCGATCAAGGCGTTCATCGTCAACCGTATCGCCGACCTGCCGTTTGCCGTCGGCATCGCGCTGATCTTCTTCAAGTTCGGCTCGATCGAGTTCAGCAGCATCTTCCCGGCGGTGGCACAGCACCAGGCCGACACCTATGCGCTGTTCGGCACCACCTTTCCGGCGATCGAGGTCATCGGCTTCCTGCTGTTCATCGGCGCCATGGGCAAGTCGGCACAGATCGGGCTGCATGTCTGGCTGCCCGACGCGATGGAAGGCCCGACGCCGGTCTCCGCGCTGATCCATGCCGCGACCATGGTCACCGCCGGCGTCTTCCTGATGGCGCGCATGTCGCCGCTGATGGAATACGCCCCCGTCGCCCTGGGCTTCGTCGTCTTCATCGGGGCGACCACCGCGTTGGTCACCGCCACCATCGGCTGCGCGCAGAACGACATCAAGCGGGTGATCGCCTACTCCACCTGTTCGCAGCTCGGCTACATGTTCGTCGCCGCCGGGGTCGGGGCTTACCAGGCTTCGATCTTCCATCTCATCACCCACGCCTTCTTCAAGGCGCTGCTGTTCCTCGGCGCGGGATCGGTGATCCACGCCATGTCGGACGAGCAGGACATGCGGAAGATGGGGGGAATATGGAAGCTGATCCCGCTGACGTATTGCGTGATGTGGGTAGGAAATCTCGCACTGGCCGGCGTGTTTCCGTTCGCCGGCTATTTCTCGAAAGACGCGATCGTCACCGCCGCCTATGCGGCGCATAGCGGCGTCGGGCTGTATGGCTTCATCTGCACGGTGCTCGCCGCGTTCCTCACTGCGTTCTATTCCTGGCGGCTGCTGATCATGACCTTCCATGGCAAGCCGCGCGCCGACCACCACGTGATGGAGCATGTGCACGAAAGCCCCGCGGTGATGATGGTGCCGCTGCTGGTGCTGTCGGTCGGCGCCCTGGTGGCCGGCTTCGCGCTGCATTCCTGGTTCATCGGCGAGGACTGGCAGGCGTTCTGGAACGGCAGCATCTACAACGGCGCGAACAACCACGTGCTGGCCGGGCTGGAGGGCGTGCCCGGCTGGGTGGATGCGGCACCGACCGTCGTCGGCCTGCTCGGCATCGCCACGGCCTACGTGATGTACATGGCCTTCCCGCTGTTGCCGATGCGGCTCGCCGCGATGTTCCGGCCGATCTATCAGTTGTTCCTCAACAAGTGGTATTTCGACGAGCTGTACGATGCGGTGCTGGTGCAGCCGATCTTCCGCCTCGCCCGCGCCTGCTGGCAGACCGGCGATGTGACGGTGATCGACGGGGTGCCGAACGGCCTCGCGGCGCTGACCACGGAGGGCTCGCGCGAGGCGGTGAAGATCCAGACCGGCTCGCTTGCTGTCTATGCGTTTGCCATGCTGATCGGCGTCGTCGTGCTGGTCGGCATCTTCATGCTGTTCCGGTGATCGAGATGAACGCTGCACCCGCAACCGTCATGGCCGCACCCGCAACCGTCATGGCCGCAGCGCCCACCGTCATGGCCGGGCTTGACCCGGCCATCTATCGCGGCACCTGCGCGGGGACTGGCTGCGCCAGTGCCGGTACAGATGGACGGGTCAAGCCCGGCCATGACGGTTGGCGCTGCGTTCATGACGGTGGGCGCTGCGGCCATGACGGTTGCGGGTGCAACCATGATGACTGTCGCTACGACCATGACGAGATGAGCCGGAGACTGCACGCATGAACGCCGCCGGCTTCCCATTGCTGTCGCTCGTTACCTGGCTGCCGCTGGTCGGCGGCGTGGTCATCATGTTGGTGCGCGGCGACCAGGCCACCATCGACTCGAATGCCCGCTGGACGGCCCTGTGGACCAGCCTGATCGTGCTGGTGCTGTCGCTGGTGCTGTGGTTCGAGTTCGACCCGGGCGAGGCCGGCTTCCAGTTCGTCGAACAAGTGCCGTGGCTCGCCGAATATGGCGTCGGCTACAAGATGGGCGTGGACGGCATTTCCGTCCTGTTCGTCCTGCTGTCCACCGTGCTCACCCCGATCTGCATCCTGGCAAGCTGGGAAAGCATCACCAAGAACGTCCGCGAGTTCATGCTCGCCTTCCTGATCCTGGAAACCATGATGGTGGGCATGTTCTGTGCCCTCGACTTCGTCGTGTTCTACATGTTCTTCGAGGGCGTGCTGATCCCGATGTATCTCATCATCGGCATCTGGGGCGGCCCGCGCCGCGTCTATGCGGCGGTAAAGTTCTTCCTCTACACGCTGACCGGCTCGGTGTTGATGCTGCTGGCCTTGCTGGCGATGTGGTTCCAGGCCGGCACCACCGACATCCCCACGCTGATGCACACGCATTTTCCGGTGGCGATGCAGGGCTATCTGTTCTTCGCCTTCCTCGCATCCTTCGCGGTGAAGGTGCCGATGTGGCCGGTGCACACCTGGCTGCCTGACGCGCACGTCGAAGCCCCCACCGCCGGCTCGGTCATCCTCGCGGCCGTGCTGCTGAAGATGGGAGCGTACGGCTTCCTGCGCTTTTCCGTGCCCATGCTGCCCGAAGCGTCGCAGCATTACGCACCGCTGATCTACACGCTGTCGGTGGTCGCGGTGATCTACACCTCGCTGGTCGCCTTGGCGCAGGAGGATATGAAGAAGCTGATCGCCTATTCCTCCGTCGCCCATATGGGCGTGGTGACGATCGGCATCTTCACCTTCAACGTGCAGGGCATCCAGGGCGCGCTGTTCCAGATGCTGTCGCACGGCATCGTCTCCGGCGCGCTGTTCCTCATCGTCGGCGTGGTCTACGACCGCATCCATTCGCGTGAGATCGCCCGCTATGGCGGGCTGGCCGACCGCATGCCGTCCTACGCGCTGACCTTCATGGTGTTCATGATGGCCTCGGTCGGATTGCCCGGCACCTCCGGCTTCGTCGGCGAGTTCCTGGTGATCATCGGCTCCTTCCAGGTGAGCTTCTGGCTCGCGCTGTTGGGCGGCATGGGCATGATCCTGGGAGCGGCCTACATGCTGTATCTGTATCGGCGTGTGATCTTCGGCCGGCTGACCAGGCAGGACCTGCGCGACATCCTCGACCTCAGCCCGCGCGAGTGGGCGGTGTTCGCGCCGCTGATCGTGCTGACGCTGTGGATGGGCGTGTATCCCAGCAGCTTTTCCAGCTTCTTCGACGCCAGCGTCGCCGCGATGGTGCAGCAGCACACCGCCGCGCTGGCAGTGCCCGCGCCCGCGTCCGCCGCGCTGACAGGCCCGGCGTCCGCGTCCGCCGCGCTGGCAGCGCCCCCGCCCGCGTCCGTCGCGCTGGCAGGCCCCGTGTCCGCGTCCGTCGCGCTGGCAGTGCCCGCGTCCGCGTCCGTCGCCGCGGAAACCGCGGTGCCCGCGTCGGCTGCGTCCCCAGCGTCCCCAGCGTCATGGCCGGGCTTGACCCGGCCATCTATCGCGGCACCCTGCCTCATAGGTGGCCCGGTCAAGGCCGGGGACGGCAATGACGGTCGGGTCGACGGTGCGTGCGTTCGGAGTGCGCGTCTATGAACTGGACCGTTGCCATCCCCGAGATCGTGCTGGCCTGCATCGGCATGGCCATCCTGGTGTTCGGTGTGCTGCGCAAGCAGGACTCGACGTTGCTGTGCACGATGTTCACCATCGGCGGCTTCCTCGTCGCCGCGCTGCTGGTCGTCACCCGCGTGCCCGGCCTCGGCTTTCACGGCCAGTTCGTTGCCGACGCGTTCAGCGCCTTCAACAAGGAACTGATCCTCGCCGGCGCGGCGCTCACCGCCATCCTGGCGCTCGACTACAACCGCAAGCAGCACATCGCGCGGTTCGAATTCCCCGTGCTGCTGCTGTTCGCCGTCGTCGGCATGATGGTGATGGCCTCCGCGTCCAATCTCATGACGCTGTATCTCGGCCTGGAGCTGCAATCGCTCTCGCTGTACGTGCTCGCCGCCTTCGCCCGCGACGACGTGCGGTCGTCGGAAGCCGGCCTCAAGTATTTCATTCTGTCCGGCCTCGCCTCCGGCCTGCTGCTCTATGGCATGTCGCTGGTCTATGGCTTTTCCGGCACGATGGATTTCGGCCAGTTGCGCACCTTGCTGGCGGAGCCGTCGCACGCGTCCGTCGGGCTGGTCGTCGGCATCGTGTTCATGCTGGCCGGCCTCGCCTTCAAGATCTCCGTCGTGCCGTTCCACATGTGGACGCCCGACGTTTACGAAGGCGCGCCGACCCCGGTGACGGTGTTCTTCGCCACCGCCCCGAAGGTTGCCGCCATGGCGCTGCTGCTGCGCGTGATGGCGAGTCCGTTCGGCCATCTGCTCGGCGCCTGGCAGTTGCTGATCATCCTGGTGTCGATCGCCTCGATGATCCTTGGCGCCCTGGCGGCGATCGGCCAGACCAATATCAAGCGGCTGATGGCGTATTCCTCGATCGGCCACATGGGCTACGCGTTGATCGGCCTCGCGGTCGGCACGCCGGAGGGCATCCGCGGCGTGCTGGTCTACATGGTGGCCTACGTGTTCATGACCGCCGGCACCTTCGCCTGCATCATCGCCATGCGCCGCAACGGCCGCGCGGTGGAGCAAATCAGCGACCTGTCGGGACTGGGCAATACCGATCCGGGGCTGGCGCTGGTCATGACGATCTTCATGTTCAGCCTGGCCGGCATCCCGCCGATGTCGGGGTTCTTCGCCAAGCTGTATATCTTCCTCGCGGCCGTGCAGGGCGGCCTGTGGACGCTCGCCGTCATCGGCGTGCTGACCAGCGTGGTGGGCGCCTTCTATTACATCCGCATCATCAAGGTGATGTATTTCGACGCGCCGGTCGCCGCGTTCGATCCGCGCCCCGCGTCGCTGTCCTTCGTCGCCGCGGCCACCGGGCTGTTCACCGTATTCTTCTTCCTGTTTCCCGGTCCGGTCGTGGTGGCGGCCCAGGCCGCGGCGAAGGCGCTGTTCGGATGAAGCAAGCAAGCAGATTCACCACAAAGACACCAAGACACGAAGATTGCGATACTTCGTGTCTTGGTGTCTTTGTGGTGAATCTGCTTGCTTGCTTCTAACGCCGTCGAGGCACCCATGCTCCTCGTAGTCGATGCCGGCAACACCAACGTCGTCTTCGCCGTGCACGACGACAAGCAGTGGCGCGGCACCTGGCGCGTGAAGACCGAAGCGCAGCGCACCTCCGACGAATACGCCGTCTGGTTGCTCGCCCTGTTCACCCATGTCGGCCTGAAACCCGCCGACATCTCCGCCGCCGTCATCGGCACCGTCGTTCCCGCCGCGCTGTACCACCTGCGCCGCTGCTGCCGCGACTGGTTCAACGTCGAGCCGCTGATCGCCCGCTCCACCCTCGACTGGGGGTTCGAGATCAAGGTGGACCGCCCGGCCGAAGTGGGCGCCGACCGCCTGCTGAACGTGCTCGCCGGCCACCGCCGCTTCGGTGGGCCGCTGATCGTGGTGGATTTCGGCACCGCCACCACGTTCGACGTGGCCGACAAGGACGGTGACTACCTGGGCGGCGTGATCTGCCCCGGCATCAACCTGTCGATCGAGGCGCTGCACCAGGCCGCCGCGCAGCTTCCGCGCATCGGCATCGCCCGGCCGCAGGCGGTGATCGGCCGCTCCACCGTCCCGGCCATGCAGTCCGGCGTCTATTGGGGCTATGTCGCAATGATCGAGGGCCTCGTCGCCCGCATCAAGGCGGAGTACGGCGGCCCGATGAAGGTCATCGCCACCGGTGGCCTGGCGCCGTTGTTCTCCGAAGGCACCATGGTCATCGAACAGATCGAGCCCGACCTGACGCTGGAGGGGCTGCGGCTCTTGGCGGAACGCAACCCCGCCCCCACATTGCCACGCGAGCGCACGCGGCTGATCGACCACGACTAAACGCCAGCCTGCCCGGCAGCGTGTTTGCGGCGCAGGGCGGCAAGGCGCAGCGCCTTCCGTCGTTCCGTGTGCCGGTCAACACGCCGGGCGGGACCGGCCTTTCAGCCAACCGGCGTTTATGGCACTCTGTCGCGGCGCACCGATCCCATGGGCGCCGCGCACACCCGGCGAAGAGGTTCTGGCCGATGGCAACCGTCCGACGCACCCGGCGCAAGACCGACAAAGTCGCAGCCAGCGCGACGGTGGTGCGGCTGCGCAACCGGGCGTCGGCGGGTGAGGCTGTGGTGCGTTCGTTGGCCGGCGCGGTGGATCGGGAGCTTCGCGCCAAGCATGCGGCGGGGTTGCCCTATTCGACGCTGAACGCCCGGGGCGAGGTCGTGTTCGTCCATCCGGATGGCACCGTGCGAACCGGTCGGGCCGGCGATTCGCCGGCAGTCGCCTGATCCCTCCCTGGTTCTGGATCGTCGCCGGGCCCAACGGCTCGGGAAAAACCACCCTGGTGCGCTCTGGCGCATTGGCCGCGTTGACCGGTCCGCTGCCGGAACTCTCGCTCAATCCCGATGACATCGCCCGCTCGCTCCGCGAGCAAATGCCGGCGGCAACCGAGCTTGAGGTGGTGCGCCTGGCGCAGGCGGAGTCGGATGGCCTGGTCGATCGGGCGATCCTGGCGCGCCGCTCCTTCCTGGTCGAAACGGTCCTCTCCAGCGACAAGTTTCGCCCGCGCGTGACCGAGGCGCTGGCCGGAGACTTCCGCTTCGGCCTGGTGTTCGTCACCCTGCGGGCCGCGGCCCTGCACGTTGCCCGCGTCGCCGACCGAGTGGTCGAGGGCGGCCATGATGTGCCCACCGACCGGGTCTTGGCGCGGCGGGCCCGATCCCACGCCGCTTTCGGCTGGTTCGCGTCGCGAGCGCATCGGGGCTTGCTGATCGACAACACCGGCGGACCCGATCTTGCCAGCGCCGGGCCCATCCTGGTGGCCGAGAAGCCTGATGGCCGACACGGATGGCAGGTCTATCGCCCCGACATCCATCCCGACCTGATGGCTGCGCTCTGAGCGCCCGAACGACTGACTCTCGGCTGGTTCGCACGGCCCGCTCCAACCGTCATGGCCGGGCTCGTATGAGGGTTTCCCTGTCAAGCGGCTTTTTTGGGTCGGATGGACAAAATCCAGTTCCACCGTGTGTTCATCCTTCTTATCGAGCGAATCCGGTGCCTTGCTTGGG
>JBEKNT010000098.1:0-18457 GCA_049522565.1 Acetobacteraceae bacterium
AACGAGCCGGGTGATCACTCTAGGTTGCACGTCCATGGGGATGGGGTTCCCCGAAACCGCCCGACCGGGCTGATGACCCCTACCGCTTGCAAGGATGCGGTGGGGTCGTTCGTTTCCTTCGCGTCCATCGGACCTGGCGGCGCACCATCCGCCGCGGAACTGCGAGGAGAACGCAATGGCCTCCGTCTGGCTCGCTTCTTCCCTGTGGATCGGGCTCGCGCTTGTCGCGTCAGTACTGTCGATCTGGGTCACGATATCGGTCGCGCTGGTCGAGATCGTGGTCGGCGCGGTCGCCGGCAACCTCATCGGCCTGCCACTCGCGCCATGGGTCAATTTCCTCGCGGGCTTCGGCGCCATCCTGCTGACCTTCCTGGCCGGCGCCGAGATCGATCCGCAGGTGGTCCGCAAGAATTTCTGGTCCAGCATGAGCATCGGCGTGGTCGGCTTCTTCGCGCCCTATCTGGGGGTGCTGTTCCTGGCCCGCTACGCGGTGGGTTGGCCCTGGCCGCAGGCGCAGATCGCCGGGATCTCGCTGTCCACCACCTCGGTCGCGGTGGTCTACGCGGTGATGGTGGAGACCGGCTTCAACCGTACCGAGCTCGGCAAGATCATCCTCGCTGCGTGTTTTGTGAACGACCTGGGGACGGTCCTGGCACTCGGGCTGGTATTCGCCAACTACAATGTGTGGCTCGCGACCTTCGTCGGCGTCACCGCAGTGGCGCTGTTCCTGATCCCGCGCTACGCGCCGAGACTGTTCGCAGCCCTGGGCGAACGGGTGAGCGAGCCGCAGACCAAGTTCGTCGCGCTGGTCCTGCTGTTCCTCGGCGGGCTGGCCAGCGTCGCCGGCAGCGAGGCAGTGTTGCCCGCCTACCTCGTCGGCATGGTGCTGGCACCAACCTTCCTGAAGGATCGCGAGCTGCCGCACCGCATGCGCATCGTGGCATTCTCTATCCTGACGCCGTTCTACTTCCTCAAGGCGGGTTCGTTGGTGGAGGCGCGCGCTGTGGTGGCCGCCGGCGGCCTCATTCTGTTCTTCCTGGCAATCAAGATGGTCACCAAGTTCGTCGGTATCCTGCCGTTGACACGGTTCTTTCGGTTCAAGCCGCGCGACGGGATGTACACGACCCTGCTGATGTCGACCGGGCTGACGTTCGGCAGCATCTCGGCGCTGTTCGGGTTGACCAACAACATCATCGACCAGCAGCAGTACACCATCCTGGTGACGGCGGTGATCCTTAGCGCGGTGGTGCCGACGTTGATCGCCCAGCGATGGTTCCAGCCCACGCCGGTCGACGAGCCTGATGACGCCGCCGTTGTCGATACGGAGATTTCGGTTGCTCCGGTTGCCCTCCGCGGCCGCTAGGCCATCCGCTGCCGGGCGGCCCCGAAACCATGCGGGGTTACGTCACGCGCCGGCGAACCTTGCAAGGCGCATGGCGGCACGCAGCGTGCCGATCGGGCAGCGGCAGAATCCCGCCACCGCCGATGGATGCCCCGTGGGGCATCATCCATGCCCTGTTAACCATCGATCATGTCGCTGCCCGATATTGCCAACCTGACCATCCCAGGAGACCGACCATGAGTATTCTCTCGTCGATCACCGCCCATGAGATCCTCGACTCACGCGGCAATCCGACCCTGCGCGTGCATGTGAGGCTCGACGATGGCACCAAAGTGTCGGCGTCGGTTCCCTCCGGCGCTTCGACGGGCGAGAACGAAGCGGTCGAACTTCGGGACGGCGACAAGGCACGCTATGGCGGCAAGGGCGTGCGCAACGCGGTCGCCAACGTCAACACCGTGATCGCGCCGGCGTTGATCGGCATGGATCCGTCGCGCCAGGCGGCGATCGATGGGCTGATGATCGCGCTGGACGGCACGCCGAACAAAGCGAAGTTGGGTGCCAATGCCATCCTCGGCGTTTCGATGGCGGTGGCGCGGGCAGCGGCCCAGGCTGCTTGCCTGCCGCTCTACGCCTATCTCGGCGGCCCCGGCGCGACACGGCTGCCGGTGCCGATGATGAACATCCTCAATGGCGGCAAGCATGCCGACAACAGCGTGGACTTCCAGGAGTTCATGGCGATGCCGGTCGGCGCCCCGACATTCGCCGAGGCGCTGCGCTACGGTGCCGAAACCTTCCATGCGCTGGCGGGTATCCTGAAGCAGAAGGGGTACGCCACGTCGGTCGGCGATGAAGGCGGTTTCGCGCCCAACCTGAAGAGCAACGAAGAAGCCTGCGAGCTGATCGTCGAAGCCATCCAGGCCGCCGGCTACCGCCCGGGCAAGGACATCGCCATCGCGCTCGATCCGGCCGCCAGCTCGTTCTTCCAGGACGGCGTCTATGATCTGGCCAAATCCGGCCAGGGACGCAAGACGAGTGAGCAGATGATTGCGCTGTTCGGCGGCTGGATCGATGCCTATCCGATCGTCTCGCTGGAAGACGGGCTGGACGAGAATGACTGGGCCGGCTTCACCAGGCTGACGGCCGCGCTGGGCGACCGCGTGCAGATCGTCGGCGACGACAATTTCGTCACCAACCCGATCTTCATCCGGCGCGGTATCGCCGAGAAGGCCGCCAACGCGGCACTGATCAAATTGAACCAGATCGGCACGGTCAGCGAGACCATGCAGGCCATCGCGCTGTGCCGGGCGGCCGGATGGCGCTACGTGATTTCGCATCGCTCCGGGGAGACCGAGGACACCTTCATGGCCGACTTCACGGTTGCCATGGGCGGGGGCCAGATCAAGACCGGGTCTGCCTGCCGCAGCGAACGGATCGCCAAATACAACCGGTTGCTGGAGATCGAGATCGAACTGGGGACGGCGGCCGAGCTGGCGCACGTTCTGCCATCCGCCGGATAGAGTGCGGTTGCCAGGCCGCGGCACGAGGCCCGTCGCATGCGCACGGCCTCGCCGCTGGTCCGGCCAAGCCGCGTGTGCATGGAAGTGCCACACGATGACCTTCCGCAGCATCCTGTTTGATGGTACCGCCGACCGTGTTCCAGACGTGCGGCCTGCCGCACCCGACTGCTTTATCGACCTCAATCTCGATCAGATCGTCGCCGCCATTACGGCTGGCAGGGACGAATATAACCTGAAGCCTTTCTTCTATATTCCGCTGCATGATATCGACGCCATTGCCTACCGACACGAGGTCATGCGGGCGCTCGAAAATGTCCATCTGTTCGACAGCATCAAGACTTTTGCCCAGAGCATGCAGACGATGCGGCAGCATCTTGTGCAATCCGGGAAGCTCCGCAACAGGCGGCAGAAAGAGCGCTGGTTCCTCGATGCGGTGCAGATCTATTGCGATGCGGTGACTTGCCTGGCGCAGGACTTGTCCGTTGCGGAATGCACATCGCGCGGCCTGTTGGCTTTCCGCGAATATTTGGCCCGGTATGCCGCATCCGAGCGCTTCGGCGCGCTGTTCAAGCAAACGAAGGAGCTTGCGGCCGATCTCGCTTCGATCAATTACTGCATACTCATCAACAGCCCTCACCTCCAGGTCCGCAAATACGCCAGCGAGAGCGACTACAGTGCCGAGGTCGGGGCGACGTTCGAGAGGTTCAAACAGGGCGACGCCAAGGACTATAAATTCAATTTCAGCCTTTCACCGGATATGAACCACATCGAAGAAAAGGTCCTCGACCTGGTCACCCGATTGTATCCTGACATATTTTCGACATTAGAAGTCTTCGGTACAGAGCACAGGGATTATCTGGATTCTACGATTGTAACATTCGACAGGGAAATCCAGTTCTACATCGCCTATCTGGAGCGCATCGCTCTCTTCAAGACAGCCGGATTGGAGTTCTGTTATCCGCACGTCGTCCAGGCATGCAAGGAAGTTTACAGCCATCAGGGCTTCGATCTCGCCCTTGCCGGCAAGCTTATCAGCGAACGCGCGGTGCCGGTTTGCAATGACTTTCACCTCAGGGATCGGGAGCGCATCATCGTTGTCTCGGGTCCGAACCAGGGCGGCAAGACAACCTTCGCGCGCAGCTTCGGGCAGTTGCACTATCTCGCAAGCCTGGGCTGTCCGATCCCCGGCCGGGAAGCGCAGCTCTTCCTGTTCGACGAGCTTCTGACGCATTTTGAGAGAGAGGAAAGCATCAGCAATCTCCGAGGCAAACTGCAGGATGATCTGGTCAGAGTTCACCAAATCCTGGAGCGCGCTACGCCGGACAGTATCATCATCATGAATGAAATCTTCACGTCCACCACGCTGCGGGATGCCATCGTTCTTAGCAAGCGGATTGCCACGAAGGTCATGGAACTGGACCTGTTGTGTGTCTGGGTGACGTTCCTTGACGAGCTGGCGTGCTTGGGAGAGCAGACCGTCAGCATGGTCAGCACGGTGGTCCCCGATAATCCGGCGCTGCGAACCTATAAGATCGTCAGACGGCCCGCGGACGGCCTGTCCTACGCGATGTCGATCGCAGAGAAGTACCGCCTTACCTACGACATGATCAAGCAGCGGGTCGGCTCGTGAAGGCGCATCTCCTGCACGCCGATCAGGATTTCGATCTGCGACGACCGTTGCCGTGGAATGAGGAAGCGCTCGTCAAGGATCTGTCGTTGAACACCCTGTTCACCGCGATGGCACGCGGCGATGCATTCGTCCTCGGGGTGACCAGGAAGGTTATCTTGCTGGGCTTCGACAATGATCTCGCGACGATACGGTATCGCCAGAATGTCCTGCAAGATTGCCTGAACCACCCCGCTGTCGTCCGCAGGCTTTACGCTGTCGCCGGCGAGGCGATGGAACAGCAGAAGAAACACTATCTTGGTTCCCTCGATCGTTACCCCGACTGGGCCCTGCGCTACTCGATCGAGCTGATGCAGGCGTTCCTCGGCTTTCTCAGGACGTTGAGGAAGATCGCCGATTCGCACGCTGATAAGTTCGTCTCGGAGGGGTGGACCGGATTTTATGCGATTCTGAAGCGCGAGCTCGATGACGAGTACTTCGCTGGCGTCCGCTATCACCTGGAACAATTGAGATTCCGCCGCGGGGCGTTGCTCAGCGCCGAATTGGGCACCGGCAACAAGGGTGATCACTATGTCCTGCGGAAACCGATCTATCAGAAGGAAACCTGGCTGACGCGGCTCTTGGCGCTGATACGGCGCTTCACGCAGCAGCCGTTGTTCACGCAGCAACCGCCGATCTACAGCTTCACGCTGCATCCCCGCGATGAAGCCGGTGCCAGGGCGCTGGCAGAGCTGCGGGACCGGGGGATCGGCCTGGTTGCCAATGCGCTGCTGCAAGCCACGGAGCATGTGCGTGACTTCTTCGGCATGCTGCGCACGGAACTGGCGTTCTATGTCGGTTGCGTGAACCTGCACGAGGCGCTCGACCGAAAGGGAGTGTCCATGTGCCTGCCCGCGCCCGTGGCCGCCGGGGAACGCCGGCTCTCGCTGCAAGGACTATCCAACGTCTGTCTGGCATTGAGCATGGACCAGCGCGTGGTCGGCAACGATGCGGACGCCGATCGGCAGGCTCTCGTGATCGTCACCGGCGCCAACACGGGCGGCAAATCGGTCTTCCTGCAAAGTGTCGGGTTGGCGCAATTGATGATGCAATGCGGCATGTTCGTGCCGGCCAGGTCATACTGTTCCAGTCTGCACGACGGAATTTTCACGCATTACAAACGGGAAGAAGATACCGGCATGAAAAGCGGCAAGCTCGACGAAGAGCTTAGCCGGATGAGCGAAATCGTCGAACACATCACGTCATATCCGATGATCCTGTTCAATGAATCCTTCGCGGCGACCAACGAGCGCGAGGGCTCGGAGATCGCGAGGCAGATCATATCGGCATTGCTGACCAGGCAGGTCAAGATCGTCTGCGTGACCCATCTTTATGAATTGGCGCGCGGCTTCTGTGAGGGGAATACGGGAAACGTCCTGTTCCTGCGCGCCGACAGACAAGCCGACGGCACCCGAACATTCAAATTGGTCGAAGGAGAACCGTTGCGGACGAGTTTCGGCGAAGACCTGTACAACAGCATTTTCGGCTCCGAAACCGGCCATCGAGGAACTGACACTCCCGCGGCCGCCGCTTGATACGATCGTTGCGGCCCTCACGGCGCTGCACCTCGCCGGTCGAGCGTCGCGGCCGTGTCGAAGAACCAAGCCAGGGCACGCTCCCGCGAACCCGACAGGTGCGATGCCCAGAGCTGGCTACGGATGACCGTCCGGCTTCTGTCCCACCAGTGCTCGGCTGTCACCATGACCTGCCAGTTGGCGCCGTTGCCGGTCGGTTCAAGATGGCAGATGTCGAGAACGATACGGTGATCCGGACCCATGAGGCTATGTCGATGCCGGCGACACATGACGTCGCCGATCCGCCACGTCATGGCCTCGGGATCGGGCTGCGTGCCCGCCCGGATCCGCTGCCACGCGTGCAGGAATTGCCGGTCACCGATCCGGTGCATGCGCCTTCGCCCCCGGGCCCGAAACGATACCGCCTTGGCCTGACATTCGATGTCCCCTCCCGTGGTCATACCCGGGCGTCGCGTGAATGCCACCATGAAGCTGCGGCTCATCGTTATGGCCAGGAACCACGACGTCCGAGGCTACGATTTTGCAAGGACGCCCGGTCCGACGCCTGATGTCGCGGCATCAGCAGTTCCAGGCTCGCATTGCGCGCTGGGGTGTTCGAGCAATACGCGCGGGGCCCGGCCCGCCACCGCGAATTCCTCCTGGCTTGCATCATATCGTCTGACCGCGTCGTATTTGAGCGCGAAACGTCGGGCATCCTCCTCCAGCCGGTCCAGCAGTTCCGCCTGACGCAAGACCAGGGCCTGCACATGGCCGGGATCGCGCACGGCCGCGACCAGGCGGGCCAGATGCGGGATACACAAGGCGGAGCGCCGATGCACGACGCCCGGCCCCTGGTTCGCCACCAATGCGGCAAGCCGGCCGATCTCGCGTGCCTCGATCGTGCGCGCCGTCGCACAGGCCGGGCAGCTATCCCCGGTTGGCAACAGGTCGGCGATCAGCTCGGCGGACCGCGCCGGCGATGGGCCGGTTGCGGCGATGTGCCGCAGCCGACTGGCCTGTTGCGCGAGCACCGGTGCCAGTCCGATCGCGACTTCGCGGCCGGCCGCAATGGCCTCGAACTGACGCGCGTGCAGGCGGCAGAATCCGCCATGCGCGGCAAGCTCGGCCTGCAACCGGGAACTGCCATAAAGCTGCAATTGGTAGTTCGCAAAGAAGTTGAACATGGCCTGCGCGAGCTGGGCGCAGACCTCGCATGCCGGCAACAGCGGCGAAAGCGGCGGCAGCTCCGGCGTCGCAGGCTTCGCCGGCTGTGCCCCGGTGGTTTCGACCCGCGCGCGCAGCTCGGCCAGCTTCGGCGCCAGCTCGGCCGGCCCCGGGTCGCGCAATAGCAGCGCGATCCGCTCGCACACGCTGACCAGAAAGGCATGGCGTTGGCCGTTCACCAGAAAGTCGACCAGTGCGGCTTCCAACGCCGGCAGGCCGCTGGCGGCCAACAAGGCCGCATCACCGGCGACTTTCGCAGCCAGAGCATCGCGCGCGGAGACCGAAAAGACCACGACGGCCGCGGCGACGCCGACACGGGCCAGCTCGGCGTGGACATGGGCGAGCGATTGCTCGCGGCCGGCTGCGTCGACGATGTCCTGCTTGTTCAGCACGAGGAAAACGCGACGCGTCCTTGCGCGGGCCTGATCGACCAGCGCCAGCTCTTCACCCGACAGCGGACTGTCGTGACTGCTCACCAGGATCAGCGCATCCGCGTCCGGCAGAAACGCCTCCGTCGTGCGCGTGTTCGCCGCGATGGACGAGCCGAGCCCCGGCGTGTCAACGAAGGTGAAGCCGCGCCGCAGCAGTTCCGCCGGCAGTTGCACGTCGGCAATGCTGATGCCGCGCCGGTTGCCGGGGTTGCCGCGCTCGGTGATGTAGTCGGCCAGTTGGTCGAGCGGAATGTCCATGAACAGGGTGGTGCCGTAGTAGTTCAGCACCACCTTCGCTTCGCTGCCGTAGGTCACCCGGGTGATGACCGAGGTCAGCGGCACCACCCCGGTCGGCAGCCGATCCGTGCCGAGCAACGCGTTCAGGAGCGAGGTCTTGCCCCGGCTGAACCGGCCGACCATGGCGAGGTTGAACCGATCCTCGGCGAGCCGCGCGAACAGCTCCTGCAACGGTTGCGGGCGCTGCCCGTTCCGCTGTGCCGTCCGCTGGCTGATGGCGCGCAGGATGGCGGAGAGTTCGAACTTGATCCGATCGTATTCGCGAAGGTCCATGGCCGGCCTCGGATCGTCGTTTAGCCGCGGCGCCGCGCGGGGGCGAAGCGACCCCCGGCGAGGCGCGGCCGCAGCGCGGTTCCGCGCAGGCTCAGGGCTTCGAGGCGCCCTTCCGGTGCGCGTCTGGCGTCCAGCGCGGCATCCAAGGGACCGTCCATGGCACGTCTCCAACCGAATTGTCGGTAGGAGTCATCAGCCCGGGGCGGTTGGGGCAGGTGGACTCCATCACCCGGGACGATGAGCAGCAACGATCGCAAGCGCCGTTGCCGGCCACCGGCCTGCTGATGTGGCGCACGGTCGGGCTGGCGATCGCCAGACCAGGCGCCCTGGCAACAGCAAAGTGGTGGGGATGCAGTCCCCCATCAAGGGCCCGCGCGCCTGCCGGCGCCTTGCCCTGTCGCCGGTAGCGGTGGCGACAGTCCGGCGCCGGCGGCAAGCGACGCCGGAGAGCGTCAGGATCGGTCAGATATCCGCGTAGCAGTGCGTCTCCGCCTCGGTGCCCGGATGCGTCACCGCACCGAGTGACGCAGGGCCCACCAGTTGCGCGTATTTCCAGATCGCCCCGCTCTGGTAGTCGGTCTTGCGCGGCTGCCAGGCGGCACGCCGGGCGGCGAGTTCCGCCTCCGGCACCACCATGTCGATGCTGCCCTTTTCCGCGTCGATGACGATCTTGTCGCCATTCTTCAGCAGAGCGATCGGGCCGCCGACCGCCGCCTCCGGCCCGACATGGCCGATGCAGAACCCATGCGTCGCCCCGCTGAACCGCCCGTCGGTGATCAGCGCCACATCCGCCCCCATCCCCTGGCCATAGATCGCGCTGGTGGTGGACAGCATCTCGCGCATGCCCGGCCCGCCCTTCGGACCTTCATAACGCACGACGATCACGTCGCCTTTCTTGTAGGCGCGGGCCTGCACCGCGGCGAACGCTTCCTCCTCGCAATCGAAGCACAGGGCGGTGCCCTCGAAACGCAGGTTGGTCATGCCGGCGATCTTCACGATCGCGCCGTCCGGGGCGAGGTTGCCTTTCAGCCCGGTCAGCCCGCCGGTGGTGGAAATCGGTTTCGACACCGGATAGATGACGTCCTGGTCGGTGGGGAACACCACGTCCTTCAGGTTCTCCGCCAGGGTCTTGCCGTTGACGGTGACGCAGTCGCCGTGCAGCAGCCCACCCTCCAGCAGCGCCTTGAGGATCACCGGGATGCCGCCGACCTTGTGCACGTCGAAGGCAACGTATTTGCCGGCAGGCTTCAGGTCGGCCAGGTACGGCGTGCGGCGCATGATCTCCACCACGTCGTCCATGGTGAAGCGGATGCCCGCCTCGTGCGCCATGGCCGGCAGGTGCAGCGCGGCATTGGTCGAGCCGCCGGTGGCGCCCGCCACCATCGCCGCGTTCTCCAGCGCGCGGCGGGTGACGATGTCGCGCGGGCGCAGTCCGCTTTCCAGCAGCGCCATCACCGCGCGGCCGGATTCCACGGCGAAGCGGTCGCGCTCCTCATAGGGCGCGGGGGAGCCGGCGGAACCGGGCAGCGCGAGGCCGATCGCCTCGCTGACCGTCGCCATGGTGTTGGCGGTGAACTGGCCGCCACAGGCGCCGGCGGACGGGCAGGCGACGCATTCCAGCTCGTGCAGTTCCTCGGCGGACATGCGGCCGGCGGAGTGCTGGCCGACCGCCTCGAACACGTCCACCACGGTGACGTCCCGACCGTGGAACTTCCCGGGCAGGATCGAGCCGCCATACATGAACACGGAGGGAATATTCAGGCGCAGCATGGCCATCATCATGCCGGGCAGCGACTTGTCGCAGCCGGCCAGGCCGACCAGCGCGTCGTAGCAATGGCCGCGCACGGTCAGCTCCACGCTGTCGGCGATCAGGTCGCGCGATACCAGGGACGACTTCATGCCCTGGTGGCCCATGGCGATGCCGTCGGTCACCGTGATGGTGGTGAACTCGCGGGGGGTGCCGCCGGCCTCCGCGACGCCCTTCTTCACCGACTGCGCCTGGCGGCTGAGCGCGATGTTGCAGGGGGCGGCCTCGTTCCAGCAGGTGGCGACGCCGACGAAGGGCTGGTCGATCTCAGCCTCGGTCAGGCCCATCGCGTAGTAGTAGCTGCGATGCGGCGCGCGATCCGGCCCGACGGTCACGTGACGCGACGGCAGTTTGGATTTGTCCCAGCGCCTGGTCAGCATGGTCGTTTCCCTTCATCCACCTGAACCGGGGTTATAGCGCCGGCGTGGCGCGCGCCAAGGCGGGGCGGTGCGGGTTTGCCGAATTGGTGCATGGGGTCCTGGCCAAGGTCGTGCAAACCGGCTCGACCGATCTCCGGTTGTGGTGGCACGTTCTGGTGCATGGGGTCTTGCCTGCCACGGCGCGGCTCGGCTTGACCTGTGTCAGGCCGTGTCGGTGCGATGTGGTGCAAGGGGTTCTGACCAACGCCCAGGGCCGGGCACCTTCGCAACGGCGTGCGGCCCGCGGCGAAGCAAGCAAGCGTCTAACGCAGATGCAGGCAGATGAACGCTGATGCACGCGGATCGGACATGGGCGTCCGCGGCGGCATGGCTCATCAGGCTCGAGTTGATGGCGTTTGCCGTGAACGAGCATGCCGGACTCTGGCCCATCCGCGTGCATCCGCGTTCATCTGCCTGCATCTGCGTATGAATTCTTTTTTGCTTTGCCGCATGCCGCACTGTTCCGCCAGGGAGAGGCTCGGCATGGCGGCGGGAGTCCGGGACATTCAGTCCCCCAGGTCCGGCTCCTTGCCCTCGTTCATGATGGCGTAGAGGCGATCCATCTCCACGTCGAACTCCGCCCAAAGCGCCGCACCCTCGGCCTGGGGCAGAACGTCCTTGGCGAAGCGGAACGCGTTGTCCTCGCGGATGATGGCGAGCAGATCTGGCCACGGCATAACATCGGCCGCCTTCACCAGCGCCAGCGTTGCGTGCAAACGGCGGCGGACAAGGGCGACGATCTCGTCGCTGGGTCCCTCGCTGAGGGGCGAGGCGGTCCCGAACAGATCAGCTTGCGATGCGGGCATAGGGTCAGGTTAGCAGGCTCGCCCCGATTCGGGCCAGACTTGGCGAACCGAGGCCATTCACGCATCGTGGGACCGTGACCGCAACCTGGCATAGCGAAAGATTGCCCGAACTGGTGCGCGCGCTTGCCGGCCGCCCACGGCACGAGGCCTTGCGCGGCCACATCACCGAGTTGCTGCGGTCCGGGTTCGGCGCACCGTATGAGGAAATCGGCCACGAGGTCTATCTCCTCGACGGCACCGGGCGCATCGACACGATGTGGGGCGCCACCGTCATCGAGCTGAAGAGCGATCTGCGGCGTGAGCTGGACGACGTGCTTGCCCGCTTGCCGGTTTACCTGGCCGATTCGGCGTCCCGGTAACGCAGCCCGCGCCCCATCACCGGGCTGGCAACGGATGGCGCCACCTTCATTGCCTACACGCTACGCGACGGCGCGCTGCAAGAGGTAGCGCGCTACGCGACCGACCCGGAGCGACCAAACGAGCTGCTGGCCTGGCTCGAGCCGTTGCTGTCCGATCGACCGGATATCCTGCCGGAGCCACGCGTCGTCGCGCAGGCATTCGGCCGTTTCAGCCTGACGTTCGGTCAGGCCAGAATGGCCCTGGACGCACTTTGGGCGGTGTTGCGGGACGACCCCGAGGTTCGCCTGAAGCGCGATCTATGGGACGGGCTGCTGCGCGAAGCCTATGGCGAGGATGTGGGGGACGATTCGTTGTTCCTCCAGCACACCTACCTGACGACCGTGGTGAAGGCGATCGCCGCCCGGGTGCTGGACCTGCCGGTGCACGATCCCGTCGCGTTGTTGTCGGGCCGGGCACTGGCGGATGAGGGCATCCTGGGGGCCGTCGAGGCGGATTTCTTCGACTGGCCGTTGAAGCTGCCGGCCGGGGCGGAACTGGTGCGCCACGTGGCGCTGCAAACGGCCCGGTTTCGCCTGCGCGACGTAGAAGCGGACGTGCTGAAGATCCTCTACGAGAGCCTGGTCGATCCGGATCAGCGCCACGATCTGGGCGAGTACTACACGCCCGATTGGCTCGCCGCACGGATCGTCGCGGCTGCGGTAGACTCGCCGTTGGAGCAGCGGGTGCTGGACCCGGCCTGCGGCTCCGGCACGTTCCTGTTCCACGCGGTGCGCCGGTTGAAAGCCGCGGGACTGGCGGCGGGTTGGTCCGGACGGCGCATCCTGGAGGCATGCGAGGAGAAGGTGCGCGGCCTGGACGTGCATCCGGTTGCGGTCACGCTGGCGCGGGTGACCTGGCTGCTGGCGCTTGGCGATCTGGTGGCCGACCGCCCTGCGAAGCTAGCCGTGCCGGTGTTTCTCGGCGATGCCATGCAGTGGAACCTCCGCCGCTACGTCGATAGCGCCGATGTGCTGGTGCAGGTGCCCGGCGACGACCGCCCGCTGCAAATCCCCGCCGGATTCGCGGAGGACCAGGCGGTGTTCGAGCAGGGGCTGGACACGCTGAACCAGGGCCTCGCCGACGACGCGACGCAGGAGTCGGTGAGCCGTGCGTTGCGGCGCATCGAAGGTGCGGCGCCCGCGGACGCCGACGCCTTGGCAGCGACATTCGCCCAGTTGCAGGCGCTGTATCGCGCCGGGCGCAACGGCATCTGGACGTTCGTGTTCCGCAATCTGGTGCGTCCGGTCTGGCTGTCGCGGCCGGAGCAGCGGGCGGATGTGCTGGTCGGCAATCCGCCGTGGATCGTGTACCGTCACCTCAGCGCCGGAATGAAGGATCGGTTGCGCGAGGCGCTGCGGGCCTACGACCTTTGGGTCGGCGGCAACCTGGCAACGCAGCAGGATATGTGCGCGCTGTTCTGGGCGCGTGGGGCGGAGCGCTATTTGGTGCGAGGTGGGAGGATTGCCTTCGTGCTGCCCTACGCGGTGCTCAACGCGCCGGTTTTCGCGGGGCTGCGCGCCGGGCGGTTGGGGCAGACGCCCGTGCGGCTGACCGGTGGCTGGGCGCTGGAACGCGTCTGGCCGATCTTCGGCGCGCAATCCGGCAGCAGCACGACCAGCACGTGCGTTTTGTTCGGCCGGCGGGAGATGGCGGGCGCGCATCCGGCCGAGGTGGACCGCTGGGAAGGTCACCTGCCGCGGCGGGATGCTGATGACGCGCAGGCGACACGTGCGTTGACCCATAGCCGCGTGCCGTGGCCGCGGGCACGGACATTGATCGGCGTTTCGCCCTATCGCAGCAGATTCAAGCAGGGCGCAACCATTGTGCCGCGTCGCTTCTTTATCGTGGATCCCGAGCCAATTGGGCGACTCGGCGGGCGACGTGAGGCGCCCCGAATGCAAGGCCGAGTCGGCGCACTTGATAAAGCGCCCTGGACGACGGTGCAGCCTCCGCACGGGCCGGTGGAGGCACAGTTTCTTCGCCAGCTAGCACTTGGGGAGACGATTGCACCGTTCAGGCTTTTGGACACTGTTACCGCCGTTATTCCGCTTATTGGGTCGAAAGTTCTCGACGCCCAAGCGGCGCGCGATGCCGACTGTCGCTATTTGGCTGCCTGGCTACGCGACGTTCAAGAGAAGTGGGTGATGCGGAGCAACAAAAGGCCCGACGGCGAGCCGCGAATGACCTTATTACAACGGATCGATCACATGCACACTCTATCCGGCCAAACCGGCCCTCCAACGATTCGAGTCCTCTATACCAAAGCGGGTACCCGGCTTAGTGCGGTTCGCATAGCCGCAAACGATACCTTGGTGGACCACAAAGCATACTGGGCACCAGCGCGCTCCGCTGGGGAAGCTGGATATTTGGTAGCCGTAATCAATAGTGCCGCGGTGCTGGCCAAGGTCACCGACCTTCAGCCGCACGGCCAACGAGACAAGCGCGATTTCGACAATCTGGTCTGGACTCTGCCGATCCCCGAATACGACGACACCGACCCACTGCATCGCGACCTCGCCGCCGCCGCGGCGCATGCCGAGACCGTTGCCGCGGGCGTCGAGTTGACCGACTCGCAGCACTTCACCGCCAAGCGCCGCGCGATCCGCGCCGCCCTGGCGGCTGACGGCGTGGCAGCGGAGATGGAGGCCATGGTGGACGCGCTCCTGCCGCCCTGACCGCGGATGTCCATGGCCACGACAATGGCAGGTTTGATTCCCAGATCGATCCAACAACCTTGAAGACGCCCCGCCGTAGCTTTTTTCCTCCGGCAACGGCATGCTCAGCCGGTCGCAAAACACGACCCAGGGAGAGAACACGATGTCCAACGCGAAAGGTCCGACCCGGCGCCACGTGTTGCAGGCGGGCGCCGCTATTGGCGGGGCAACCCTGGCCGGCCGTACCGTGTGGGCGCAGGCGAAAGCGCCGCCCACCAAGGTGCTGGACTTCCAGACCTATGCCGATATGGCGAAGGCCGAGCAGGAAGGCCAGTTCGTGTTCTATTGCCATGAGAACGAGGCCGGCACCGCCGCCATTGTCGATGCTTTCACCAAGGACTTTCCGAAAATCCAGGGCAGCTATGTGCGTGCGCAGACCGGCGCGCTGTACAGCAAGGTCCTGGCCGAGCGCAGCGCCGGCCGATACGACGTGGACGTGATCCAACTGTCCGACCTCGCTCCCGCGATCGACTTCCAGAAGAAAGGCGGCTACGAAATCTACCAATCGCCCGAGGCGCACGCCTACCAGGCGAAATATCTCAGCGATCCGCCGGGCGCGTATTTCTGGACCGGCGTGGACTTCACCGGTATCTGCTACTGCAAGTCCCGCGTGCCGGACGCAGACGCACCGAAGAACTGGAAGGATCTGCTCGATCCGCGCTGGCGCGGTGCGATGAGTTGCAAGATCGCCTCCTCCGGCTTGCAGTTCGTGCAGTGGTACGAGCTGCGCAAGTTGTACGGCGACAGCTACTGGACCAGCTTCGCCAAGCAGCTTCCGCACGCCTTCGACAGCCGCGTGCAATTGATGGACCGGCTGGCGCGCGGCGACGACAAGGTGACGGCCGTGGGCGAATACGCGGCCTATGTCCTGTATCAGAAGAAGGGCGCCGATATCGGCTTCGTCGCCCCACCGGACGGGTTGCCCGCGACCCCGCTGGTGGTCGGGGCGGTGAACCGCGCGCCGCACCCCGAGACCGCCAAGCTGTTCGTCGACTGGGCGATGTCGTTGCGTGGCCAGAAATTCTACCAGGACAACCTGAACCTGATCTACGCTTCGATTCGCGACGACGCGCCGCCGATGCTGACCGGCGCGCGGCTGAGCGAATTCAAGCTGCTGGCGCCGACCGATCTCAACGACTACGTCGCCAGCCACGACGAGTTCAACAAGGTGTGGAGCGCGATGCTCGGACTGTAATCGGTGTCCGATGCTGCGATCGCGCGGCCGTCGCTGCCGCGCGTCTCCGCGCAGGCGATTGCCGGCATGCTGCTGGCGGCGATCGTCGGCGTGCTGGTGCTGTATCCGATCTTCTTTCTGCTCCAGGCCGCGCTCGACGTGGGCGATCCGGACGTGCGCCCGCCGACCGCGTACGGCCTCGGCAACTTCGTCGCGATGGGCCATTACGCGTCCATCCTGGGCAACACCGTCGCCGTCTCGCTCGCGGCGACGGCGATGGCGGTGATCTTCGGCTTCGTCACCGCCTGGATCCTGTCGCGCACCAACGTGCCGTACCGCCGCACGCTGGAACAATTGATGGCGGTGCCGTACTACGTGACCCCGCTGCTGGGCGCCTTCGCCTGGAGCCTGCTGGGCGCGCCGGAGAGTGGCTTCATCAACCAGCTCTGGCGCGCGGCCGGCGGACACGGCGCGCTGATCGATATGGTGACCCCGTTCGGCATCGCCTGGGTGATGGCGCTGTTCGAGGGCTCGGTCGCATTCTTCATGATCGGCGCGGTGATGAAGTCGATGGACCCGTCGCTGGAGGAGGCGTCGCAGATGGCCGGAGCCAGCCGCCTGCGCACCATGTTGCAGGTGACGCTGCCGCTGGTCGCACCGGGGGTGCTGGGGGCGACGATCTACGTGTTTGCCGAGATGCTCGGATCGTTCACCGCGGCGCTGGTGCTCGGGCTGCCCAACCGGTTCTATGTGGTGACGACCGCGATCTACCAGATGATCTCGCAATACCCGCCGCGGCTGCCGCTGGCCGCCGCGATGGGCGTGTCGCTGTTCGCGATCATGTTCGTGATGATGATGATCTATCGCCACATCGTCACCTCGCGCAGCTTCGTCACCGTCACCGGCAAGGCATTCCGGCCGCGCCGGATGGACATGGGCCGGCTGCGCTGGGTGCTGTTCGGCGTCTGCGCCTTCTATGTCCTGCTGTCGGTTGTGCTGCCGCTGGTGACGCTCATCTATGCCTCGCTACAGCAGATCGCGGTGGCATTCCCTGCTGCCGCGAACTGGACGCTGGCGAACTATCGCGGCGCGTTGGCGATGAACGCGGTGCGTTCGGCGCTGACCAATTCCCTGCTGCTGGGCCTGGCCACCGCGACGATCGGCACGGTGCTCGTGGGACTGTTGTGCTGGATCGTCTATCGTTCCCGCCTGCCGGGCCGCGGCGTCATCGAGTACGTCGCGATGTTCCCGCAGGCGGTGCCGCGGCTGGTGTTCGCCTTCGGCATCATGTGGGCGTGGCTGGTCATTCCGCTGCCGATCTATGGCACGATCTGGCTGCTGCTGATCGCCTACCTGACGGTGTTTCTGCCGTTGGGCATGCGCACGATCTCCGGTGTGATGCTGCAACTGGACAAGACGCTGGAGGAATCCGCGCAGATGTGCGGCGCACCGTGGATCTATCGGCTGGTCACGGTGACCATGCCGCTGCTGCGTCCCGGCCTGCTGGCCTGCTGGCTGCTGCTGTTCATCGCCAGCGTGCGCGAACTCGGCGCGTCGATCCTGCTGATGGGGCCGCATAGCAAGGTGATCACGCCGGCGATCGTGGAATCCTGGTTCGCCACCAGCGCCGAACTGACCGCGGCGATGGCGCTGATCCAGACCGTGGTGGTGGCGGCGGCGATGGCGATCTTCGTCGTCGCGACGCGCCAGACGGCCGAGCCCGGGGGCGACTGATATGGCGATCTGGCACAACACCGCGCCGGCAGTACTGGCGCTGAAGGCGGAACCGATCGAGGTGGAGGATTTGTCGATTCAGTACGGCCCCGTCATGGCCGTGCGCGGCGTCAGCTTCGCGGTGCAGCCCGGCGAGCAATTGACCCTGCTCGGCCCCTCCGGGTGTGGCAAGACGACCACGCTGCGCGCGCTGGCGGGCCTGGAGCGGCCGAGCGCGGGCACCATCCGAATCGGCGGCCACGTGGTGTATTCCTCGGCCGAACACATCGACATCCCCGCGGAGAAGCGCGGGTTGTCGATGGTGTTCCAGTCCTACGCGATCTGGCCGCACATGACGGTGTTCGACAACGTCGCTTACGGATTGCGCGTGCGCAAGCGGCCGAAGGCGGAGATCGAGGCGCGGGTGCGCGAGTCGCTCGACCTGGTGCAGATGGGCGCGTACGCCGCGCGGCGCGCCTCGCAGCTTTCCGGCGGGCAGCAGCAGCGCGTGGCGCTGGCGCGGGCGGTCGCCTTCTCGCCGCCGGTGCTGCTGTTCGACGAGCCGCTGTCCAACCTGGACGCCAAGCTGCGTGCCGACATGCGCATCGAGTTGCGCGAGTTGCAGCATCGCCTGGGCGTGACCTCGGTCTATGTCACGCACGACCTGGAAGAGGCGCTGGCGATGTCGGACCGCATCGTGGTGATGCGCGACGGCGTCATCGAGCAAGCCGGCACGCCGACCGAGATCTACGCCCGGCCGCGCAACCGGTTCGTCGCGGACTTCGTCGGCTCGTCCAACCTGGTGAGCGGCAGGCTGCGGCCGGACCTGGCGCGCGACGGCCTGATCGCGCTGGAAATGCCGTCGGGCGAGATCGTGCTCGGCGATGCGTGCGGCCGCGCGCCGGGCGCCGAACCGACCTTCTCGATCCGCACCGTGCACTTGCAGTTCAGCGCCGCGCGGCCGGAGGGGACGGTGAACGTGTGGCCGGTGCGGGTGCACCGCTGCGTGTTCCAGGGCGACTTCACGCAGATCCATGTCGCCTGGGGCGACCGCGACCTGGTGATTCGCAGCGCGGCGCTGGAGCCGATCGCGGAGGGGCAGTCGGCGTGGATTTCCGCCGACCCGGCGCGGTGTGTCTTGCTGGAAGGGGCGTGATTTTC